>CACZAK010000453.1 GCA_902779075.1 uncultured bacterium | reverse complement strand
GTCGTTCACGATGTCGGGACGAATCAGCGTGAGGAGCGGCATTTCGCTGCGGAACACGTCCCAGCCGCTGAACACGGTCCGCGCGGTGAACCGCTCGTTGCGGTAGATTTTGCCATTGCTGCCCATGTACCGGCCATCGACGTCGCCGATCATGCGCGGGTCGATGAGCGCGTGGTAGAGACACGTAGCGAACACGATCCGGTCATCGACGCTCCCGCCCTTCACCTTCACGCCGGCGAAGGCGTCGCTCCAAAGGGCACGCGCGGCGCGGCGGGCACGGTCGAAGTCGAAGTCGGGGATGTCACTCGCAAGGTTTTTGCGCGCGCCATCCTGATCGACAAACGAGAGCCCGGCGCGCATGAGAATCTGCTCGTCCGACGACGTTTCGAACTCGGCGAAGAAACCTGTGTTCGTGCCGGTGTAGTCGCGGCAGCTCTCGAATACCTTGTCCTTGTCCCACACGCCGAAGCGCTTGAATGGTTTGGAGAATGCGCAGGTGAAGTTGACGACGTAGTGGACGCGTCCCGCACCGTGTCCCCAGCCGCCGTCTTCCCACGGACACTCCATGCGCCCTTCGATCGTGTGGTCATCGACTACGCGCACATGCTGGCGCGAGTGCTTGAGCCAGCGTCCGAGCTGCCCTATGCGCCGTCCGAGGTCAATTTGGATGCGCGCCTCCTTCGATTCCGGGTAAGTGAAGCGCAGAATGCCCGCACGCGGTGCAGCGGCCATTTCGGCGCGGATGTCGTAGCGGTCGAGCGTGACGGCGTAGTAGCCCGCCTCGGCGACTTCGCGTTCGTGGGAGTAGGCGCTTTTCGCCTTGTCGCGGTCGAGGTTGCGCGCGCCTACGGTCGGCATCACCTGGAAGTTACCGAAGTCGCCGTACCAACCCACGCCGGAGAGGTGCGTGAAGCTGAAGCCCTCAATGGTTTCGTGGTGGTAGGAGTAGCCGCAGCCGTTGTCGGGGAACGTCTTGCCGAGGCCGTGTCCTCCGAGCGCGCTGCGCGGATGTTGCGTGACGGCGCCGATGAACGGGTTCACCTCGTCCGCCATGTCCTCGCAGGGCTTCTCGCCGCCGAAGGAATACGGACGCGATCCGTTCCACCACGTGAACATCGACTTGGGCGAAAACGCATTCGTGCGTTCGTCCACAAGACGCCACGTCTCGCCGTCCGCGGAACACCAGATTGCCCACGATGTCGGATTGCGCTCCGGGTAGCGGTCGGCGTCGTCCGCACTGCAGAAGTTGTACTTCACGACCGGTTTTGCGCCGTCCGGGAGGCGGAAGTACACGGCAAGGACGCGCACCGGATCGCTTCCGCCGAGTGCGAGCCTCCCAACGCATAGCTTCGTCTTCGGATTGCCGTCGAAGAGCTTGTCGGCCGTCTCCCGCGCAAAGTTCTTCTGCGACGCGAAACATTCGCCGGGCGCAAGTGCCTTTGCCGGGCACGGCGCGACGAGCTTCATGCCATCGCCGTTCACACGCGAACCGTCGGCGGCATAGAGCGAGAACTCGCTTAGCTGCGCGATGTCGCCGCCGCCGATTTCGCGTAGTGCGAGACGGTAGTACTTCTCCGTGATCTCGCCTCCCGGAAGCGTCAGAGCGGCAAGTACCATCGCCCACGCAAGGAAACACCTGCGACATCGTATTTTCTTCATTTTCGCAACTCCTCCTTGTTCGCATGGCTGTTGCTGCCAACAACCTCTTCACAACATTCATGCGTTACTTGTCCTTACCGTTTTCGGAACCAACAGGGTCAGACCTGATTGCCACAGTAGATTGCTACAGTAGGTTTTCCTTGTCATAGCGGCGCTACCCTTTCGATTCGCCGCTTGCCATCCTTCGTCATGGTGCGGTGGGCGACGCGACTGATTAGGTGATAGCACCGATTTGGAAGATTTATCCTGCAATGTCTCATAGGGCGCTTTCTTCGCGATTATCTCACCGCTTTATCATAAACACGTCCGCGTTAGCGTCGGCCTTGAAGTCGGAAGGAAGGTCAAACGCCGCGCCCGCGTTTTCATTCGTGCATGCAAATTCGC
>CACZAK010000452.1 GCA_902779075.1 uncultured bacterium | reverse complement strand
GGGACTTGCCGTTTAAGGCGACCGCCCAGTGCGTGTCGATGAACTACACGAACGCGCTTCCGTACATGCGCCGACTCGTGTTGAACCCAACGCTCCCAGAATGGAAACGGAGGGATGAAATCGGAAGGCTCATACGTTTCTCGCCCGTTAGCGATGAAACCACAGCCACAATGGAGGCTATATTCACGAACCGTGTTGACTTCACGTGGAAAGACCGAGCGAAATGCTTTGAATATGCGGCAAAGGTTGTTACCGCAAGCCAGTCAAATCTTGTCTCGCAAAGTATCTGCGACAGGGCAGCCCGCATCTTTACCCGCGATCCGACCGAGTGGCAGTTGGCAGGAGAATATGACTACTTTTGGGAGAATTACTATTCTGGGTATGCCATGAGTTCAAACAGACTACAATTTGTCAATAATGCTTTAACGAATACCAATCTTACTCAGGACTCAGATTGGAGGTATCTTAAAGATGGCTTGATCGCCGTTACCAATGAGCTACACTCATCCGGCCAGCCGTTGACACAACTGAACATTGATTTTGGCGGTAATTGAGCTTGAAGGAGAACTTGCCATGACTGTCACAACCGCCTTTCTTGCCGCCGCGCTTGTCGTATCGACGAGGTCGTCACCAACTGCGTATTTGACGCATCACGGAATGACGCGAAGGAGTTTTCCGTACGAATCGAACTTGATGCAACTCCGTCAAACGGTGTTGAGATCGTATTCGGCCGTGACGCGGACGGCGACGGCCGCTTGTCTCGGACTGAGGCGGAGATGGCCGTAGGGTACTGCTGCGGCGAGTGGAAAGTCACGAATATCGTGACCGGCGACACGTTTTCATGTGCAGGCACTTTTGGGTGCACTGCGCTCGACTGGAAACTGCGCCTCAACAGGAATCGAACGCCGCGCTCCCTTGCCGCAACGGTGAACGGCCAGCCAACATTCACGCAACTGGCCACGCCGCCGCCGTTCCTTTTTGATCCGACATGGAACTCCGACATGGAACGCCGCGAAGATAGTCCGACGAGGACAATCCGATCCGAATCTGCGAGTGGAATGTTCGGTGGACAACGAACCCCTTGTCATGTACATAAGATAAGGCGACCTGAAGTGCTACCAATAAGTTGAAGTTGTTGTTCGTACTCTTGCCACTTGACGTCTTCCAATTCCGACTTCACTTGCCAGATGGACGGCTGCAATATCTACTACCGTCAGTGCGCCGCCAAGATGGCGGTTCTCCATGCGGCGGCTCGGCGGGACGCCTCGCCCCACCACGCGGTCACGCGGGACGCATGACCCTACCGGTGGGACGATAGAATAGAAGGCCCAAATCCCACGTAGGGAAGTCGAACCCTCCATGTAGGGAAGTCAAACACTCCACGTAGGGAGATCAAACCCTCCATGTAGGGAGGTCGAACCTTCGCAGGGTCTCAAAAATCCCCTCCGTGTAGGGAGATCGAACCTCCGTAGGGTCTCAAAAATTCCCCCGTCGTAGGGAGCGGCGATGCCTCTTCTAGGGGAGAAACATTGTTCCAATCCACGCGTCCAAAGGCGCGCGGAGTCGAGGTCGACCTTGACGCCCTCCGCGCCACCGCCGCGAGGATGAACGACCCGGCCTGCGACCCCGATGCCGTCGTGGAGACTGTCCGGCGCAAGATCGGCGCCGGCGAGGTGGACCGCCTCTATACGGCGATGATGGACGAATACATGGCGATCGCCCCCGGCGAAACCGGCGGCGACGCCTTCGGCTTCATCGAGATGGAGTTCCTCGCGCTCCGGCAGATCATGGACGACGAAGTGCCCGATTTCCGTCCGGAGATACACGAGGACATCCTGTCCGCCGTGCTGAAGTTCAAAGTGAACATGCGGATGCCGGTCACGGAGGGGACGCGCGGCGGGAAACACCGCCCGGGTCCGTCGCTGGGACTCCCCACGCCCCTCGTGCGCAAGCGCAACGACGCGATTGCCGCCATCCAGCTTGCGATCCTCGCCGCCGCCAGCCGAGCCAAGCGCATCGGCTCGGAATCGTACCGTATCTGGCGCGATGCGCTGGAGATCGTCGCCAAGAAGGAGTTCGGCACCGGCGGCGAGATGAAGGGGGAGGACGTCAAGCGGCTGGTCGCCTGTCTCCGGGCGGCGAACATGATGCTGTTCCTCGATGCCGCCATCGCCGACTACGTGCCGCTCTCGGCGGCGAACGACGAAGGGAAGGAGGCCGGCGATGGCGTCTGACAGCGCACCCTTCGCGGAGGGCAACTACGATCCCCTCGAGGCCTTGGAGGCCGCGGACAAGTTCTCCACCGCCGACGCGCTCGACATCGAGGCCGACGAGTCCGAGCCGCCGGAGGAGATCTGGGGCGGACTCCGCCTCGCGCCCGGCCAGCTGATGGAGGTCATCGGCGGCAGCGGACTCGGCAAGAGCCGCATGATGCTCAACCTCGCCGTGAACCAGGTGCTCGGACGGGACTTCGCTGGCCTCCCCACCTGCCGCCGTCCGCTCAAATGGCTCTTCTACGGAAACGAGAACGGCTTCTACCGCTACCGCAACGACCTCCGCCAGATGCTGAAGTACTGCAATTCGGAGCAGCGCGAACGGCTCCGGGGCCACATCTTCCTGCCGACCATGGCGAGGCCGAAGGACGTGTACGTCTCGTTCGCCGACGAGCAGAACCGCGTCAAGCTCAAGACGACGATACGCTACCGCGACGCGGACGTGGTGGTGCTGGACCCGTGGGGCGCCGTGATCGACGGCGACGAGCTGGACGACGGCGACGTGCGGAAGACCATCTTCGAGATCATGGACATCCTCGCCGCGAACGTGGAGAAGCCCACCGCCGGCATCATCCTCAACCATTCGC
>CACZAK010000451.1 GCA_902779075.1 uncultured bacterium | reverse complement strand
GCTTCCGTCGGAGGTGAAGCAGCTCGGCAAGCGCGTGCGCGCGCAGAACTCGGACATGCTCGGCTTCATCGCGGTCAGGTCCCCCAACGGAACCCTCTCTCGCCTGCAGATATCCGACTACATCTACGCGAACATCCAGCCGGTGCTCCTGCGAGTCCCGGGCGTGGGCGACGCGACGGTGTACGGTCCGAAGCTCTCGATGCGCGTCTGGCTCGACCCCGCGCGCATGGCCGGCGGTCTCGAAGCAGAACATCCAGGCCTCGCTCGGCTCGGTCGGCGCGGCGCCGACTGGCGACCACGCCGCTTGGACGATGTCGCTCCTCGCAAAGGGCCGTCTCATGTCCGCCAAGGAGTTCGACGAGATCGTCGTCCGCCGCGACGCGAACGGCGGCGTCGTGAGGCTCAAGGACATCGCGCGCACCGAGATCGGCGAGCAGAACTACATGTTCACCGGGCAGCTCAACGGCGGCAACGCCGTCTCCATCGCGCTCCAGCAGAAGCCGGGCGCGAACGCGATCGCGACGATGAAGGCGATCCGCAAGGCGATGGCGCAGCTCGCCGAGTCGTTCCCGGACGATCTCGAATGGGTTATACCCTACGACGCGACGGACTACGTGAGCACCTGCATCGACGAAATCGTCTTCACGCTCCTCATCACGTTCGGGCTCGTCGTCCTCGTCTGCTATCTCTTCCTCCAGGACTGGCGCGCGACGCTGATCCCGTGCCTCACGATTCCAGTGTCGCTCTCCTCGACGTTCATCCTGATGGCCTTCCTCGGCTACTCGATAAACATCCTCACGTTGTTCGGACTCGTCCTTGCGATCGGCGTCGTAGTCGACGACTGCATCGTCGTGGTGGAGCGCGTCCAGTTCCTCATCGAGACGCGCGGCCTCAACTCGAAGGAGGCGGCGATCCAGGCGATGAGCGACGTGACGTCCGCCGTCATTGCGACGACGCTTGTCCTTCTCGGCATCTTCGTCCCCGTCGGCTTTATGAGCGGCATCACGGGACGCATCTACCAGCAGTTCTCGGTGACGCTCTCCGCCGCGGTCTGCTTCTCGACAGTGTGCGCGCTCACGCTCGCGCCGGCGCTCTGCTCGCTCATCCTGCACGAGGCGAGGCCCTACAAGCACGGTCCGCTCGCGTGGTTCAACTGGGCGGTCAATTCGTTCAAGGGGCTCTTCGTGAAGCTCGCGAAGTGGCTCGCGTCGCGCATCTTCCTCGCGCTCGCGCTCCTCATACTTACTATCCTGCTGACCGTGCAGATGTTCCGCTCGACGCAGACAGCGTTCCTCCCCGAGGAGGACCAGTGCGTCATATTTGCCGCGATGGAGATGCCCGAGGGCTCGACTCGCGACCGCACGCGAGACGTGTCGCTCCGCGCCGTCGACCTGCTCCTCAAGGTCCCCGAGGTGAGAAGCGTCCGGCTTCTCGATGGTCGGCGGACGCGGCGAGAACCAGGCGATGGTCATCATCGACCTGAAGGACTGGTCGGAGCGCAGGCGGCCCGACCAGAGCGCCGCGGCGCTCACGCGCAGCCTGCAGGCGGTCCTTGCGCAGGTTCCGGAGCCGAACTGGAAGGTATTCATGCCGCCGGCGATCCCGGGCCTCGGCATGACGAACGGCATCAGCGTCGATCTCCAGGACAAGGGCACGGCGGACCCGATCCGCATGGACGGCGTGAAGAACCGCGTGCTTGCGGAGCTGAACGACAAGACGAAGCATCCGGACATCATGGTCGCCTACTCGGGCTACAACGCCGTCACGCCGCACCTCAGGTTCAACCTCGACCGCGTGAAGGCCGAGATGTACAAGGTGCCGGTCTCGACCGTCTACGCGACTCTGCAGAACTACCTCGGCTCCAGGTACGTCAACGACGTCAACCTCGGCACGCAGGTGAACCGCGTGACGGTGCAGGCCGACTGGGACGGACGCGCCACGCCCGAGGCAGTCGGGCGTCTCTACGTGCGCGGCGAGAACGGCGCGATGGTGCAGATCGGCTCGCTCGGCGACATCACGCGTGAGCTCGGCCCGCGCACCGTCTACACGCGCGACAAGTACGTCTCGTGCGGCATAACCGTGATGCCTATGCCCGGCGTCGCGTCAGGCAAGGTCATGAACGACCTGAGGAAGGTGTTCAAGGACATCCTCCCGGACGACTACGGCTACGACTGGGCGGCCCTGTCGTTCCAGGAGGCGCGCAACGAGGGCGGCGCGGCGCCGCTCATCGCGCTCGCGATCCTGTTCGGCTACCTCTTCCTCGTCGCGCAGTACGAGTCGTGG
>CACZAK010000450.1:3156-4366 GCA_902779075.1 uncultured bacterium | reverse complement strand
CGTGGACTTCGTGATTGTGTTTTTGCAGTTATGCGGTGCTTTTCAGGTCAAGTGGCTTGAACCGCAAACGCCACGAAAGCGGGGTTTATGAATTACCTCGAAAAGCGTCAGCGCGAGGGCGAGCAGCCACTCCGGGATGAGCCAGCTCATTTGGTGGCCTCTCCCGTCAGCACGGGCGGCAGGGCCGACAGTGGCAGGAACACCTTGGCCGCAGGATCGCTTGTCGCCTGCTTGTACACGTCGAGCGTCTTCTGCGCGATTAGCACCTTCGCAGCCTCTTCGGGGCCGAGCGTCTCCTTGAGCATCGTGAGGTACGCCTGTTCGCCCTCCGCAACGAGTTTGATCGCCTCGCACTCCGCCTCGGCGCGTAGGATCGCCGCCTTCTTCGCGGCCTCGGCCTCCTGCACCACCGCAAACGCCTTGCCCTCGGCCTCAAGCTTGATCGCCTCGGCGCGCCGCGACGCATCAAGCTGCTGGAGCATCGCGCCCTGCGTGGCCTCGTCCGCCTTCAGCTCCTGCACTTCCACGCCGGTCAGGTTCACGCCCCAGCGCCGCACGGTTTCGGATACGACGGTGACAACTGCTTCGGAAATGCGCGAACGGGAGGCCAGCACCGTGTTCAGCTCGCTCTTGCCGATGAACGACCGAATCTCGCCAAGGACGGCCTCCTTGAGCGACTTGTGCAGCTCGTCCACCTCGTAGACGGCCTTGATCGGGTCGGTGATGCGCCAGCGGTAGACGCAGTCCACGAGGAGCTTCACGTTGTCGTGGGTGAAGCACTCGCGCGTGCCTGTGTCGCAGATCTGTTCTGTAAGTTCGATGAAAATGCCGTCCGTGTTCGACTGGTCGTTCCACACGTTGCGGACGTCCCGCAGCTTGTCAAGGCCGGGCAGGAAGAACCTGAGGCCGCTCTGCGCCACGCGTACGGGCTTGCCGAAACGCTCGACGATCACGCAGTGTCCTTGAGGTATCACTTTTGTAAACATGCTTTTTGTCCTTTTTTTGATGTTGTTTTCGGCACAATGAGCCCGATTTAAAAGCAGTATAGCAAAAGGGATTTCGCCGCGCAAGCGCAATACTAAGGCGTTGCCCAAAAAGGGCGCATCTGCGTAATTCACCGCCGAGCCTTCTGATAATTGGAAACAACTATTTGAAACAACTTGCCTTTGGCGCGCGGGCTAACTCGCCCGCGCCCATCGGCTAATCTAAA
>CACZAK010000450.1:0-3149 GCA_902779075.1 uncultured bacterium | reverse complement strand
GCGAGTTAGCCCGCGCACCTCTCTCAAAGTTGTTTTTACCAGTTGTTCTGGTTGTTTCCAATCTCAAAACGCATGGGTGAAAAACGCAGATGCGCCCGTCCAAAAATAACTTTTACACTTCGGCGAATCTGCCGTGGTGCAAGCCGTTCGCAACGAGCCGCTCAAGATCCTCTGGTGAAGCTCAACGCGCACCTCGACACGCAAGTTGACAAGGCACACGGCCTTTCACCATGATTCCGCGCCGTAATCTCACTAAAAGACGCAGAAATATAAGGCCAGCCCGAACCATGATACGGCATCGCCAAATCCGCAAAGAAAGAGCTTCCAATCACTTTCCGCGATCCGTGACACCTAGATGTCAGGAGCGTGACACCTAGGTGTCAGAGGTTATGACACCTAGGTGTCAGTGAGTGTGACACCTAGGTGTCAGTGGGTATGACACCTAGGTGTCAGAAATTGGGGCTCTAAAGGCCATAACAAGCAGGAAAGCAGTTCAAAGGGAAAACTTCTTTTACAATTTCACGAGTCATTGGTGAATCCATGGTGAATCCAATGTGAATCCAATGTGAACTTTCCGTGAACCTGTCAAGGCGTTATCACGCAGTATTACTAGAAAAAGAACGTCATTACTGCTGAATTATTCCATATAACGTCGAAGTGATTCTCGGCTTACCGTTTATTCCCCGCACATCAACCTCCATGGTGCGGTGAAAACGCGGCTGGAATGCGCGAAATCGCCCGAACTATCGTAGCGGCACGGATTGAGCGAAGGTCCCACTTGATTACACCCTTTCCGTTAGGTTTCATCTTCTGCCTTCCACTTCGGTTTCGGGGGCTGCGATGCCGCACGCTTACTTGAAATCGTCGCTGAAGTCGATGACTGCCGGCACTTCATCCTTTTCCTTGGTCGGAGGCGCGGCAGTGGGCTTCTTTTCCGGCGCCGGCGCGCCGAAGTCGCGGTCGAGCGCCCTACGCACCCTGTCGTCGGCCTCTTTGTCCTTCTTGGCGGTTCCGGCGGCCGTCTCCAGCGTGTGCCTCACCATCGCGCCGCCGATTGTCTTTGTGGACATCTCCTCGCGCGCGCGGCGTTCAGCCTCGGCCTTGGCCTTCAGCTCCTTGAGCCTGGCATCGGCCTTTATGAAGTCCTCCCGCTGCTTGCGCTGGATCTCCTCCCGCGTCAGCTCCTTCTCGCATCCTGCGATGCAAAGCGCCGCGATTCCGACGAGTGCGAACTTAAGTTTCCTTTCTTTAGGTTTTGGAAAATGCATCAATCATCATCGCCGTTTTTTCTGTTCCCGGTCCAGCGCGTCGTTGATGGCCTTCGGCGTGAACAAGTTGGGAACTTTGATCTCCGGCGGCGGCACGTACTTGGCGTTGACGTACTTGCTCACCTGGTCCGCCCAGCTGTTCAAGTCCAGATTGTACCGCTTGAGCGCCTTCACGAATTCCGCCGGCGAGACGTCCTGCCCCACGCGCTTGCCGAGCGCCTGCAGATCCTGCAGGTGCGACGGGAGAGGATTGCCTATACCCCTCTTCGCGCCGCGGGGAATGATGATGTTGTCCGTCTGCTTGGTGATCTGCCGGATGCCCTCGCACACGTCGCCCACCGCCTGGCACCGCAGCTCGAAGGCCCGCTCGAGCAGCTTCGCCTTCGCCGATCCATTCGGGTACTTCGCCGCGAGGGCCTCCCACTCCGCCGCACGGGCGAGCTTGTCGCCCGCCGTCGGCCCCCACCACTCAACGCCCTTGTGCTTGATGGACGCCGCGTTGATGGTCGGGTTGTGGAGGTCGTTCGCGAGGAGGTTCTTGTTGATCTTGCCGTTCTTGGTCATGCCGATCAGTTGGGGTTGACGTAGGTGACGTCCTTGCCCTTCATGAACTTCATCGCCTCGTCGATGCTCGGCGGCTCCTTGCCGCCGTGCATCTTCTTCCAGAGGCGGCGCGCGACGGACCGCTGTCCGATGGACTGGTCGATCGTCAGGTCCTTCGAACGGTCGGAGAAGACCTTCTGCATGAAGGAGATGTCGCGGTCGCCCGGCACCTTCTTTCCGGTCAGGTAGTCCGTCTTGATGCCGTTCGAGGCGTTCATCACGTAGAGCTGGTCGGGCGGGACGCCGAGCTCCTTCGCGATGTCGCCCAGCGCCTCGCGCTGAACGCTGTCCAGAAGGTTCTCGCGGTAGTTGTTGAACTGCGCACGCATGCGATTGGCGTAGTCACCCCTCACCTCCTGGAGCTTCTTGAGCGCGCACTTGTCGCTCCACACCTCGTCGGCCAGCTTGCGGTAGTTCTCCTTCGCCGCCTTGAGGGCGGGCTTGTTGTTCTTCGCGGCGTCCTCCATCGCCTGCTGCGCCTTCTGGAGGTTGCGCACCTTCTTCATGCCGTTGGCCATCGCCTCCTCGTACTCGGTCACGGCCTTGAGCTCGGCCGGCGTCATCTCCTTGCGCGACTTCTTAAGGAGCTCCTCCGCCCGCTTGGCCGCCTCATCTTCGGATCGGGCCACGTTCTCGACCGCGTTGACCGCCGCCTTCGTGCCGCCGCCGAGGAAATTCTTGCAGGTCTGCAATGCCGTGTCGCCGGCCTTGTAGAGGCTGGAATGGCTCTTCAGCCACGAATCGGCCCCGTCCATCGCTTTGCGGTACTTGCCCGCCCACATCTGCATCGTGGCGTTCACGTCGATGTTCGCCGCCTTCGCCGCGCCCTGGATCGCGCCCTGCGCGATCATCTCCATGAGGACCTGCTTGCCGATCTCCTCGCCGCCGATCTGCACGGCGCGGAGGAATCCGAACTCATTGACGTCCTTGCACGTCATGATCTCGTTCTGCATGTTCTCGAGCACGGTCATCGTGGTGAACACGTGTTCGGACACGCCGCCGGTCAGAACGCCCATCGCCATGCGCCCGAGGAAGCCCGTGTTGTCGCGGAGACCCTGCATGAACGCATAGCACGCCTTCAGGTCGTCGCCGAACGTCACCTTGTAGGGCACTCCGTTCGCGCCCTCGAACCTTCCCTCGATGAATCCCACGTATGTCTCCATCACCCTCTTGACCTGACGCTCGTCGTAGCCGAAGCGGCTGTCGTAGCCGTCGATCATGCGGTCGATCATGTTCCGCAGCGAGAACAGGCGGTTGATGCACGTGCCCTCGATCTTG
>CACZAK010000449.1 GCA_902779075.1 uncultured bacterium | reverse complement strand
AGAACGAGACGCGCTTCGCGACGTCGATTCCATATCTGCAGAAAGACTGGTACGCCGCGTCCGCGCGGTGGCGCGGAATGGACGGCGTGAAGTTCGACGTGCTCTGCAAGTCGCAGAGCGGCAGGCGCGACACGGAGATGCTGCGCATCACATGCCGAAGCGGTAAAGCAAAGTGGCTCTTTGCATTCACGGCCAGGCATCACGCCTGCGAAGCATCGGCCAATCCTGTGATGGAGGGAATCATCGACGAAATCCTTTCCGATTCACCGGAGGGCAGATGGATCCGCGACAATGCCGACTGCGTGTTCGTGCCGTTCATGGACAAGGATGGCGTGGAGGATGGCGATCAGGGAAAGAATCGTTGGCCACACGATCACAACCGTGACTATTTGAAGGATCGCTATTCTTCCGTAAAGGCGCTAAAAAAACTCGTTCTCGACGAGTCCGCAGGGAAACGGCTTGTGTTCATCGACCTTCACTCGCCGCATGTAAGGAGCCATCCGAACTGCCCCGAGCAGGACCAGGCGTTTTCCTTTGGTTGCAGAGACAAAGCCTTAAACGCCAGATGGAACAAATTTCGCGCGAACTGGATTGCCGCCCAGAGGGGAGGCGTGCTTGTCTATGACGGCGGGTACGATATCTTCGGCGGAACAGGTTATTCCGCGGTCATGGAAAAGCAGTGGGCGGCGGGGTTCATGTCGTCGGACGCGTGGGCGCGCACGCTGCCTAACTGCTACTTCGCCACATGCTGCGAATTTGGCTATTCTCTCTGCGGGGGAATCTATTCTCAACCGGCAGCGCGCGAACTTGGCCATAGCCTCCTGAAGGCGGCGGCGCAGGCTGCGCTCTCACCCGATCCCGCGTGTGCGCTTGTTGGTTCCGTGGGAGTCCGAGGGTCAGACCCCATTGGTGGAGTAAGAGTGGTGGAGTAACGGAATATTTGGTAAACTGTTCGCCATGCGACGCCCAAGGAACTTTCAAACGGACAGATGCTACCACCTGATAAGCCGGGTGGCCCACCGAGCCTTCTACCTGAACGAGGAGGAGCGCACGCGGTTCGTCGAGCGCATGCGCCGCGTGGCGTATTTCTCGTGCATCGAGATCCTGGCGTATTGCGTCATGAGCAACCATTTCCACGTGCTTGTGTACGTGCCGGCTCCGTGCGAACTGAGCGAGGAAGAGGTTCTTGCGCGCGTGCAGGCGCTTTACACAGGCGTGCGGCACTCCGACATCATGAAGGAGTGGTGTGCGATCGTCAAGGGCGGGGGGGGCGTCCCGGCGCAAGGCTGGGCGCGGGCGAGTTAGCCCGCGCGCATAAGGTAAGTTGTTTCAAATCGTTGTTTCCAATCATCAGGAGGCTCGGCGGTGAATTGCGCAGATGCGCCCCAAGGCTTTTCTCGGCAGATACGTGCGGCGTATGTGGAGTACGAGCGAGTTCATGAAGACGTTGAAGCAAGCCACGAGCCAGTCGTTCAACGCGCGTCTCAAGCATGCCGGGACGATGTGGGAGGCGCGCTTCCGCGCCCGGGCGTTCCTGCCGGACGAGAAGGCGGAGCTGATGAAGGTCGCGGGGTATATCGACCGCAATCCGGTCAAGGCCGGGATCGTCAAGTGGCCAGACGGCTATAAATGGTGCGGCTTCTCCGCCGCGTGCGCTGGGGACGTGCGTGCGCAGGAGGGGTATAGGTTCATCTACACGTTCGCCCCCGTTGACTGGGCGCGCGCCCGGGAGTTGCATGAAATCTCCATCGGCCTGGCGCTCAAGGAGCTTGAAGACGATCCTGAGGCGAAATCAGCAGACGGCAGCCATGGCGGGGACAGGCTGTCGGTCACTGCGGAGAAGCTGGATTCGATGAGGGAGCGTCGTTGGGCAGCAATCGAGCCCACTTTCCCGTCGCATGTGCCGCGTCTGCTGTCACGCGGCAGCAACAAAGTGGCGCGCGATCTCCTCGCGGTTCTTGCAGACAAGCCGAAGCGCCCGGCAGACATTCGCAGGGAGTTGGGCGTCTCCAGC
>CACZAK010000448.1 GCA_902779075.1 uncultured bacterium | reverse complement strand
ATCTCGCATGAGATAACAGCCGGGGCGACTTGGGACTTCCTTGAGTCGCTCGCGTATCAGCTCGCTGACCACTTACGCCTTCTCAAGCTCCTTGGCGGGCTTTCCCTCCGCCTCGGCCTCTTCCTTCTCGCCTTCCGCGAGGCCCTTCTTGAACTCGCCCTTCGCCTTGCCGAGCGAACGCGCGAGCTCGGGGATCTTGCTGCCACCGAAAAGCAACGCTATGACCGCGACGACGATGAGCAGCTGCCACGGGCCGATGTTCTGAAGAAATCCTAATACCATGATTGACTCCTTTCCCTTTGCAATCTTTGCCTAATAGGATACCGAATTTTCCCCGCGAAATCAAGTGCCGCCGCCAAGATTCCGGGCACGCGCGCCGCGGCGGAATGACGCCTTATGCCATATCCGCGGCGGATGCGCCGCGCAATATGGTATACTGTCTGTGTCATGGACGCACACAAATCACAAACCGACACAAACCCCCCTTCGCCAACGAACGGTGACGAGGTTTGCTACTGCCCAAACTGCGGTGACTTCGTCGCGCCCCTCGATACCGGCGAAAAGCCCTGTCTTGAGGAGCGCGCAGACATAATCGCGCATCCTCCGCGCGGCGTCTCGCTTGACAGAGACACATCAGGAAACATCGTTGTGCGCGACAGAATTCCGCGACGCAGGATCGTGGCGGCCATTGTTCTGCCGTTCGTGCTTGCGGCAGGAGCCTTTGTCGTTATCGACAACTTCAATTCACTGGGCTCTGGCGGCAAAAGCATTGCGGAAGGTTTTTTCGGCATCCTCGTCGGCAGCGTGGCGTTTTTATCTGGTTTATCGCACTTTGCAGACTGACAGCCCGCCGACTTTCGCTGGGGCAGGCGGCAATCGTCGTCGACACGCTTTGGCTCGGATTTATGAGAGTACGGCGCCGTCGCTTCGTGCCGCACGAAAACGCAACCGCCGGCTTAGAAAAGATATGCGACGACAAAGGACGCGTAAAGGCAATATCCGTCGGATTTGCCCTCGGCGTATATAGTCAGCTCCTGCAGCAGGTCATCTGGAGCGAACGAGGCAGGCGCAACGAAGCGCGAGCGGCCTTTGTCCACGCTGTTCTTGACGCGCACCTCGGCAGGGCTGAAGGCGGGACACCCTTCCTTTGCGCTAAATGCGGAGCGTCGATTCCGTCCGAGTGCATCGACGCGAAGTCCGAATGCCTGACGTGCCCCAGCTGCAATTCCGAATGGTCGTGCCAATATGCTCATTACTACCGTGCACACGCCTACCAATCACAGCCAAAGTTCATGCCGCGGAGCGTGGAAGAGACGCGCAACGGCTTCATCTACCGCCCGAACGCATGGTGGAACGACGCCGCAAAAGACGCACTATGCAACCTTACAGCGTTCTGGGCCATTGGTTTCATTCCTTTGAAGTTGGCGAAACGGCTGGCGATCATCCCGAGCGTCGCCATCGCCTGCGCTGTTGCTGTGCTCGCCGCCGCTTCGGTACTTTATTTCATTCTCCGCATGCTATGGGGACGGTTCGCCTTCCACCGCATCACCCTCGAAAACGGCAAAGGCGTCTATACATGCGGCTTCGGAAAGTTCGAGAAGAAGACTGAATTTGCATATGACCGAGAGACCTACCTCTCCATCCAGACTCGCCTCTTTAACAATCCGCCATCAGAATATCCCATTGCCATTCTCATCGGGAACGACGCATCCGCCGAGGAACAGCCAAGTCCTCTCGCAATCTTCCGTCTGCTTCCAGGAGAATTCTATCCCTGGGCCATCGGACGCCTCTTCTGCAGAGACGTTGGAATCGTCCGTGACAAGGATGAATCCGACGTCAGCGATTTCCCAGCGGCAGCCGGCGGCGTTGCAGATGAGCGTCAACGCATCGTAGAACGAAATGTCCGCGGCAGACACCTGCGGCATACGCCTATAATGCGCCGACAAGGGTTCCTCCTTCACGCAAGCTTCATCCACACCATCTTCTGAATCGTCCTCTTCTCCCGAATTCGCGTCCTCCACCGGCCCTTTGTAGACAAAACTGATTCCACGACCTGGTGTTTCTTTAGACGCCTTTCTTAGGAATTCAAGGGCGTCGATTATTGTCGTATCAGGCCCTAGCGACAACCTTGGTATCGTGATGCTCTTCATGCGCGCAATCACCTGCGCGTCAATCTCACGTCCGCGGACAACCTCGACTTCGTCCAGCGCGCTCTCCAGCTTGCGCAGATCTGCAATCAGTTTGTCAAGTTGCGCGCGCGCCGCGCGCGCGTCCTCCTCTACGCGCATGAACTCGTTGCTGACGCCGAGCCTGTCGCAGATTGCACGCGTTGCGGCATTGTCCGCCATGCGCGTGAAACGATCGGACAACCTGTCAGACCTGTCCCTGATTTGCTCCACCATCTTCTGCATCAGCTGAGTTTCTTGCTTGCGCGGCAGGCTGAACGACAACATGGGAATGTCGCAGTGCGCCCACGCGAATGCCGCTCTACACGCAATCATCGCGGCAATGGCAATGACAGACTTCATGTTCATCACCCCTTTCTTTGTT
>CACZAK010000447.1 GCA_902779075.1 uncultured bacterium | reverse complement strand
CTTTTGCGCGGGCGTGGCGGACAGGCCGCCGCCGGTGCGCGGCATCGATTTCTATGCGCACGACCGCCTGCACGTCCCGCTGCCGCCGACGCGCAACCTTCTGCCAAACCCGTCGTTCGAAAGCGGGCTTAGGTACTGGCGTTTCAATGAAAACGGATCGCACCGCTATGTGCCGGGCGGCGTCCCCGGACAGGAAATCGTCGACGGAGGGCTTTTCGGGCGCTGCGCCCTGAAGTTGAACGCAGTCCCCGGAAAGCGGATTCTGTTTTCGTTTCCTACGCCGCTGGAAGAAGGGAAGACCTATACGCTCAGCGCATACGCGAAGTCGTCCTCCGGCGCGAAGTGCGACTTTTGGCTCGGCCTTGCGCCGGCGGCGACGTCGCATAAATTCGACGGCGCCTATCCCGGGCAGTTCTGGTGCAATGGCGACATAACCAACAAGACGGCGAAATTCAAGACCGACGGCGAATGGCGCCGCTTTTCGAGAACGTTCACCGGGAAGGGCTGCGGGCTTGCATTTTCCGTTTCGGGCGGGGACGGACTTCTCGTGGACGGCTTCCAGCTCGAAGAGGGCGACAAGGCGACGGAATACGTCGACGCCCCCGTGCAGGCGCGTCTCGCCACGTCCGATCCGTTCAGCTGCGTTCCCTTCGGGAAGTCGCTTGATGCGCGGTTGGAACTGACGGGGCGGCCGGGCATTGCGGCGGCGATCGGCTATTCGCTTGAAAACGTCTATCTCTCCAAAGTCAGAGCCGGGCGCGTCGCGGCAACCGTCGGAAAGGACGGCACGGACACCGTCAAACTCGATTTCGACGATCTGCCGAAGGGCCTGTACGTCTTGCGGTGCGATTTCGCCGCAAAGGGAGACGACGGCAAGGACGTTTCTTGGTGCCATGCGACGAAGAACGTCTTTGCCGCGCAGCAGTGGTTCGACCATCCGCTTGGCGCGGAGGCGGCCTCGTTCCTCCGTCGTTTCGGCTTCGGCGCGATGACCTGGGGCAGCGGCTGGCGCAAGGGGGCGAGGCCGCCGGACGGACTGGAGGACGGTCGCCCCTACGTCGAACTTTTGAGGCAAAACCGCATCGAAAGCCTCATTACGCCCTGCTTCGACTGGAAGCTGGCCGGGCTTTCCAATCCACGCGAGTGGACGGAAGTGACGCCGGAGACGGAGGCGGCGATAGAGGACTTCGCCTACCGTTACGCCGAGGGACTTCCGCCGGACGTCTTTCGCGGCGTGTCATTTTCCAACGAAGACGAGCGCTCCGGTCTGCCGTCTTCAGGCCGCTACGACGAATACTTCAAGGCGCAGTCCGCCGCGATACGCGGCGCGAAGAGGCGTCATCCCGAACTGCGCGGTGCGCCGACGCACGGCACTTTCTGGTATTCGCCCAAGGGCACGTCGGGAATCGCAATCTCCAACTACCTGCGCGTTTCACAGGAGAAGGGGTTCCGCTACGACATGGTCGGCATCCACTGCTACGGGCTTTGCGACAAGCCGGGGCATCCCGATCTTGACGAGAGTCTCGGCCATCTTCGCGCCGACATGGTGCGATACGGCTACGGACCGGAGACGCCGATCTGCGTTTCCGAGACGGGCAACAACAGTCTGACATTCATTCCCGAATGGGACTGCACCGGATGGGGCGACACCTATCTGCGCGAGAAGCCGTCCTACGCATGGGGACTGAGGGAACTGGACTATTCGGCGGAATACGTCCGCCAATATCTTACCGTCCTGAAGCACTGGCCGCAGGTCGAGTCGCTTGATCCATGGGTCTGCCCGTTCTGGCGCGACGGGGAGCTTACGCCAATCGCGTTGGCCATCGGCGTCAACGCGCTTGGCAACCTGCTTCCCGACTGCCGCTATGTGGCCGACATCCGTCCGGTGGGGACGATTCGCGGCTACGCCTTCGCGCGTCCTGCGACGGGGGATGCGCTTGCGGCGGTGTGGAGCGTCGATCCGGGACATGCCGACGGCACGCTCCCGCCCAAGCGGTTCAGCGTCCCTCTGCCGAAAGGTGCGAAGGTCGCGGACTTTTGCGGAAACGTCGTTCCGGCGAGGCTGGACGGGAACGGCCTCTGCAACCTGAAGATCACGCAGTTTCCGACCTACATCATCGCACCCGACGCGAAAGCGCTTGCGGACGCCCTCAACGGGGCGGAGTCGTTCGACCTGTCCGACAACCTGACGGTTACTTGCGCGCCCGATGGAAGCGGAGCCGTCGATATCCGCATTGCAAACCGCGTGGCGCGTCCGTTTGAGGGGACGATTTCGTGCGACGGCGAGGAAAGACGGCTGTCGATCCCCGCGGCCGGAAGCACAAACGTTCTTGTGAGGGTGCCTGAAATGGGCGGCGGCAAGCCCACGATCCATTCACAGTCCGTCAAGTATGTCGTCAGGTCAGGCGGCGGCGCATCGATGTCGGGCGAGTGGAAACTCGACTGGTTTGCCGCGCC
>CACZAK010000446.1 GCA_902779075.1 uncultured bacterium | reverse complement strand
ACGACAGCAATACGCGAATACATAGAGTTGTCGGAGACCGTCTGCATAAAGTGGAAGATAAAATAAATAGTGGTTGTGGACGTGATGTTAGCGCGGGTTTCTGGCGGAACGCACCCTGCGGCGGCAAGCGAAAGGAGTAGATGAAGGATGCGGAAATTGACAAAGGCAATTCTCGTCTCATCCCTTGCGCTTATAGCGGGGTGCACGATGTTGGATTGCGAAGCGCCGAGCGGACTTATCGGACCGTTTGAAAAGAAAGACGTTCCCGACAAAGAGAATGCATACCTTGGATATATCGCCGCAACGAATGCCGTGCGCGAGTGGCCTGAGGATTTCGGCGACCTTACGCCAGAACGGAAGGCCGAATTTGTCGCCACGAACGCCGAGGCTCTTGCTCTCATGCGCAAAGCCTCGGCGTGCAGTGTGTGGTACGACACTGATTTTCATGGTGACGGTTCGGTTGGATTCGACTTTGTAAGGATGATGAACATGATGTGCTGGGACACGGAGGCGCAGATTGCGCACGGCGATGGTGCGGCTGCACTCAAGTCGATTCGCTCGATTGCGTCGTTTGCCGCTACAATGCGCGGCGGAGCGGAGGGTAGAATGTATTGGCAGTGTGCGGATATGACAATGAGGGATGCGTTGTGCCTTGCGATGAAGTTCGCCAACGCATCGTGCGCGACCGACGGCGACCTTGCGGCGCTCGCTGCGTTTCTGAGATCGCTTCCAGACATCCAATCTCAGCGGCATTCGCTTTGCATCACGGCGCGGCGGGAGGCTTTCTACTGGGGCGAGTTTGCTTTTAGGAAAAGTCTGCCTGACCATTATGAGCATTGGTCGCTTGGTGCACGCTACAAATTTCATCCGAATCGATCCTGGCGTATGTATTTAGACATGATGCGGCGTGTGTGCAATCTGGTGGAGCGCGACTACGACAAGGAGGCTTGGCGCGGTTTAATGGCGGAGATTAAGTCCATGAAGTCAGGCGTGAAGCGCTGTCTCCCGAACCTTGCGGGAAAAGAGATGGTGGCGTTATCGCTTGGAGGGTGGGATAGTACGGCGTTATACGAGGCGTTTAGCGAATTCCACGCTGCGGCTACGGAAGTGGTCGTAGCAGTGGAACGCCATCGGCGCAATACAGGTATACGCACCAAGAATCTTTCTGCACTCGTGCCGGAATATATGCCGTCTGTGCCGAAAGACCCGTTCAAGACCGATGCGCCATTGAATTACGATCATGCGCGTGGTATCGTTTGGACTGTTGGCCCAGATGGAGACTTCAACGGCGAGAAACTGCCCGGCAAGGACTCGTACGGGCGTAACTCTGAGTATGTCATGAATCTTGACGGCACAAAAGCGTACTGACCGAAAGGACGTACCACATGAAATTCATTGCACGAATCATCCTCGCCCAATCTTGCGGAATGATTGGTGCTGGAAGATTCATCGTTCGCCATTGCTATCATTCCGCCCGGTCGAGGCGAACGCGCAGCGCTTCTCCTCTTCTACGAGCAGAACAATTTGAGTGCGTTCAAGAAGATGTTCTTGGAACAGGTCGAGTTCGCGATGAAGGAGTATTTCTGATGGCGGAACGCGCCCTGCGGTGGCAAGCGAAAGGAGTAGCTGAAGGATTGGAGACTGTTATCAGGTCATTTGGGCCATGATTTCCGTTTGTTTTCAACCTGAATTTTGCGTTCCCATTGACAAACAAACAAAGAATAGTGTATAATTCAAAGTGCTTGGGGACATAGTGCCTCGGGCGAAAAGCGATAAAAACATGACGAAGGCTATACATTCTGGCAGACGGAAAACGTCCGCCCTCGGAAAGGCGAGGGCGGGGCGCTCTGCGCACGTCATGAATCCTAAGTATTTCGCGGAGATAGAACGCTTCCGACTCATGGACGACGCCTTCATGTCGAAGTGCCTTGAGAACGCGCCGGAGTGTATTGAGCTGATTTTGCAGATCATCCTCGACAAGAAGGATTTGAAGGTTGTCAAGTCGCAGACCGAATACCCGATCAAGAACCTTCAAGGGCGCGGTGTTCGCTTTGACGTATTCGCAAGGGATTCCAAGGGCAGGGAATACGACATCGAGATACAGCGCGCGAAAGACGGAGCCGAGCCGAAGCGCGCGAGGTACAATTCTTCTTTGATGGACGCGAACGCGCTCAAGTCGGGCGAGGACTTTGACAAGCTGCGCGATACATACGTCATCTTCATCACCGAGAATGACGTGATGGGGCGTGGGCAGGACATGTACATTTTTGATCGCATGGACAGGAAGTCCGGTCTGGATTTTGGCGATGGTGCGCATGTCATCTATGCCAACGGGATGTGGCGAGGAAACGACGCCTTGGGGCGTCTTATGCATGACTTCAATTGCAGCGATGCGGCTGAAATGTATTTCGACATTCTAAAGAGGCAAGTTAGTCAATTCAAGAATTCAGAAGAAGGGAGGCGCTATATGTGCGAAGCAATGGAAAGAATCAGGGCCGAAGGTAAAACCGAGGGCATTGTCGAGGGCGTGGCGCGCGGCAAGCGCGAGGGCAAACGTGAGACCATGCTAGCGATGGCTAAGCGGATGCTGAAGGACGGTATTCTTGCATTGAAGGACATTGCAAGATACACCGGCCTT
>CACZAK010000445.1 GCA_902779075.1 uncultured bacterium | reverse complement strand
CCACGAACGTCCCGAGCGGCAACGACTACATGATCGTCAACCTCTCGTCCGGCGAAGTCTATTACGAAGGGCTGATGACCACGCAGGAAGCGTCCAACAGCCGCTACAACGTCGCCGAGTACAAGGAGGGCAAGCTCGTCCTGCGCAAGGTTCCGAAGTGGGCGGATCATGGCGACCTTCCCAACGCCGGTGCGCTCACCGCCCTCGGCGGCTACCCGACGGGCGACAACATGAACTATTCATCTACCAACAGCAGAAAGAACTGGCCGACCGCCAAGGACTACTACATCGGCATGTTCCTGGTTACGCAGAAACAATACCAGAATATCTACGGCTCAAATCCGTCGCAGATGACGCGAGCCAAGACCGACGACGTAGTGGAACACCGTCCGGTGGAGTATCTTCATTGGCAAACTGTGCGTGGAAGCATCCAATCCACCGCTTCCATGTCTGCTTCTAGTAATGGCACTTTCTTCCAGCGGCTCAACTTTAAGACAGGTCTTTATTTCGATTTGCCGACGGAGGTGATGTTCGAGATCGCGCAGCGCGCGGGCGCCACGACCGTCTATTCATGGGGCGACTCGAATGCTGATTTGCCGAATTACTGTGTCTGTGCAAGCAACTACGGTGGCACGGTGCAGAGCAAACCCGGCGACTATACGTGTGCTGTAGGCTCGTTCCTTCCAAACAACTGGGGCATCTATGATATGGCGGGTAACGTGTGGGAGTGGTGCCGGGACAGAAATTCTGTAAAGAACAACGTCGCATCGGGTAACATGGCGAATAATGCGGATGCGTTTACGCCGAGCAGTTCAGGCTCGTATTATATTGGCAGGGGCTTTGGGGGGGCAAGCAGTTCGCAGACAGACGCGGGATTCCGTGCATCGTACCGATTTTCCTCGCAAAGTGCCGCGGGCTGGAACAGAGGCTTCCGCGTGTCCCATGTCGTCGAAGATTGATTGTGCGGGAGGGTTGACGACATGAAAACCTGGTACATGATATTCGCGGCGGCGTGTGCGGTGGCGATGCCGGCATTCGCGGACGGCGACGGTGAAGGAGAGGAGCCTGCGGCGATTCGCGTGACGTCGGAGGCGTTCACGTTCAAGCTACGCACGGGCGACGGCACGGCTGCCATGTCGTCCGCCGACCTCGCCGCATGGCCTGTCACGTACAGGGCGGGCGAGACGGTCACGCTCACGTCCCCGGCGGGCGCATCGACGACGCCGGTCTCGGGCGCGGTGGCGAACGGCACGACCGAGCTTGCGGGGGCGTTCAACGCGGACGGCGTGTGGCGGCTTGCGAACTCGAACGGCGGCAGGCTGAAGAAGCGCGAAGCGCCGCCCATCGCCTATTCCGGCGACGACTGGAAGGGCGACCTCACGAAGGCGTCGACAATCACGTTCACGCCGCCGGAGGGTTCGGGGCTTGAGCCGACTACGTGGAACAAGACCGGCAGGAGCGCGGAGGCATTCACGTTCAACAAGAATGGCGTGTGGACGGTCGAGCTGACGTTTGCCGACAACACCACGCGCACGGCGCAGATTAACATTCAGACTGCCGGCTTCGTGCTCGTCGTCAAGTAGCCCGCGCACAACTACACGTTCTACATGTTCTACACGGACAAAAACAAAAGCGAAATCTAAAGCAAACCCCACCTCGTTCCGCAGCGTAATATCGCAGCCCGGATCGTGAGATTACGGCGCGGAATCTCGGCGGCTCGCCGGGACGGCTCGCCCCACCGTTCCGCCACCGAGACGGCGGCGTTCCCAGTCAATCCCGCCCGCCGCGCCGAAAGGTACGGCGGGTGTGTTCGTCTCATCCAACACGGCTGCGCGGAAATATGGTATAATATCCGCGTCTTGAAACAAGAGAGGTTGTTGCATAATGGCGTATGTAATAGAGATGCCTCCTGTTGTCATTCAGGAGATACGGGACTACGAGCGGGCGACCGGGCGGTCGCTGGAGGCTCGTATCGTCGAATTCATCAAAAACGAACTACAGCGCAGACGCGAGGCGGATGAATGGGAGGCTAAGTTCGACAGCTTGGTGGAATCGAGTTCTTCGCGCATGGCGGGAACGGATGCGTACAAGTTCAATCGCGCAGACGCATATCCCGATGGAGAGTTCGCATGACGTTTCTGGACTCCAATGTGCTTGTATATGCCGTCGATGCGCGCGACGCGGGGAAACAGAAAATCGCCAAGGCCATTGTCATGTCGGCAAGGGATTCCGCTGAATACGTCATATCGGCGCAAGTGCTTAATGAATTCTCCAATGTGGCCATGAGGAAGCTCGGCAAAACCCGAGTCGAGGTCATGGGTTTTGCAGAACTGTTCAAGGCGATAAGATCGGTGCCCGTTAAATCGGAGTGGACCATGCTGGCACTGGAGATGATGGGACTGTATGACTTGCAGTTCTACGACGCTCTGCTGCTTGTCGCCGCCAAGGAACTTGGTTGCGACAGGTTCCTTACCGAAGATTTGAGCGATGGGCAGACATACAGTGGGATATTGGCTGTAAATCCATTTAGGCAATGAATGCGTCTGGTCGCGCAGAGTGCTTCACGGACGCCGCGCACAACTACACGTTCTACACGGCTAACGAAATCCTGTCAGAACAAACCCTCTCACGCCCCAACCGCGTCCCAACCGTCCCCCACCCGCCGCGCCGCAACCTCCGGCGGGTGTGTTCAGTTCGTCCAACACGGCTAAAAACAAAAGCGAAATCTAAAACATCCCCCCGGCGCCGTGCTGGAGAGGTTCGACAGGATGGAGGTTGCGCCGAAAAGAACGGTTTGCCTACTGTTCGGAGAACCGAGGGCCGAAATGTGCGGCGATGCGGGCCGGGCCGAAGCGGTCGTCCAGAATCGCCTTGACGACGATGTCGTCGCCCTCGATGTCGTAATAGACGGAGAACGGGAAGTGCGGA
>CACZAK010000444.1 GCA_902779075.1 uncultured bacterium | reverse complement strand
GCCACAGAGAGACTGCTGGCAGTGGTGTCGGGAGGGTCTGACCCCATTGGTGGAGTAGAAGTGGTGGAGTAGGTGAGTTTGTGGTATACTGTTCGGCATGAGGCAGCCTAGAAACTTCGTACCCGACAGGTGCTATCACCTGATCAGCCGGATCGCGAACCGCGCATTCTACTTCGGCGAGGAGGAACGTACCGGTTTTGTCGCACGGATGTGGCGCGTTGCGTATTTCTCGTGCGTCGAGGTGCTGGCGTACTGCGTCATGTGCAACCACTTCCACATCCTCGCATATGTCCCGCCGCCGCGGGAGCTGGCCGAGGAAGAGGTGCTGGCGAGGGTGAGGACGCTCTACTTCGGGGAGAGGCTTGCGGATTTCGAAAGGACGTGGGCGGCACTTGCCCGCAGTGGCGACACCGAACGGCGCAGGGCCTTTCTGGCGCGGTTCACGAGGCGGATGTGGAACGCGAGCGAGTTCATGAAGACGCTCAAGCAGTCGAGCAGCCAGTCGTTCAACGCCCGACGTCGGCACGCAGGCACCATGTGGGAATCACGATTCCGCGCCCGGATGGTGATGCCCGACGAGAAAGCGGAGCTGATGAAGGTGGCGGGGTACATTGACAGGAACCCCGTCAAGGCGGGACTGGCAAAGTGGCCGGACCAGTACAGGTGGTGCGGTTTTGCCGCGGCCTGTGCCGGAGACGTGCGGTGCCAGGAGGGCTACAGGTTCATCTACACCTTTGCGCCCGTCGACTGGCATCGCGCGAAGGAACTTCATGTGATTTCTATCGGCTTGGCGCTCAAGGAACTGGAGGACGATCCGGAGGCAATGGCGGCTTCTGGCAGCCACGGCGGAAACAGGCTGTCTGTCTCTGCCGATCGGCTTGAGTCCATCAGGATGCGGCGTTGGGAGGCGGCGGACGACGCCTTGCCCAATAGGGTGCCACGACTCCTGGATCGTGGCAGTCGCAGGGTTGCACATGACATACTCGTGATTCTTTCCGATGGCCCCAAGCGCCCGGCAGAGGTCAGGGAGACGCTTGGGATCGCCAGCTCTAACTATTTTACGGCTCGGTACATCACGCCGCTGAAGGATGTCGGCCTCATAGAACCGGTGGATGTGGCGAGTCTCCACTCCCCGCGTCAGGCCTACAAACTCACGCCGAAGGGCAGAAAGGCACTTGCATGACACTACTCCACCACTCTTACTCCACCAATGGGGTCAGACCCTCTCTACCCCTTGCGCAGGTCAAGAAGCTCCAGGCGTCGATGGCCTCACGAACTCGTCGAACCATTCCTCCGTGAACCCCATTTCGGCGAACTCCTTGTTGATCTCGGAAAACTTCGACTCGCACGGCACCTCCCCCGGATCGGCCCAGCCGCAGAGCCGCCGCGTCTGTGGTTCGAGAAGAATCCTCTCGACGAGCTCCTTTGTCGTCGGAATGTCATGCACGGCCTTGAACAGGAATGCCTTGAATACCGGCATGCGCTTTGCCGGAGGACGCCCCACGCCTTTCCACTTCGCGTACTTGAAAGTCTCCGGCTTGACGACGGTCTCGCAGACTGTGACGAAGTTGAAAGTCTCCGGCTTGACGACGGTCTCGCAGACTGTGACGAAGAGCCTGGCCTTGGGCCCCAGTTCGCCGACCTCCTCCTCCATGAAGGGGAATGTCCGCTGCACGAGTCCGCCCCATAGGCGGAGAAAGTTGTGCTGCCTTGGCTTTTCGATTCCGGCAGTTTCGGCGTTCCCGTTTGTTTTCATGCCAGAATCGTATCATATAATTGCAGATAATGCAAGAACATAATGACGAAATTGCGATTACCACATACCCCAGAAAAATCGTTTTCGCCTTGCCGTGACGCCTTTTGAGTGTTTTTGCAGTTATGCGGCTTTTTCAGGTCGGGTGGCTTGAACCGCAGACACCACGAAAAAGGAGTTTATGAATTACCTCAAAATAAGAAGGAGTCTGTCAATGCAAGCGAGAAAGGCGATTAATCGGTATGCCGCGTGCGTCGCGGTCGGGTTGGCGGCGTTTTGCGCACTGTCGGCCGACAGGCCGGACGGAGGCTGCCCGGTTTCCGTGAACCTGCGCGGACACGAGAACACGGAATGGTCGCAGTCGTACGCGTACCATCTCGTGGACGGCCGCAAGAACCTGCCCCGCGTGCTGCTGGTGGGCGACTCGATCGTCAACGGCTACCAGGGCGAGGCGCGGCGCCTCCTTGAGGCGAAGGGCGTCAACGTCACCTACTGGATTTCGTCCTACTGCGTGACGAGTCCGCACTACCTGACCTTCCTCGGCATCTACCTCGACGAGGCGAAGTACGACGTGATCCACTTCAACAACGGGCTTCACTCGCTCGACACGCCGACGGCGGACTGGGAGAAGCGGTTCGAGGCGGCGCTCCGGCTCATCCGCGAGAAGCAGCCTTCGGCGAAGATCGTGTGGTGCACGTCCACGCCGCTCACGGACGCGGCGAAGACGGCGAAGGCGCGCGAGCTGAACGCGGCGGGGGCGAAAGTCGTCGCCCGGCTCGGCGGCATCGAGACGAACGACCTCTTTGCGGCCCTCGACCCGCTCGACCGCAACGCGAACTGGAGCGACATGTACCACCACAAGCCGCATGTCCGCAAGATGGAAGGCGGACTCGTCGCCAAGGCCGTCTTGTCCGCAATCGGCCGCAAGTGACGGCGAAGCGGCAGACCGTGCGCGGGCTGCGCCCGCCGCGACTTCATCCACAGCCTCGTCGCGCTTGGACACCATGGCCGGGCCGTTCAAGATGCCGATGTACAGAATCCCCTCAAACAAGCAAAAATAAAGGCGAGAAAAGAAATGAAGAAAACGACATTGTTTGGCGTGTGTTTGCTCGGCATGTTCGCTGCGGTGGGCGCGACCGGGGTTTGGCCGGACGGGTCCGCGATGGATGCGTGGTTTGCGGACAAGTCGCCGGTCGATGAAGCGAAGCTCGGACGGCAGTATTTCGCCTCGCAGATGCTGGG
>CACZAK010000443.1 GCA_902779075.1 uncultured bacterium | reverse complement strand
CGGCACGCGGCAGCGTACATGCACGTGGTATGTGCTGTCGTTCGGCACCTCCCACGGGTCGTCGAGGTCGAGCATGGCGCTCAGCATGCCGTCGCCGTACTCCACTTCGCGGAGGCGGCGGTCGTCGTGCAGGACGTTCTCGATGTACTGCACGGGCATCGGCAGCCCCTTGTTCTGCGTCAAGCCGAGGACCTCCTCGTTCACGGTGTCCAAGGTCACGCGCAACGGCAGGTCGGGCTCCTTCTCGGCCGCGCGGACCATCACCTCCTGCGGCGAGAAGAACCCGAACACGCCATAGGGGATGTCCAGCTCGGCGGCCAGCGTCTTGTAGAAGCGCGTGGTCGGCTTGTAGGTCGTCCCGTCGATTGCAAGCCCATTGATCTTGCTTTCGTCGCTGTCCAGCACCTCCACCATCTGGCGGGGCGTGATCGGCATCGGCTCGAAACGGTCGCCAACGCGGCCGTTCAGCCCAAGTTTCTCTGTCATCTTCATTGTGTTTCTACCTCCATTTGCGGTTTAGTGGCGGCGCAAGAAAAGTCCGCCCCCAACATAAAACGCGGCATTCCTCAAATCTTACGCGACTTCCCTGGCTTCGCCGGGGTGTCGGTAGCTGATCACGCAGCCCCAGAAAACGGCGCTCGACCAGGAGAAGAAGTCACGTTATTTCATCGCTACGCGCACTTTGAAGAAGTTGTAGTTCGCCTCCTGCCCGGAGGTGACTGGCGTCCAATCTCCCCCGAAGACGGTATAGGTGCGCTTTGCGGCCTCCGCAGCGGAAAGGACCGGCGTCCATGAGACGACGGGCGTTCCGCCGCTCATGTCGATCGTCGCACGGAACACATCGTTCACGTCAGTGGGGTCTGTCCCCGCGACGTAGTCCTGCCACACCTGCAGCGCATTCCCCGCCGCGTCCTTCTTTCCCGTCGGCTTCGTGAGCGAGGCGGCGAAATCGCTGCCGAACCTGGCCGTGTACGACGGGAAGCGAGACGGCCAGGTGTCCGGAACGGCAGTGGACGCCCCCGCGATCTCGGTGACAACGACGACAAAGCCAGTGGCCTGCGGCTCCGCCGCACCGCCGTCTTCCGCGACCGTCTCGTGCGCCTGCATATAGCCGAAGTCGACAGGCCACTTCTCGGGCACGCCCTTTTCGTAGGGCGATATCCAGCCGTATGTATTTTTGTTGATGTGCACCTTGAACCGTTCGTAGTATCCGGAGTTGCGGAATATCATTTCGCCGAGCACCGACTTATCGGTCACCTCGGGGACGACAAGCCGCGGCGCGTTGCCGAGGAAGTGCACGTCCGTAAGGTTTATACACCCATGGAAGCAATTCACGCCGAGGCGAGACAGCGTCTTTGGGAATGTGATGGACGTGAGGCCCGTGCAATTTGTGAAAGCGCCTTCACCGACCGTCGTGAGCCCAGAGTCCGATGCAAACGTGATGTTCGTAAGACTCCAGCAGTCCGAAAAGGCCCTGGGGCCGATTTCCCTTACGGTCGACGGAATCTTCACGCTCTTCAGATTCGAGCATGTTATGAATGCCGCCTCGTTGATCTTCCGAACAGGCAGCCCGTCGATGTATGCGGGAATCGTCAAGTCTCCGCTGAATGCAGCGCTCACCGCCTGATAAGCCCTTGGGAACCAGGTTCCAAGCACGACGTATGTCGCATTGGCCTCGCCCGCGCGCCCTGGCTCGCATACCTTCGTGTAGTTGAACGGAGGGTTGTCCGTGCTGTCGGCGAGGTACGGATAGAGGTCGTACGGCGGATACGTCATGGCCGCCGCCGCAAGCGGCAGCAGCGCAAGCGCTTTCGCGAATACATTTCTCATGGGCTGGATTATCCCCCCTCTTCAAGTTTTCCTTAGACATTCTACCACGCCATCTCCTGCGGCGTCAAGAGCGAACCGCGCGAACCGCGCGAGTCACTCGTCAATCGACACGCCGAAGCCCGCATCCGGGTAGACGAACAGCCGCGCGGCGACCTTCTCCGGCCAGTCGCTGTACATCTCCACCAGGCTCTTCACGCGAGGACTCCAGTCGCACTCTGGGAGTTCCTTGCCGTACGGGGTCTCCACCTTCTCGACGGTTCCATCCCTGAGGAAGACTATCGCCTCCATCCTCGACCTGAACTCGTCTATCATCTTCTCCGTTTTTGCATCCATTTCTTTTTCCTTTTCTCTTATTTTGTGAATCCGACATAGTGTCTGACACCTATATATACCGCCACAGTAACTTCCGCCATACGCAGTTCTTACTTTCCGTCGTAAATACGCTAGCCACTCGGCTCAAGCCGAATATTGCGCAAACGCCGGAACAACAAAATAAGCCGCGGCAGATATGCCGCGGCCTGCGCTCGCAACTACATGCGGCGGCCGGTTCGCTACCGGCGCTCTATTTTGCCGTTCTCTTTAGACGGCCATGGGCGTCGCGATAGATGGTTTCCCCGTCGAGACGGATAAACATTCATGTCAAAACGCGGAGGCCGCGTCGTCGACCTGCGCCTTGCGCTTCTCGGCGGCGCTCTTCCTCGCCTCGCGGCGGATCTCCTCCGTCTCGTCTGCCGCCGTCGTGAGGAGAGCGTCGTCCCACGCGACAAGCACCGTCCCGTAGTCGCGAGACGCGTCCGCAAGGCAGGCGGTCACGAAGCGGCCGGAGCCGATGTCGAACGTGTAGATCGGGCGGCACCAGCTCCTCGGCCGGGCCCAGGTGTTGTAGCGCCTCTCAAGCGCCTCGATGAGGTAGTGCCTGCGCCAGTTCGTGCCGGGATCGACCGCCTCCTTCGCGCATGCGTAGACCTTGACGACCTTGTGGGTCTTCGGGGTCACGTAGACGTAGTAGTCGTCGAAGCCGGCAAGAGCCTTCTTCGGCGTGAACGTCGCGCGGAGAAGCGTCGGCTCGTCCGCGTCGGCGACGAGGTTCGTGCCCTTGAACTCCTCTCCGAACTTAAGGCCGAGGAAGCCCTCCTCGACTTTCGCGGCTCCGCATTTTCCCTCGGCGTCCGTCGCGACAGGCGTCGCGAACGAGCTCATCCCCTCCTCGCCGACCGGGTAGCTCTGCGCATACTCGCTCGTCGAGCTTTCGAGCATGTTGCCGTCGGCGTCGAGAGTGGTGCGCGTCTCGCGGCGGCGTTCGGTGACCATGTTGCCGTTCGTGGTCACCGTCGACTCGACATACGTCCTTGCGACGCTGCCGTTGTCGTTCGTGACGATCGACGCCTCGGACGATTTC
>CACZAK010000442.1 GCA_902779075.1 uncultured bacterium | reverse complement strand
GAACGAGACAGAAGCGACGGAATTCTTGGGCACGGTGAATTCCCAGACGAGCGTGCCGTCGTCGTGGTAGCGCCACGCACTCCTTATGACGCCGTTCTTTGTCTTGTACTCTGCCGACACATGACCGAGCCGCTTGTCTGGCATTGGCTCAAGGATAAAGCGTCCATCAAAGCCACCGGCGGGGCCGGGGCGAATCCCCGCGGCCGCGCCAAAGAGCCAGTCCGCGAACGATCCGTAGGCGTAGTGGTTGAAGCTGTTCATGTCCACCGGCCCAAACCCCTTCTCCCTCGTGTAGCTGTTCCAGCGCTCCCACATTGTCGTGGCACCCTGTCGCACCGTAAAGAGCCAGCTCGGGTCTTTGTCCTGGAGAAGAAGCGAATATGCGGCGTCCGGACGCCCTGCGTCGTATGCAAGCGCATCGAGGTCTGCAAACATCCGCCGTGGTCTTCGAAGTTTTTAAGAAGCGCCGCGACGGCAGCATCTTTCGCGTCGCCATCGTAAAGCCCGAGGCGTAGCGCGAAGAGAGCGGGTGTCTGCATGTGACGAAATATCTTCAATAGCCCCCCGTCAGGCTCAAAGAAATTCGCCTTGAGATACTTCCTCGCCTCGTCTGCCATCTTTGAGTATCGCGCCTCGTCATCGCCGCGACCCGTCGCTTTCGCCATGTCGGACATCCGTCGCGCGTCCATCAGCCACTGACAGCCACCGAGGTAGTCGAAATACTTCTGCGCCTCCGGCAGAAGGTATTTGGGATCCCACGGATGGTCCGCAGGCCATGAACCAGTTGGGGTAATCTGCTCGTAGGACACCCAGTCGGCGAACTGTATGCCGTCGGTCGTGCGATGCTGTGTCAAGGCGATCCTATCTATGTAGCGAGACATCGAATCAAAGTTCTCGTCGATTATCCGAGTGTCGCCAGTCATCCGCCACGCGACCCACGGCACGGCGATTCCGGCGTCTGCCCAGCCGAGGCGTCCCCACCTGACCGCGCCCACGCACATGATCGGCGCGACGGATGGATAAAGGCCGTCTGCACGCTCAGACTGCGCATCGCGCAGGTCTGCCATCCATTTTGCGAGAAGCCCGTATGCGTCGGAAAACCTGAACGCCGCGGGCGCAAACACCTGCGTGTCGCAAGTCCAGCCCATTCGCTCGTCTCGCTGCGGACAGTCGGTAGGAATCGAAAGGTAGTTGGAGTACATTCCCCATCTGGCGTTCTTGATGAGGCGGTTCACGTCGTCATTGTCTGTCGTAATCGTGCCGCGCTCCATCGACTTCGCAACAGAAGTCACCGGAATCGACCTCACGGAATAAATCTCCACAGGGCCAGTGGCCGATACTTCGGCGTAGCGATAGCCAAAGAAAGTGAACGAAGCCGTATAGCGCTCTGCGCCGCCGCCCGCAAAAACATACTTCGCAAGCGCTCCGTCGTCGGCGAGCCGTCTTAGGTTTGCACGGTAGACGCTTCCTCCAGGGCCGTCGTTCCCGCGCGACTTTTCGCCATTGCTATCGTTTAGCATCTCACCGCCCTTGAAGGAAAGCACGACTCCCCTCTCGGCGCGGGCGACGATCTCCGGGACCACGGCGGCGTTCTGCGCGAAGTCAATGACGAGTCGCTCGCCACGCTGAAGGCAGACTTTTTCTCCAACACACAACCGAACCTTTCGTCCACGGACTGTTCCAAAGGCATTGCTTGTCGCACCTAAGATGTCCGCGTCCGAGTAGACATACGATTCTTTTGGATCAAGCGCAAGATCGTGCCTAAGCGACACGCCAGGGCCCTCCATGGCGGTGACAACGCCGGTAAAATTGGTGTTCACCTCAGCCGAAGTATTTCCGGCGCACGTTGCGGCGGCGTCCGTTACACGCGCGTCGCGCACTTCGCCATAGTAGATCCCCGCACGTTCGAAAGGTGTTGCAAAAGACGCTTTCCAGCTTTCATCGGTTTCCACGATCTCGCTCGAACCGTCGCGGAACACAAGCTTCACTTTTGCGGCAAGGGCGGGCTTTACGTCTTTGCGGCTTCCACAGGAGTCGGAGAACCACGAACGCGCCACGAATGCGGAGACGTCGTTTTTCTCGCCTTTGCAGCAACGCCAAAGACGCGTGACGTC
>CACZAK010000441.1 GCA_902779075.1 uncultured bacterium | reverse complement strand
TTCTGAAAGTGAGAATGTTCAAGGTGTGCCCGTAGGACTAAGTTGTTTTTGAAAGTTGTTTTGGTTGTTTCCATTACAAAGGAGGGACGGTGAAAAACGAAGATGCGCCCGAATGGCGCGGGCGGGTGAATTACTGAAATGCGCAATATTCCCTTTCGCGGGTATCTTCCGAGCCAAGCGTGAACGCGACCTGAGTTATAACTGACACGCAAGCCGAAATCGGCGTCCGTGTCAGTTATAACCGACAACGCGGGGGCAAAAGTAGTCAGTAGCCCAGAGCGTGGCGGATTTTGCCTCGGCGAACCTGTCAGCGCACCAGGATCATGAACCCGCGTGACAGGATTTCAATGTCCTTGCCGTCGTTAGCCAAACGTGCGCGGTAGCTCTTGGTACTTTCGCCATCGGCGCGTACCACGGACGGAACGCCGGTGAACGTGCCACTGCCGGTCGCCGTGGCAAGGACGAACGTGCGGCGCGGCGCGGAGGCCAGTTCCACCGTCGCCTGCGAAAGATCGAGCGTCCCCTCGCCCGTCATGGTGATCGCCGTCATGCCGGGCGCAACCTTGAACGTCGTGTTGGTGGCGGATGCCGCGTAGGCGTTGGTAATCGTCAACCCGCCCGCGCCGATCGTCACGGATGCGAGGTCTTTCAGAATCGCCCCCTCCGCCGTGGTCTGCACCGTTGCGCCGTCGAAGAGCACCGTCGCCTGCGACACGTCGTTGGTGCCGCCTCCGTAGATCGAAGAGGTTGCCACTGTTCCGCCGTTCGTGACGACGAGCGTGCCCGTGCCGGCTTTGCCATCGTTCGAGAAGCCCACGCGCACGCCCTTCGATGCCGTGACAACCGCCGTGCCGGAGACGTCGAGCGCGCCCGTACCGTAACGCCCCACGGACACCGGCTGGTTCGGCACTTTGAGCGTCCCGCCCGTCATCGTGTACGTGCCGGTGGCTGATTTCGCCTCGGTTCCGATAAACAGATAACTACTCACGTTCACCGCGCCGCCGCTCTGGTCGAACGTGCCAGCGCCGTTGTGCCCCACTCTGAGCGTCGTCGCAGTCAGCGTGCCGCCGGAGGCGGTGAAATGCCCGACGCCTCCCGCGTCCGCGCCGAGGAACATGTCCACGCTGCTCGTGAAAGTGCCGTTCCTCATGTTGAAGTATCCCGTCGAGCCAGGAACCTGTCCGAGCGAGAAACTGCCGCCGGACTTCGTCAGCGTCCCGCCGTAGAGGTTGTAGATGCCCGTGCATTTGTCCAGGCGCCCGATCCAGAAGTTGTTTCCCGACTGCGAGACGGCGCCGCCGTACTGGTTCCAAACAGCGGGCGAACTCGCAATGCTGCCCCAGTCGATGTAGTTGGGAACGTTCACCGTGCCGCCATAGACATTGAACTCAGCGTCTCCCCCGTTGACGCCGGCAAACGTGGCCGTGCCGTCATTGAAAACAAACGCCCCCGTGCCGCCGGTGGACGTCCCGGCACCGAGGTTGCCGCTCCGCGTGAGCGTGCCGCCGCAATCCTTCACCACGGTCACGGCGGGCGCGATCTTCACGCCGCTCCACGTACCGGTGCCGCCTTGCGCCTGCGCTGGGCCAGAATGCATTGTTGACGCGGTCCCAGAGCCCCGCCACGCCGCTGCCGTTCTTCGCCGGCACGTAGTCGCGCACGAGCGCGCCGTGTACGTCGTAGATGCGGAAGAAGTACATCTTGAAGTTCGCCTTCTTGTAGTTGTTGTCCACCGGGACGCCGCTTGCGCTGTTGTTCAGCACGAAGAACGAAAGCGCCGACGCCGCAGTCGCCGTGTCGTTGCCGGACGTCGCCATCGTATTGATGCTGATTCCGTTCATCTTGCAGACACCGGTCTTGCCGTTGACTGCAAACGTGCAATCCACATTGGCTGGCGGAGCGGAGAGGAGACTCCCTTGTGTGGCGACATGGTCGAAGCGCAAATTCCCACCGTAGATGACGCACGTGTAAGAGCCGCTCGACACGCCATTTCCACGCGCGCAGTAGATGCACTGGGCGTAGGTATTCTGGAAATTGACTCTCGTGACGAACGTGTCGCTGTAGCGCGGCGTGTAGTCGGTGATGATGTACTGGCTTGCGTTGTTGTTGTTCGCCTGGATGAAGTCGAGCGTGGTGTAGGCGGCGTTGGCGTCCGCCGTGCTGGTGATCGTGCCGCCGCCGGAAAGTCCTTTCACGAAGAGCGCGTAGCCCTTCAGGTCGATGGTCGCGTCCGACGCCACGACCACGTCGACGCCCGTCAGGTCGCAGTCCCGGGCGAGCGTGGTGCTGCCGAGGGTGAAGGACCTGCATTCAAACGACGTGCCGGCGGGAATCTGGATGTTCAGGTTGTCGCCCGTCACCGTGACGGCGGTCGCGGCAGTGGGCAGCGCGTTGTCCACCTTGACGCCGGCCTCGTTGAGGCAATTCCAGTTTGCGGCGTTGGTCGCGTCGCCGTTGCCCGCCGCGCCGGTCCACGTGGCGGTGACAGGCGTATCGTCCGAAACAAGCGTGAGGAACGTCGTAGGCGCGTTCATCGTCGCGTAGTCGGCGGCGACGCGGTTCGCCGAAGCGACACCGTCGTACATGCGCACTTCGTC
>CACZAK010000440.1 GCA_902779075.1 uncultured bacterium | reverse complement strand
AGGAAAAGCACTCAATGGAAAGCCGTATGCGGGAAATCCGCACGTTGCGCCTTCGCAATGCTACGGCGGCACAGGCCGGTTTGACGAGGGGGCGGGCGCTCCGAGACATTCGGGGCGTTCCGCTCTACTCTACAAAACAAAGACAATCCGTACCGCGATTGCAGCAATCTGCGTAGCGGCGGCGTTGCCGTCGCTGGCGGCGGACCGCACGATCACCTCCGACTACACGCTTTCGGCGGACGAGACGGTTGACGGCACGCTCACCGTCGCGCCGGGCGTGACGGTCGATCTCAACGGACACAACCTCACGGTGTCCGCGCTCGCGGGCGGCGGGAACTCGCTGATCGACGGCCGGTACCAGGTGCTCGGATACCTCACGGCCGACAGGACGCAGTATGTGATGTCGGACTACACGCCGATGGCCTCCGACCGCGTGGTGATGAAATTCCGCTTTGCCGACAACAGCAAGATATACCAGTTCCTCTTCTGCACGCGTCTCGGAGGTAGCAAGCAGTCGTTCTCTATGTTGAGGAACAATAGTACCACGACAAACGTCCGCATCGACCATGGCGGTAATCAGAAGTCCGCGAACCTTTCACTCACGTCCGGCAAAGACTATCTCATTGTCATGAACGGCGGCGCCAGCAGCGCCGCCGCCAGGGTTCCGGCGGAAGGCATCAACGCGGGCGCAACTTTTACGGCCGATCCGGTCGCCGCGCCGCCGGGTCCGTTCTCGCTCCTTTCGGGCGGAGAATATGACGCCACCGGGACGACGTTCACGGAGAACTCGAATTACCGCTGCAAGGGCAACTTCTACTGGTTCAAGGTGAATAGTAGAGACGACGGCACGCTGAAGTGCCTCATCGTCCCCGCAAAGGACACGAAGGGGACGTCGGACGAATCGGACGACGTGATCGGCATGTACAATCTCGTCTCCGGCACATTCCTTCCGCCAGCCACCGGTACGTTCACGGGCGGCGGCGTATATGCGGGCGAGGGCGGACGGATCGTGAACACCTCGACGACGCTTTCGGAGCTGCGCATGAACGTCGCGACAGGCGCGACTGTTGAAAACGACGCCGTCAGCATCGCAGGGAACGTAAAGCTCGTGAAGGCCGGCGAAGGTACGCTCGTCGCGTCGCAGCACAAGCAGACATACGCCGGCGGCACGGACGTTGAGGGCGGAGTCCTGAAGGCAGGCACATACGGCATCTCTCAGCCGTTCGGTCTCTGCAACGACAACCTTCTCTTCAATGGATCGTTTGACGCCGGCTCGATCACGAACGGGTCAACTTACATGTACGCCTTTTCAACGAAATGGCCGGAGAATCCCGGATGGACGTGCGACGGGCACAATGCGGGAATCTCGACGGCAAACGGAACCTGGGTCACTACTGGCTACGACATCGGCAAGTATGCGATGTATCTTCGATCGCAGAACAATGCGGCATACGGTCCGGCGCACGCCGAGCAGACGTTCCGCATTGCCGACCCCGGCCAATACCGGTTCTCGTTTACCTACATGGCCGTTCCAGCTAATGATCGCAAGGGCGCGACGCTGCGGGCGTATCTCATCCATGGGGACGTGACGAATATGACCGTCAATCTTGGCGCCGTTACCAGCGCGGCCAGGGAACAAGGTTCTTGCGAATAGCATCGACGACGTGGTGTTCGCGCCCGTGCTGGAGGAGAACAACCTCCTGAAGAACGGTTCGTTCGACGAGGGGAACATCACCGCCAATAGCGGAAAGTACCAGTATGCAAGCTCTACGGACTGGACGGAGAATCCGCACTGGACGTGCGATGGCGCGAACGTGGGGCTCTCGACCGCCAATGGCACATGGGCGGGTACGGGTTCCATTGTCGGCAAATACGCTGCATATCTGCGCACGGTGGAAAACGGCGGTGATGCCTGGTTCGAGCAGACGATGCACATCGACGATCCCGGCGCGTATGCGCTGTGGTTCACGTGTTCATTATGCGCGAACACGGGCAGGCGCAACGAGCCGTTCCATGTGCTGCTGATACACAACGGCGAAACGAACCACGTAATGTCCGTGACGGCGGACGACGGCAGTTTCCGCTATCACGGCAAGGTCGTCGAGATCACGGAGCCGGGCGACTGGACGCTCCAGTTCCGCCAATATTCGACGTCGGCTGTGAAGTCGAGCAACATCAACGACGTCTATTTCGGGCGCGTGCCGCAGATAATCGTTCGCGAAGGCGCGACGTTCGACGCCAACGGGCAGTACTCGTTCGGAAAGTATCCTCTTGTGATGGACGGCGGCACGTTCGTGAACTCCGGCGCGCGTGCCGCTCACAATTCCGCCGAGTCGCTGCTCGGAACTGTGCTGCTCTCGAAGGACTCGCTTTTCGCGCTGACGAATTCATACGCGATGCGTGCGTACGAGAACGGAATCCTCGAGCAGTCGCGCATGAACCTCGGCGGACACGAACTTGACATCAAGTTGTTTGGCGACCACTTCTACATCGAGAACTGCACGATCACGAACGGATCGATCAAAGTGTCCGAGGAAACGGGAGACATGCACTACGTTTGCTTCATCGACGGCAACACCGACGCGACCGGCGTTGATTTGACGCTCAAGACGTGCTACATGTCAGCCGATGTCACCGGCATCCGCAATCTCACGTTCACCGATCCCGACGCGACGCAATACGGCGCCAACACGCTCTACGTCGGCGGTACGCTCAAGTGTCTCCTGCCGAACTTCCCGAACATCAGGCTCGCGGACGGCGCGACGCTCGACCTCTCGGAGAACACGGGGACGTTCAGCCTGAACGGCGCGCAGAATGGGCGTACGATTTCCTTCGCCGACAACGCGACGATCGCGCTGAAGCTCGGCACGAGCAGACATCCTTCGAAGATCGTCGGATGGACGACCGCGCCGACGAACCTCGACACGCTCACGTTCGTTCGTAGCGCGGAGGACGCCGGAAGGAAGTACCGCATCGTCAAGAAGGAAGATGGCATTTATATTATCACGGGGATGATGATCATCGTCAAGTAGCCCGCGCACAACAACACGTTCTACATGTTCTACACGGACAAAAGCAACGGCCAAAGCAAAGGCGAAATCCTGTCAAACCAAAACCACACATCAAAAGGAC
>CACZAK010000439.1 GCA_902779075.1 uncultured bacterium | reverse complement strand
CGACTACATCGAGGCGACGGGCTCACAATACATCGACACTGGAGTCAATGCCGAGACGGGTCTGAAAGCGCGGATCGACTTTGCGTGGGCAAACGAGGACATCAGCGGCAAAGACTGGTCGCTCCTCGACGCCGCGATAGACAACACCGACTCGAACAAGCGCAATCGTTTCCTTATGTGCCACCTGTACGGCGGAGGCGGCAAGCCGTACTTCGGCTACGGCGTCAAGCAGCGCAAGAACCCCGAAGGCTCGTTCCCATTCGTCGGCGGGCAGCGCTACGAGATTGTCACGGACATGACCGACACCAATTCGCTCCAGCTCGTCCAGAACGGGAAGAACACCTTCAGCGCCACGGACCTGGAGACGTTCAAGACGAACGGCGTCGTCAACCTGAACCTCAGCCTCTATGTCTTCGCTTGCCACTTAAGTAATAAAGCGGCATGGAAGAAGAACGCCCAGTCGGGCGAACTCGACCTCATCCGCCACTACCTGCCCTGCATCAAGGACGGTCGCGCCGGACTCTACGACAAGGTACACGGCACCATCTCATATTCCTTCTCCACTACGCCTTTTGTCGCCGGCCCCGTGCTCGACAAGCCGCTCGACTTCGTGAAGTGGGTCTGGACGAACGGCAGCCAGTGGTTCGATACGCGCGTCTGGGGCAAGAGCGGACTCAAGAGCGAGGTGGAAGTTTCCGTCCGCGAATACTCCGGCGACCACTGCATCCTCGGGACCCGCCGCGGCAACAATCGCTATTATCCGGCCTACAACTACGAGGGCCAGTTCCGCTACGCCTACGGCACCATGCCCGCGAAGACCAACACGACAGTTGTTGTCCCGGCGAACGACGTGTCCTACTACATGGACACGCGTTTTCTCATCAAGTCCGACGTTCGTGACGGTTTTCAGTCCGTGACCGTCAGCAAGAACGGCGGCGAGCCCGTCGAACTCCACAAGGACGGCCAGGCCTACCTCACGGGCGAGAACGTCGTGACCAACACGATGGCGCTCATGGCCTGCCATACGGACAACACCTACGTGTATCCTTCCAAGGGCCTCGTGTACCGCACGACGATCTGGGACGGCGACGAGCTGCTACGCGACTTCGTGCCGGTGGTGGCGACCAATTCAAGCGGCGTGGCCTACGCGGGCCTCTACGACACGGTGACGGAACGAATCTACAGGCAAATCGGGACGGAGGAGTTCGGCCTGACCAATCAGGTCGGCGCCGTCACCAATTCGCTCCGCGCGGCCGCCGTCCATCCGAAGACGCGCATCGAGTATGTCGATTCCGACGAGCTACTCGACTACGTCGATCTCGGCGTCATCGGCAAGGACGGCGTGGAGATGGAGGCCGTGATGGAATGGCTCCGCGTTCCGTCCGACGGCGCGTTCGCCGGCGCGAAGGACAGCTATAAGATAAACAACAGGGGCACGGCCGCCATACGATTCTATCCGTACCATTATTGGAGCGGATCCCATCGCAATGGATACAGCGCCGAGTTGTTCAGCTTGGTCAATAATGGTGTCACAATAACTGCCACGGCCGGGACGAAGTACAGGATCGTGTCGCTTCTTGATGCCGGCGACCAGCATTATTCGGTGGCGACGAAAGAGGGTGGCACGTGGACGACGCTGGGTACCTGTTCACAGCACGTCGCAGGTCCCGTCGACACGGAGCGCCCGATGTATCTCTTCGCCATCAACCAGGACGGCGTGCCGCGTTATCCCGGCAAAGTTCGTCTGTACAGCTTGAAGCTGAGCGTGAAGCAGCAGGACGGCACGTACAAGCTCGCGCGCGACCTCGTGCCGGTTCGCGATCCGGCGACGGGCGCGCCGGTGCTGTGGGACAACGTGACGGAGACCTACTTCCGCAACGGCGGAAAATACCTCCTCGCCGGCGGCGGCGCGGAGCGCCGGTTCGACAGCGGCATGAGAATTTTAGTGAGGTAAGGGAGATTTAAGGATGGAGGACAGAGGACAAAAGACGAAGGACAGAGGATTGAATCGCTATCCTTTGTCCTCTGTCCCAAATCCTTTGTCTTTTGTCTTTCGTCCTTTGTCCTGCCCTAAGAGAGGTGCCTCATGACAAACCGAAGAGGGTTCATACTTCAGGGGGCGGCCGCCTGGGCCGCGTTTCTCTCGGGGCGCGCTTTCGCGGCCGCGCCCGGGTCGTTCGACGGGGCGGAC
>CACZAK010000438.1 GCA_902779075.1 uncultured bacterium | reverse complement strand
CCTGGTGTCCAAGGCGAAATGCTCCGTTGCGAGCGAAACCATGAGGGTGCAAAATGATTATGGTTCAATCGTTTTCGTATAGGGTTCCGCCGCCAGAGGTGGCGGATGGGTTTGTGTTCGATTGCCGAATGCTTGTCAATCCGGGACGTGAAGAGCGATTCCGCAATCTTACGGGATTGGATTCATCTGTCCAAGACTTCTTCAAGCAACACACTGATGAAATTGAGGGTTTTCTCCGGCCCATAATGTCGCTTGTCGGATTCGCCATAAAAGAGTATGGTCGAAAAGGACATACAAACATGACGATGTCTTTTGGCTGCATGGGCGGACAGCACAGAAGCGTCTATTGTGCTGAACGTCTGGCAGAATGGCTACGTTCATCTATGCATACGCAAGTTGCGACGAGGCATTTTGTAATTGCATCCAGATATCCTGAACTACTGCACCGTGCGAATGGAGGGAGACGGACATGCGGACAAAAATAGTGATTGCGATGTTCATTGGCCTCGCGCTCGGAGCATCACTGATGACTGCAATTCGTTCGTTTCCTCAGCGTGAGATGCCAGGGTGCGATTTTAATTCGTTGAAAATCCGAGCCATATTACGCCACGCTCCTGAGCCGTGCGATGATGGCGCAGACGCACGCGGCGTTGTGGTGACGCCAGTGCATCCCGGCCTGCTTGCACCTCCGCGCCACGAGGATTCTCGCGGCGGCCTCTATGTGGCAGGACGATATGTAGTATCCGTGTTTCCTCAGCCATCCGTAGCGCATGTTGCCGCGCCGTTTGTCGAGGTAGTTTAGCGCGTCCTTCGCCTCTGGCGATGATTCCAGTTCCCTTGAGAACAGCCGTCTGATCCGGTCCACGGCGGAGCCTGCGCCGTGGCGGAGCATGATGGCGCGGCATGTCCTGAACTCCTTCGCGGCGTCCGCGATGCCGAGCTTTTCGCAGCAGGTGTTCAGGTATCCGGCCGCGTGCATGAAGTCGTTCGTGAACTCGGCGAAGGGCAGGGCGTCGCGCATCGCCTTCTCCAGCGCCTCCTCCCCGTCCGCGACGCACTGCACGCGCGGGACGGTCCCCGAACCCCTGGAGACGGCCTGCTCGCGGATGAGGCTCGTCAGCTCCCCGATCCCGAGGTCGGTGACGGAGTACGAGAACGAGCCCGCTATCGGGATCGGCACGCCCTTGTCCGTCACGTTGACGTATTCGCATGCGCTTGTCACCCTGAGCTGGCGCGACTTCGCCTGCGCGGAGTTCTTCCCCCTGACTCCGGCGGTGTCCGCCTTCGTGCAGGGAGGGTTCGTCCCGTCGGCCATCACGACGAGCGTGCGCGGGACCCTGCGCGCGCCGTCCGGGGTGCGCAGCTTCGCGGCGGGGTACTTCCGGACGTCCTTTCCCGGCTTGCGCAGTTCGGCCAGCGCGGCCTCTCCGGCGCGCAGCGTCTCCTTGCGCAGCTTCGAGACGGAGATGTTTCCGCATCCGAGCAGCGCGAGAGTGTCCTTCGCCTCCCTGAACGACCCCTGCGTGACGGCGAGCCGCGTCGCGGTCTTCGACGCGGACGGCGTCATCTTCCGCTCGACGCCGAAGGCCTTGAACACGTCCGTCCCCTCCGGGCTGCCGACGCGGTACGGGTGTCTCGCTTCGCACCACCCGAAGCGCGTGAAGACCTGCTTGGTGCGTACTCCGTTTGCGCCCGGGGCGTTCGACCTGAAGGAGATGGACGACATGACGCCGCCCACGTATTTCGCCATGTCCTCCGACACGGCCTTCGCGAGGTCTTCGTCAAAGCGCGGCAGCGCCTCGCGCCTCTCCTTCGAGCCTGCCCGCTCGATGGACTCGACGAGCTCGATGACGTTGACGAGGCGCGGGCGCGGGAGGATCAGCCTTCGCCTGCCGTTTTTTTTAGAGCGGCAAGGCTCTCCTCGGTCACGAGGCGGACATACTCCTTCTCGAGCTTCCTGTAGCGCCTGCCGTCGGCGATCAGCCTCTTCACTCTCGGCACGAGGCTTTCTGGGACGTTCCTGTACTTGCGCTCCCCCCGCGCGCCAAGGCTCTGGAACTTCCAGTGCGGCTTCGCCTTCCTGCGCGTCCCGTCCTTGAGGGTGTAGCTGTTCGAGCTCGAGGATATCGACCCCTCGGCGAACTCGGTGATTGAGGCCATCTCGGCGACGATCTCGGAGATTCTTTCGTGCGTTTCTTTGGTTTTCATGTGCGTCCTTGTGTATGCCTTCACGGTGAAGGCACATATTATATCAAAATTTCCGCCGCCGCGCAAGGGGGTGTTTGAAGAAATTTTGCGCAGAATCGGATATCGGCTGTGGGGCGGGCGAGCAGGTCGGGGCAATTCCCCCATATATCAGTAATAAGGGGTCAACTGTTTGCAATCGCACCC
>CACZAK010000437.1 GCA_902779075.1 uncultured bacterium | reverse complement strand
TTCTGAAGTTCTGAGCGGTCCGCGTCGTCAAGTCGCGCCGCATCGTCAGCGAGCATTTCCGCCGCTCCGAGAATGCCGGTTACCGGGGTCCTGATCTCGTGTGTGACATTGGATATGAAGTTGGTGCGGAAGCGCTCGAGCTTGCGCATTTCCTCCATCATCTTGTCCTGAAGGTCGCGTTCGGCGGAGAGCCGCGAAAGACGGCGTTCATAGCGCCGCGTGAGGAAGAACAGCGCGGCGACAATCAAGGCGCCCGTCCCGACGGCGGCGATGAGCCCGCGAACCGCGTCCGCCTTAGCGTCGGTCACCGCCTGGTATGGAACGGCGATGCGCAGCACGTAGTCGCCGATGCGCCGTGCGAAATAGAACATCGAAATGTGAAGCGTCTCTGATTTGCGGATGACGCTGCGGGGCAGTCCGTCTGCGCAGACAGCCTCGAACTCCGCGCGGTCTGCGTGGTTGGGCAGGTCGTTCCCGGCGGAGTCGTAAACCACCTTCCCGTTCAGGTCGATGAGCGAGACGCGCACGTCTTCAGCGATCTTCTCGACGCTCCGCTTGAACCGTGCGGTCTGGTTCCATAAGATGGCGCAGCAGACGATGACGCCGGCAAAGGCAAGCGCCGGCGGGAAGAAGAATGACAAAGTTCGTTTCAACTTTTCAACCTTTCAACCTTTCAACTTTTCAACCTTTCATGGCGTGATCCGATAGCCGATTCCGCGGATTGTCTCGACATGCCCCGCCCACTCTCCAAGCTTGCGGCGAAGCCCGACCATCAGCGTGTCCACGGTGCGGTCCGTGACATCCTTCTCCTCGCGCTGGATGCGTGCGATGATCTGCTGTCGCGTATAGACACGACCGGGATGCGCGGACAGAATGTCAAGCAGATCGAATTCGCTGCGCGTCAACGACAACGCGGCACCGTCTACGGATGCTGTTCGCGTGGTTTCGTCAAGGACAAGTAATCCCAGCGTGCGGACCGGTCCCGTCGGCGGTGCAGTACGGCGAAGCGCGGCCTTGACGCGGGCTACGAGAATCGCGTTTGAAAACGGCTTTGTGATATAGTCGTCCGCGCCAAGCTCCAGCCCGCGCACAACGTCTTCTTCGGCAGTACGGGCCGTCAACATGACAATTGGCGTTCCGGACACTGACGGATTCCGGCGGATTGCGCTACAGACGGCCAGGCCATCCATCCCCGGCAGCATCAAGTCGAGGATCACAAGGGCTGGCTTTTCCCTCTGGACGAGGGCAAGACCGTCCGAGCCATTCCCCGTTTCGCATATAGAAGTGAACCCCGCGCCCTTGAGCGCGAGACGTATTACCGTTCGGATTCCCGGATCGTCTTCGATGAGAACTATTTTGTCCATGGCGGTGCGTATTATCTCACATCTTTGTCAGGATTGTGTGAGAAAACTTCCATAAAACAATTTCCACGAAAGTTAGCCTCGGCTATTGACCATGCGCGGAGATTATGTTATACTACGCTAACTTTCTTGAGGCACATCAGGTACATGAGAGAAGAAACGAACAGAATCGACGAGTCGCACCGGAAGGAATTGCTGAAGTTCCTGTTGGTGAAGACGGCGGCCGTGCGGCAGGGCATCAAGCCCGCCGAGCTGCTGCGCGTCAGGCACTGCTATTCCGGCGTGAATTCCGAAGGACTTCGCGTGTGTCTGTACCGCAGCGACATATACTGCATCCTTGGCCTGGACTACGTGGAGCTGAACGTGCAGGAGGACAGTTCTCTCGCCGAGCCTCGCAACGCCAGGTGGCTGGCACGGATGGGATATCCTGCGGACACATCGATGGAAGGGGGCACTGAGGTGCTTCAGGGAATGCTTGCGCACCTCGTGAATCGAGCGGCAGAATGCGAGCTTCCGCACGAGGTGGGCGTGTTTATCGGCTATCCGCTCAAGGATGTGGCTGGCTTCATGCAAAGGATTCCCGCGACTCCCGTCCACCATGGAGCGTGGCGCGTGTACGGCGGCGCGGACGAATCGCTTCGCCGCATGCGGCTCTACGCCAATGCGGAAGCCAACGCCGCCCAAGTGCTCGACCGCTCGCGCGGAATCGAAGAATTCATCAACGCGATCTCTGCCAGAAAGGCAAGTTAAGGAAAGGAAAACAAACATGGACAAAGTACACGTAATCTATGGCAGCACCACCGGCATGACCGAGGCTGTCGCGGAAAAGATCGCCAAGGCGCTGGATGCGCAGGCGTTCAACGTCAACGCGGGCGACGCGGCGGCCTTCGACGCCGAATTGCTCGTGCTCGGCTCCTCCACATGGGGCGTCGGCGACCTGCAGGACGACTGGGCCGCGCAGCTCGACGGCGTCAAGGCGAACTTCGCCGGCAAGAAGGTCGCGACTTTCGGTCTGGGCGATTCCGTCGGCTTCGCGGATTCCTTCTGCGTGGCGGCCGAGACGCTCGCCACCGCGGCAAAGGACGCCGGCGCAACGTCGAGACGCTCAAAGCCGCGCTTTGAGTTATCATCTATTTCCAGCTTCGGCTTTTCCTTCTTCCCGGGGCTGTCGGGTGCCGATCGTCTGCGGCACCCTTTTCTTTGTCTAGTCAGTGTCAGCGGCCGTTGGCGCGCCGCAGGCAGTTCGACTTGGCCGCGCCGCCCGTGCCGAGGGGACAGGTCTCCATCTGAATTTCTACTTCTGCGACCTTATTCAATTCCAAAATGCCGCCAAAAAATACAACTTTGGAAACGAATAAATGTATCGTTGCCAAACATGCCGGATTTTGGTACACTTTGGTCGTCAATAACACATTCGGAGATTGTGATGATTGGACGCAAAGATGAGTTAAAACGGCTAAAGGCGGCGTATGCTTCGCCGGCGTCCATACGGATGTTTATTCTTGGAAAGCCTCGGCATCGGCGGAACTGCGCGGAGCGCAGATTGACCTGCTCATTGATCGGCGGGATGGCATCGCCAATCTCTGCGAGATGAAGTATTCAAAAGGCGAATATGCGATTGAAAAGGATGAAGCCATTAAAATCCGAAATCGCGTTGAGGCATTCCGCAAGGTAATCGGCGAGAAAAGGACGATTCATGTCACGATCATCACCGCCAATGGACTGAAACACAATTGCTATTGGAATGATATTCAGTCCGAGGTCACGCTCGACGATCTGTTCGCTACGGCGTAAATACCAACTTCTCACTACATGTACCCATTCTCATCACTGGGCCGCCCGTAGTTCACCCCGTCGAACGACTCTTTGTCATACGGCTTCGTATCGAAAACCCCGTGCCGCAGGCATATTTCGCCCACCGTGCGAAGCTCCTCCGGCGTCCAGGCCCTGCCGGTCGGATTGTGTGGATTACACAGCAGAAACAGCTTTACGCGCAGATCGGCGACTTTGCGTTCCAGGTCTTCAAAGTCCATTTCGTAGGTGAAATCACCCTCGTTGTCTTCGCGAACAGGTACACGGCGGAGAGGATTTTCAA
>CACZAK010000436.1 GCA_902779075.1 uncultured bacterium | reverse complement strand
TGCGAGGCTCTTACACTGGAGTGTACGAGGCCCTTGGACTTGGGTGTGAGAGGCCCTTGGACTTGGGTCAGGCTGATTTCCGCACGTCGCCGCCGATCTTGGAGAAGTAATCGCACTCATCCGGCCGGTATGGACGAGTTGGGTTATATGCAGGCGGTACCTTCACTCCCTTGAGGCAGCCGTTGGCCGTGCAGTTCTTGCACTGCTCAATGCAGAGCCGCCAGTCAAACTTCTTCGGAACTGCGGGCTTTGCCTCCGTTTTTCGTTCCGCCTCCGTCTCGACCCTCTGCGCTGGCTTGATCTCCCACGATTTATCCTCCAGCCATTTGAGAGGCGCACAGATGTAGCGGCCGTTCTCGGCGTGCCATTTCTGGCTATTGCGCCACCATTCCAGTGCTTCCATGACTAAGCCGTGGAACTTCCTTGGCTCGGGCTCGGCCCGCAGCACTTCAACGTACTTCATCTTGCACTTTTCCCTGTCGGCCTTGGACAGGCACTTGTCGGGGTACGCCTTCCAGAACTCGTCAAACATCAATGTAAACTCATCCTCATCCTCCTCGTTCATAGATGTTGATGTAGTAGTTCTTTTCTTTTGTTCTATTCTTATGTTAGTGTCCATCTGGTGTACTTTTAAAGTACATCTATTGGACTTTAAAAGTTCATCTGGTGGACTGTTGAGTTCATCTGGTGGACTGTTGAGTTCATCTGGTGGACTCGTAGGGTCTGTGGGCTTGTAGGTTTTACTTCTTCGTCCAGGCGAGGAATACTTTGTGACAAAACCGCGTTCCACAAGTAGCTTTAGTGCCTTACTCACAGGCGGGATTTGGCGTTGGCATGGTTAACGATTACCATGTAAACAAGCTTTACAGCGGTCGGCAGTTTGGTATCAAGTATCCGATCCGCCATTTTTACGTCAATGTTCATTTGTTGTTTCCTTTTTAGGGGTTAAAAGTTTAGGACAACAAAAAACAAGGCCGCGTCTTGTTGACGTGACTAGAGTTCTCTGATGTCCTATTTGGGGTTGAGATTGGTTGCTGGGGCTTTCAGGTTAAATGCGGCTGCATTTGCCTTATTAGCCCCTTAGATACGTCTCTTAAATATATAGAAGCCATATTTGCTGAAAACCCCCGGTTTTTCTGACGTGCATGAATTTTTTTTAATATTTTTTTATATCGTGCCATATTCGGCATGATTATGGCATAAACATTGAGTTTTAAGGGCGGTTTTCTGGCGCGAAATAAAGGTGTGAGTTACAGCACACCTCACAAACCCCTTGCATATCCTTCCCACCTGCTGTATAATACCGCGCCCATGGAACAATATTTCAGACAAAGTCGCCCGGAAATCACTGATCGGCAGAGTGCCGCCCAGACTGCAAAGCGCTGGGGAATGACCAAGCGGCGCGTGTTGCAGCTTTGCCGCGAAGACAAGGTGTACGCCGCGAAGCCTATTGATGGCGTATGGACGATTCCCACGGTTGCCGTGAGGCCACCTGACGGACGCCAGCACCGGGGGGCTCACATTCCAAAGCACCTTGCAAATCACCTGCGCTACGCCGACGCCGCCGTGCGCGATGCGCGGGAAGCGGGGCTCGGCAATCCAGATGACGCTCTAGAATACTTCGTTCGCGGGTCGGCGTTCCATCTCCATACGCTTAAATATTCGTCCTTCAACTTCGGCGAAGTATGCGAGATACTGTCGGGACGGGCGGTTGAAGGCAAGCCGAAGTGCAATCGGAAGGACGTGGAGTACCACCAGCTTGCGATAAATTTCATTATGGCGGCGTTGAAGGAAAGGCGATGGCTTTCGGTGCGGTTCGTGGAACAGCTGCACGGACTGCTCTTGTGCGGCGATCCGAACTACCGCGAGCCTATGAAGGGACGCAAGTGCGTGAAAAAGTGCGTGGAGCGCGTCCGTTCGCTCAAGAAACACCCCGTCTGGCTGGCTGCGGACTTCTTCGTGCGCTTCCTCGCCCTGGAGCCATACGACGAACAGCTTGAGCGCACGGCATACATGGTGGTCAACTTCATCCTGATGCGTAACGGATATCCGCCCGTGATCATCTATCGCGGGATGATTAGATGGTGGCGTCTGCGCGTATTGGAGCAGCCGGATGAAGATTATTCCAAGAACGAAGATGCATGGTGTACTGACGAGGAGACGTTGCGCGGGGGGTATTTGAAACCGTATGAACTTGATGAATACAACATGCCCGACGAAGCGGATTCCCGTTCCGCGCCGTGATATTACGGTTCGGAACGAAAATAATCTATCTTTGTAATTGACAAACGGCTTAGTTTACGGTTAAAATACCACTTATGGTTTTTAGTGGACAAAAGGTTTCGTACCCATTGACTGGGAAAGCCACCATCTTGGCGGCTCAACCTTCCGCACACATCTTGTTGTCGTACGCTTGTTGTTTTCCGCGCACGACAGCAAGCGTACAACAGCAAGAGTTTCACGCCCAATCTTAAACAACCCACCCACATGGGCAACAACAAAAAAAGGAGAATCAAAATGAGCATGAGAAAACAAACATGGAAAGCCGCAGTCTCAGCGGCGGTAATTTGCGTGGCGGCGTTGCCGTCGTTGGCGGCGGACCGCACGATCAACGCGGACTACACGCTCACTACCGACGAGGCCGTTGATGGTGTGCTTTCTGTCGCTTATGGCGCGACGGTCGATCTCGCGGGGCACAACCTCACCGTCAAGGGTCTCAAGGGCGGCGGAAATCCGACGCTTGGAAACGGCAGATACCAGATACTTGAATACGTCACCGCCGATGGTACGCAGTGTGTCCAGACCGACTACACGCCATTCAAGTTAGACCATGTGGAGACGAAATTGCGCCATTCCGCAATCTCCCTTCAGTTTCTTTACGGCGCTCGCAAATCAGGAGGTTCGCAGGCTTTTGCCTGCCTCAAGAACTCGGAAGCTATATTTCGGGTTGACCACGGCAGCAAACAGTCGTCGCCGAGCTTGGGAATCAATTCGACGGGGGTTGACTATCTGCTTACGGTGGAGAGCAGTCTGTCCGGTTCAAAGGCGGAAACGAAGAGGATTGACAATGGGACGGTCTCGTCCTCTAGGGTTACCCGCGACGGTGCGTTTGTCGAGACTCCTGGGCCGATCGCAATTCTCACCATCGTCGATTACGACGATGCCGGGAACGTCTCCCAGTACAACAGCAACAAGATGAAGGGAAGGTTCTACTGGTTTAGGGCCTACGGCTGGGACGGCGACCTTAAATGCAACATCGTTCCCGTGAAGGACACGAAGGGCACCGCCGATGCCTCTGATGACGAGGTCGGCCTCTACAACCTTGTAACAGGGACATTCCTCGCGCCGACGACGGGAACGTTCACGGATTACGGAACGAACACAACGGACGAAGGCGGGCAGATCATCAATACTGCGACGACGCCCTCCGAACTCCGCGTCAACGTGGCGGCTGGCGAGACGACGGAGAACCGCGAGGTGCAGATTTCCGGGAACGTAAAACTCGTCAAGCAGGGCGACGGCACGTTCGTCGCGACGCACCCGTGCCAGTCGTATCACGGCGGGACGGACATTGAGGCGGGCGTGTTGAAGTGCGGTACGCCGGGACGCCGTCAACCGTTCGGCCTTACGGGCGACAATCTTCTCATGAACGGCAATTTCGACGCGTGCGTGATTACGAACGGCAACACGTATCAGTACACCAGTTCCGCAGCATGGCCGGAGAATCCGTACTGGACGTGCGACGGAAAGAATGCGGGAATTTCACAGGCGAACGGGACTTGGGTGGATGCTTCAATCAACGTCGGCGTGTTCGCGATGTACCTTCGGTCGGATGGTTCTGATGCGAATATCGGCCCGGCGCATGCCGAGCAGACGTTCCGCGTTGTGAATCCCGGCAAATACCGTTTCTCGTTTAATTACATGGCAGTTCCCAACAACAGCCGCAAAGGCGCGACGCTGCGGGCGTATCTCATCCATGGTGGCGTGACGAACGTACTCTGCGGGTTTGCCATTTCGAGCGCGAACATGCAGTATTTCAGCCGCCGCGTTGAAATCCAGGGAACAAGGTTCTTGCGAATAGCATCGACGACGTGGTGTTCGCGCCCGTGCTGGAGGAGAACAACCTCCTGAAGAACGGTTCGTTCGACGAGGGGAGCATAAGTGTAAGCTACCAGTACGCGAGTTCAACGAATTGGACGGAAAATCCGCACTGGACGTGCGATGGCGTGAACGTGGGGCTCTCGACCGACAATGGCACATGGGCGGGTACGGGTTCCTTTGTCGGCAAATACTCTGCATATCTGCGCACGTATGCAAACGGCGGCGATGCCTGGTTCGAGCAGACGATGCGCATCGACGATCCCGGCGCGTATGCGCTGTGGTTCACGTGTTCAATTTGCGGGAACCCGGACAGGCGCGACGAGCCGTTCCATGTGCTGCTGATACACAACGGCGAAACGAACCACGTCATGTCCGTGACGGCGGACGACGGCAGTTTCCGCTATTACGGCAAGGTCGTCGAGATCATGGAGCCGGGCGACTGGACGCTCCAGTTCCGCCAGTACGAGACATCGACCGTCAGGTCGAGCAACATCAACGACGTCTATTTCGGGCGCGTGCCGCAGATAATCGTTCGCGAAGGCGCGACGTTCGACGTCAACGGGCAGTACGCGTTCGGAAAGTATCCCCTAGTGATGGACGGCGGCACGTTCGTGAACTCCGGCTTGCGTGCCGCTCACAATGTCGCCGACTCGCTGCTCGGAACGGTGCTGCTCTCGAAGGACTCGCTTTTCGCGCTTACGAATTCCTACGCGATGCGCGCGTACGAGTACGGGACCCTCGGGCAGTCGCGCATGAACCTTGGCGGACACGAACTTGACATCAAGTTGTTTGGCGACCACTTCTACATCGAGAGCTGTACGATCACGAACGGATCGATCAAGGTGTCCGAAGAAACGGGAGACATGCACTACGTTTGTTTCATCGACGGCAACACTGACGCGACCGGCGTTGATTTGACGCTCAAGACAAGCTACGTAGCTTCCGATGTCACCGGCATCCGCAATCTCACGTTCACCGATCCCGACGCGACGCATTACGGCACTAAGACGCTCTGCGTCGGCGGTACGCTCAAGTGTCTCTTGCCTGACTTCCCGAACATCAGGCTCGCGGACGGCGCGACGCTCGACCTTTCGGAGAACACGGGGACGTTCAGCCTGGACGGCACGCAAGCGGGCCGCAAGATTTCCTTCGCCGACAGCGCGACGATCGCGCTGAAGCTCGGCACGAACAGACATCCTTCGAAGATCATCGGATGGACGACCGCGCCGACGAACCTCGACACGCTCACGTTCGTCCGCAGTGCGGAGGACGCCGGAAGGAAGTACCGCATCGTCAAGAAGGACGACGGCATCTATATCCGCACGGGGATGATGATCATCGTCAGGTAGCCCACAGCAACGCGCTGGCAGCGCGTTGTACCAGTGGGTGCGGGCGGCTCGCCGGGACCGCCGCCGCATCCACTCCGGGCCGCCCAGTGGTCGGCCCCTGGTTTGCATAGTAACATCTGTGGTCATTCCGACGGCATCCAAGTCACGCAGTCAACGTTCCGTCGCCAAGCGCGCTGGGCGTGTTCGTTTCTTTCATCCAACACGTCTGCGCGGAAATATGGTATAATATCCGCGAAAGGACAAACAGAAGATGAACATTCCTTACACATACTGGCCCGCAAAGGAAGGTGGATTTATCGGATATTGGAACGATTACCCGGATTATCTGACGGAGGGTGACACCCTTGATGAACTGCAGTATATGCTCCGTGATCTTCGCAACGGCATAAACGTCATGGTGTCTGAGGGGGAGATACCATCTGCCGTTCCATGCTGTTCAGGCGTGATGGAGTTCGCATGAAGCGTCGCGATCTTATCGCTCGTATTATCGCAGAGGGGTGTGTACTGGTTCGCACGATCGGAAAGCATGACTTCTATCGAAATGTGATAACGGGTGACTGCCAGCCCGTGCCGCGCCATCGCGAGATAAAGGAGTTTACCGCCCGTGCAATCATCAAGCGCCTCTCTGCACCAGACACAGATGGTGAAGGCGATGCGGAGTAATGGCGTGGCAAGACGGTGACGGCACCAGTATCAACGTTCCGCCGCCGTATCCGCCCGTTCCGTAGCGTGATATTTCAGTTTGGAACAATTGAGATTACAGGTCGGAACGTGACGGATCGGGCGCGGTCATTTCCGCAAAAAAGCCGCCGGAGGGCTTGACAAATCACTGAGTGATGTGTTATTGTAACGCCGTTTTCAATCGGAGGGGCTTCGGACTTCTGGCATCAGACTTCGAAAATTGCTGGAGGGGTGGGGCGCGTTCTACTCGGTCGGCTACCCGTCGAGGGTCTTTCGGAAGGTGAACCACTATGTGCTGAAGCGCATGGCGCGGTTTCTCAACAGGAAGAGCCAGCGGTAC
>CACZAK010000435.1 GCA_902779075.1 uncultured bacterium | reverse complement strand
AACCACCCTCGACATCACCATCCCCGCCGGCAACCTCTCCACCCTCGCCGACCAGGACTGGTCGACGTTCGACGAGGGGGCGGTCAACGCCGCCGGCAAAGACGCCGACGCGCAGCTGTCGGCCATCCCGGAGCAATTCCGCCTCGAAGCGACCGTCAACGCCTCCTACAACCTTCACTTCGACGCCCCGGCCGCCTAACCGACCCTTCAACCTTTCAACTTTTCAACCTTTCAACGGCTTCATGAGCGTCTAGGCGCGAGTTTGTGTGCTACTATCGCTGGAAAGATGAAATAGTAGACATGAAAGTTGACGTATCCGGTGGGAAATGATAGACTACTTGTCGTCAACGACATGGTAGGATTACAATGTTCATCGGACGAAAAGAATATCTCGATTCGCTTGAGATGCTGTGGAACAAGTCCACGGCATCGCTGGTGACCTGCCGTGGACGCCGACGTATCGGCAAGTCAACGCTTATCGAGGAGTTCGCGGCGCGCACGGCCGAGATCGAGGGGCTGCCGCCTTGCAAGGGAATGACGGATCGGCGTCAGCGGCGCCATTTCTGCCAGGTTCTTTCCGACCAGACGGGATGTCGCCGAGTTGCACCGCAGTCATGGACGGCGGCGTTCAAGATGCTTGACGAGGCTGTTTCGAATCAAGGGCGGACGGTTATCCTCCTTGACGAGATATCGTGGATGGGGTCGCGCAATCCCGATTTCGCCGGATTCCTGAAGGGAGCTTGGGACAAGTTCTGCCGACAACATCCTGAACTCGACGGGTTTCGTCGGACGGAATTCGCTCGACGTCGAGGTGTCCGAGCTGTCGCTGCCCGAATGCGTGTCTTGCTGGGGTGCCGCAGGCGAACGCCTCTCGACGTTGGAGAAGCTCGACTTCCTTGCGGTGACGGGGGGTGTTCCGCGGTATGTCGAGGAAATCCAGCCCGGATATTCCGTCGCCGAGAACATCAGCCGGATGTGCTTTTCGCCTGACGGCCTTCTGTTTCGGGAGTTTGATGCGACTTTCAGCGAGGTGTTCGGGCGAACCTCGCAAAGTAGGGGGAAGGTTCTCCGGGCGCTTTCCGAAAAGCCGCTTTCAATGTCGGAACTTGCGGCGGCCGACAAGAAAACCGCAAATGGAAGGCTTTCCCGAATACTGAAGGAACTGGAATATGCGGGGTTTGTGTCCGGTGATGCCGGGTTGAATCCTGAAACCGGAGAGCCGTTCCGAATCGAACGCTACCGCATTCGCGACGCCTATACACGGTTCTACCTGCATTATGTGGAACCGAGGCGCGAGGCCATTCAGCGGAACCTCTTCAAGTTTTCGTCAGTTGAACAGCTTGTCGGCTGGAATGCCTGGCTGGGGCTTCAATTCGAAACGCTGGTGCTGAATCACGTCAAGGAGCTCTTTCCCCATCTGGGACTCGGACGGACTCTGGTTTTGTCGGCCGCGCCGTATCAGCGGAAAAACGCCGCAGGGGAGAACTGCCAGATCGACTTGCTGATTCAGACGGCCAGCACGGCCTTGGTCGTTGAGATCAAACGACGAAAGAGAGTCGACAGGAGCGTGATAGACGAAGTTCGTGAGAAGGTCCGTCGGCTCAAAGTGTCCTCCGGCCTTTCGATTCGGACGGCGCTTGTCTATGCGGGCGAGCTTTCGGAAGGTGTCCCCGCAGATGGCTACTTCGATTTCATCGTCCCCGCCGAGAAGTTGTTGATGAATTGAGGAGGTTTGCCAATGTTGCCAGTGTTGCCAATGTTGCCAGTTGCCAATGTTGCCAATGCCCAATTGGGAGTTGGGAATTGTAATTGGCAACATTTCCACATTGGCAACATTCTCAAGAGCCTCCTTTGCTTTTTGATGCTAGCCCTCGTTGCGCGCGCGGAGCCGGGCTATACGAACCATGCGGGGAACGTGGTTTCGGGATGGCCCGTCAAGCTCACGGCGACGCATGTCGTGCTGTCGGATGGCGGCTCTCCGGGGCGGCTCGGCGGGACGCCTCGCCCTACCACCAACTCCCAACTCCCAACTCCCAACTCCCAACTTACCACCTACCCTCTCTCCATCTTCCCCGAATCGGAGCAGCGGCGGATCGCGGCGGACTTCGGCCAGCCGCGCGTGCCGGTTGCCGTGAAGCGGGCGATCACCGGGGCGGAGAAGGCGATGGCGCGTTCGCGCAAACGCGCGGAGAAGGGGCTTTGCACGAAGGAGGAGAGCGATGCCTTCTGCGCGAAGTCCGAGGTCGCGCTCAAGAGCTATCTCGACAAGCAGGTCAAAGAGGGCGTGATAACCCCCGCCGAACGAAAGGCGCTCGGACATGCTTACTAAAAGAGATTTAATATGTGAGATTTAGTAAGCAGTATTGTGCGAATACGATTATTTCTTTGTTTTCATCATTTTTTATAGAAAAGATATTTGCTATTGACTAAATCTAACATGATGTGATACAATTTAGGCAGTTCATTTCATTTGAAATTGGAGTTGCCAGATGATTGGACGTCAAAAAGAGCGGAGTCGGCTATTAGAGGCGTTCGCATCCGAGGATTCGGAATTCGTCGCCGTTTATGGACGTCGCCGGGTTGGAAAGACATTTCTGGTCCGTGAGACGTTCAATCAAAGTTTCACCTTTCAGCATACCGGGGTCAAGAACGGATCGCGTCAGATACA
>CACZAK010000434.1 GCA_902779075.1 uncultured bacterium | reverse complement strand
GCGCCAGTTCGCCTCCACCATCGCCCAGTTCGCGACACGCGAAACAACACCATGCGCTTCCTGTATGACATTCCTGACCGCCCGATAAAGCCTGTCCGACGCTACTGCGGCATTTTGTTTGTCCAAATTTCCTCTCATGATGCCTCCTATTAGATCCTTTTGCCCACCAGTTGCCGATCTTCCGCCAACCAAACCGAACCCATTCCACCCTCGCCCAACTGGCGGAGGATACGGTAGCGCCCGGCAAGTATCGTCCCGACGCCGCCTGCGATTGTCTTGTCGTCGTTGATGGTGTTCTCAAGCATGACTGGTTATCCTCGGCATCATTTTACCATTTCCAGTGTGGTTTTGCCACATGCGACACCTCAACTTCCACACCATCAATCCCTGTCAGCCGTTCGGACATGCGCTCGGCGAAGTACACGGAACGCTCCCGTGCAGCCGGCAACCCTCGCTTGTACGAGAAGGATGTGATGGTGACGATCATGCGTCCTCTTCGATGTTCTGCGGCAGGGCGAGGTATTCCTCGAATGTCCTCTGGAGGACTTCCTTGGGGATCAGCAGCCTCTTGTATTGCGCGACCATCACGGGGCTCATCGCGCGGGACATCGCATACTCGACCACGATGTGGTTTGCATCGCGGCACAGGATTATTCCGATGGACGGATTCTCATTCTCCTTCTTGACATCACGATCAAGCGCCTCAAGATAGAATTCCAGCTGGCCCATGTCCGAAGGACGGAACTTGCGCGTCTTGAGTTCAACCGCCACAAGACATTGGAGTCCACGGTGGAAGAATAGCAAGTCGGAATGGAAGTCCTCTCCGCCGACCGGAAGCGTGTATTCCTGATCGACAAAGAGGAAGTCCTTGCCCATCTCAAGGATGAAGTCCCTAATGTGCGACACGATCTCGCGACGCAACTTCGATTCCCGGTGCCTTTCAGGAAGCGCAAGGTAATCAAGAAAAGCCTGATCCTTTATCACGACCGGCGCCGTAGGATAGAGTTCCTTGAGCTTTTTCGAATAGTTCTTCTTGTCGCCGCCCAGCAAGGACGTGTAGGCGTCATGTGCGAGGCTTTGGCGCAATTCCTCCTTCGTGAGACGTTCTCTGATAGCGTAAACAACGTAAAACAAAAGTTCCTGAACATCTTGAGCATGAGCTGCTATAAGAAGCAGTTTTACGAATGAGAGCGAAAATAAAATGTCGGGAACACTTTTTCCAACCGCCGGTTGGAAAAAGTCGGGTTGAAGAGTTGCTCCCTTAATGACAGACTTGATTACATTTGTATCTTTATCACTGCTTTTCGGCGTAATGGTTACTCTTTTTCCAACCAGCGTTTGGAAAATCTTGCGATATTGCGACAATTGAGACGAATACTTATCCAAAATCGAAACAAACGCATCACTGGAGAATGTGTCATACACAAGTGCCATGTTGTAGAGATTGCTCTTGCCGTACCCGCGTAGCTCTGGCTGGTTGCGCTTGATGTACTCGGCAAGTTTTCCGACAATCGCCCTGCTCCAGCTCCCTGAATGGATACGCGGCGAGAGGAACGCGCCGATTTCCCAATAGGTCAACAGACTCTCCACGTTCACGGACATCAACGCCCGCGAGCGATGCGTCGTAATGATCTCCAGCACGGCGGCGAAATCTTTTTCACCCTCCGCCACCTTCTGCGGTTTCAAGTTGCCTTTGCGTATCTGCTTTGCCATAAGTCACTCTCCGTGTTTCAATCCTTACGCCAACCCAATCGAACCCATTCTGCGATTGTCTTGTCGTCGTTGATGGTGTTCTCAAGCATAACTGGTTAACCTCGGCAACATTTTACCATTTCCAGTGTGGTTTTGCCACATGCGACACCTCAATCTCCACGTCATCAATCCCTGCTAGCCGCTCGGCCATGCGCTCGGCGAAGTACACGGAGCGGTGCTGACCTCCCGTGCAGCCGAAGGCGACTTGAAGGTGGTCGCGGCCGGTGTTCAATTTTGCCAATGTGGAAATGCTGCCAGTTCCAATGTTGCCAATTGCCATTTTCTCCTCCGGTAACCGACGCTTGTACGAGAAGGATGTGATGGTGACGATCATATCAAACGACTTCCCTATGGCCGCCCTTGTCCGGGCCGACACGGCGAATCAACCCTGCATCAACAAGTGAGCGAATCGAAACTCTGACTGTCTCACGTGTCATACCGATGACGGAAGCGAGGTGATCATATGTGTACTTACCGTTTTCGCTCAAAAGGCAATAAATCTTCTTCGCCGTTTCAGTCAAGTTTTCAGGCAGATTTACAGGCAGATTTACAGGCAGACTTTCTGTGCTCGTAAGTGGCATGTTTGTTTCCACCGCACTTTTCTCCGTAGTTTTCATGCCGGTTTTCACCGCAGTTTTCCCCGTAGTTTTCACCACAGTTTTTTCCGTGCTGTCTGCGATGTCTGCCTTGAACGCCTCGTGAATCGGCAGAATAACCGTCATAAAGGAGCGCGTTTCGGGGTTGAAGAACTCTGGGTCTGGCGATCCGTTCTCACGCATAGCACGCACGATTTTTCCGATTCCCGTGTTGCGGCCTTCGGCAAGGTCAAGTTCCTTCAGAAACTCTCCTATCCGGCGGTTGCGGTAGAAGCGACTGCGGATGTTGAAATCTTTGAGATTGGCGTCCGTAATCGACCGATCCATCCCAGGCAGGCTGGAGATTTCAAGTTGAGTCGGCGTAATCGTCACTTCAACGTGGGCGCACGGCTCGTAGCTTCGGTGATAGACGGCGTTGGCCAATGCCTCTTCCACGGCGGCATACGGGTAGTTCCATATCCTGTCGGCTTCCGCGCGGTCATCGTGCTTGAATATCTTCTCCTTCAGAACCACTCCTCGGATGTAGTTGAGCGCGGCCCGAAGCTGCACGTCCAATGGCCCCTTGAACGTCTGTTCCTCCATCCCCTGTCCCGTCGGATCGGGTTTGTCCACGACCTCAATCCACGCATAGTGGAAGAACCTTTCAGGATGCTCGTTAAAGAACATAAGCGCCGCATTGATGGGATGTTCATCCTCTGGCGGACCTTCAAGCAGGAGCATGTCGCGGGCGACATCGGCAACGCTCCGCGCAGCGGCATCCTTTGCCAGTTCGCTTCCGACCGACTCCAGAAACGGCAACAAAAGCGACATTCGAACGTCCGATACCGAAGCGCGCATGTTGGGGCGTTCGTCAAATGGCACTTTCCCTGCATACTCGAATAGTTCCCGCTCCTCCGCCGCATTGGCCTTGATTGTGGAGTTGGCCTTGCGGATGTAATACGCCTTCTCGCTCTTGGCGTTCTTGGCGATCACAACGGGACACTTGTGCGGACGCACGGCGCTCGCCGGGCACCACAAAACAAGGATGTCCGTGCCTTCGTACACTTCATGGGAGACGACAGGGACATATCGCCCCTCTATCAGATTGCAGACGTTCAGCAGTTCCTTGTTGACGGCATCGACCGACTCCTTGCGTATTCCATACGGCGGTAACACGGGCATGCCGTTCTTCTCTTCCACGCCCAAGATGATGTAACCACCACCCCAGTTGTCGATGTCGTTTGCGAATGCGCACACGGAATGGAGAACCTTTTCAGGGTTCCAGTCCTTCTTGTATTCAATCCGCGCACTCTCCACCTTGCGCTGATGAATCAAGTCATCTATGTTCAACGGTAA
>CACZAK010000433.1 GCA_902779075.1 uncultured bacterium | reverse complement strand
ATGCCATACTTGAGGACGGCGATGCCGTCCGCCTCCATCTCGGCTGCATAGCGCCTCTTGTCAATCTGCTTCCGCGCCTCCTTCGCGGCGGCGGAGAGAACCGCGTCGATGCGCTTCTGCGATGCGCGCTTTGGAAGAGCCGGCGACTTCAGCTCAAGGATGACGCCGGGAAGCGCTCTGCCGGGGCGCGGACGCATCAGGATGTCCGGACGCCCGTCGCCTTCCTCACGGTTGGACTTGATCTCGTATTCACAGCCCATGGAGGCCAGAAGCCCGAGAAGAAGCCCGTGGAAGAAGTCCTCGTGCGCCATGTCAAAGCAGCTCGCAGAGACGAGCAAGAACTTTTCAAGCGACTTGCGGAACAAGACCGGATCGTCGTCCACGAGCGCGTCGAGAATCCGCTGATAGACCCCGCTCGCGGCTGGCGAGCACTGGATGGGTTCGAGGATGTCGTCGCAGAATACGCGCTGGAGCTCCAAGTTCGGGAATGCAAGTTCATAGCGCCCTTTTGCGTCCGGCCCGGAGAGGACTTTCAGGTAACCTGTATGGACGAGCGGGGACCAGATGATGTCGGGGTTGTTCTGGATCGTGCCGTACCGGCCGAGTTCCTTGGAGCAGGGCACCGTGCTTTTCCGCTTTTCGAAGAAGTCTGCGAGCGCGCCGCGCATCTCAGGGGTCATGCGTTTCAGTGCGTCCCACACGAGGTCGTTGCTGCTGGTGCTCGTCCAGTACGGCTGCGGCTTGAAGCCGTCCTCGACATAGTTGAGGAGCGACCAGGGGTTGTAGATTTCGCACGGACCGAAGCGGTAGCCGTCGTACCAGGCTTTCGCCTCGTCCATCTTCGCCGGGTGCCCGTAGTATTCGAGCATCCCGCGCACCTCGTCCTCCGTGAAACCGAAACAGTCGGAGAATGCATCGTCGAACACGGAATAGACTTTCGGGTTGTTTAATCCGGAGAGTACGCCCTCCTTCGCGACGCGCAGGATTCCGGTCATCACACCGAGACGGCAATGCCTCCCGTCCTTCAATGCGGCTGAAAGGAAATTGCGGAAGAACTGGAGCGCCTCCTCGCCGAAGCCATGCGTAGCGGCGTAGTTGATCGGCGAGTCGTATTCGTCAATGAGGATGACAGGTTTTTCGCCGTAATGAGCGTGGAGAGCCTCGGCAAGCGTTCCCAACGCCAGATTCAATTGGGCGCCCGTCGAACGTCCCTGCCGTATCGCGCGTGATGCAGACCGCCATTCGGGAGGACATTCCTTGTCCGAGAATACGACGGCATGGCGGCGGAATTCCGCCGCAACTGCACTTTCGATGAGCGCGCGCACATTCAGCCAGTCCCCGCCCTTTGCGTCCTTCAGCGTGACGTGGATCACCGGATACTTCCCCTGCTCCTTGCGGTGCGCCAGATCCTGCCACACTTTTGTGCCCTTGAATAGGCACGCGTTGCTCTTCTCTGTATTCTCGAAGAACGTCCTGAGCATCATGAGCGCAAACGTCTTGCCGAAGCGGCGTGGACGCGTGAATAGCGCGACCGTGGCGTCGCGGTCAATGAGCCCCGATATGAGTTGGGTCTTGTCCGCATGCCAGTCGTGCGCGGCGATATGCGCCCAGTCGCTGTTGCCGATTGGCAGCGGCAACCTTTTCCGAGGCACGGAGGAATCTGTGGCTGCGCGTTTCATCACCCAAGAAGCAGAAACGTCACCCCCGGAGAGACGACGCGGTTGCGCGGACGATCGCCTCGTAGTCGGCGGCCTGCTCCTCCATCGACTGCACCATCTTGAACTGCGTGCGCGCGCGCACGAGGTTATGGTCGTGCGAGGTAGTCCGTGAGGAAGCGGATGCCGATCGTGAGGGTGATGAGGCGGCCGGAGAACGCGAGGTTCGCGAGCTCCGCCTCGTTGAGGAACTTCGCCTTGCCGAGGTAGCCCTTGACGAGCTGCTTGAAGTACTCCTTGCGCGAGAACACCTTCGTGAGGTCGCGTTCGTCCTCGGCGGCGTTCGCCGTGGAGGTGCGCACCATGTCGCCGAAGTCGTAGAGGGCGCAGCCGGGCATCGTGGTGTCGAGGTCGATCACGTGCGTGCCGAGTCCGGTCACGTCGTCGAGCATCACGTTGTTGATCTTCGTGTCGTTGTGCGTGATGCGCTCGGGGATGTCGCCGCGCGCCATGAGGTCCACGATCCGTGAAGCCTCGGCGCGGCGGGCGTCCACGAAACCGAGCTCCGCGGCGCACGACGCGGCGCGGCCCTTCACGTCCGCCGCGCGCGCGGCGTCGAGCTGCGCGATGCGCGAGACGGTGTTGTGGAAGTTGGGGATGATGTCGATCAGGCGCGGCGCGGGCAGGTCGGCGAGCGCGTTCTGGAAGTCCGCGAACGCGCTGGCCGCCTTGAACGCCTGTCCCGCCTCGGTGATCACGTCCACCGTATGCGCGCCCGAGATGAAGGCGTAGAGGCGCCACGGACGCGTGTAGGCGACGACTTCCAGCGTGCCGCCGCCCTTCGCGCGGATGTGCTCCGTCACGCGGCGGATGTTCGACATCACGGCGTCGGGGTCGAAGATGTCCGTGTTGATGCGCTGGAGGATGTACGACGTCCCGGACGCGCAGTCAACCTTGAACGTGTCGTTGATATGCCCGCTGCCGTAGGAGCATCTTCGCCTCGACGGACTGGATTTCCGCGAAGCCCTGCGAGCTGTGCGGGTTGAGTCCGTTGGAGGCCTCCATCGAGCTGTCGGCCTCGTTGTAAATCGTGGCCTTGAGGCCCGTGAGGGACTCGAAGAAGATGTTGCCCTTGTAGAGGCCGAGCGTGATGTCGGCCGTGGCCTTGTCCGCCCACACCTGGATCGCGGCGCGCGCGGCCTGGGTGGCGGGGTCGAACCAGCGTCCGTCGTAGATCTGGTCGGCGACGAGCTTGGAGAGCTGCTGGAAGAGGAGCGTCGAGCGGCGGTCCATCACGCCCTCGTAGATGTACTTGAGGCCCCAGCTGAGCACCTCCATGCCCGGCGCCTCGTAGACGCCGCGGCTCTTCGTGCCGATGATGCGGTTCTCGAGCGCGTGTTTCATGCCGATGCCGTTGCGTCCGCCGATCTTGTTCGCCTCGAGCATGACCTCGTACGGCGTCATCTTCTTGCCGTTGATGGCCACGCAGCGGCCCTTCACGAAGGAGAGCGTGACCTTCTCGACCTTGTTCGGCGCCTTCTCGGGCCACACGCCCATCGTGGGCTTCACGATGCGCATGGAGGTCTCCATGCTCTCCAGGTCCTCCGCCTCGTGGGAGAGGCCGGCGAGGTTCGCGTCGGTGGAGTACTTCTTCTTCGTGCCCACGAACGCGACGATGCCGCGCTTCGCGAGGAACTCGACCATCTGGGTGCGGCCGGGGAACTTCTTGAGGAGGTCCGAATCGCGCCACGGGGCGTACACGCCGAACTTCGGGTCCAGGACGTTCGTGTAGCGCTCGAAGCGCATCTGGTCGTTGCCGCGGCCCGTCGCGCCGTGGACGAGCGCCACGCAGCCGGCCTTCTTCATCGCGGGGAGGAGCTTCTGGACCGTCACCGCGCGCGCGATGCCCGTGGAGTTCCAGTAGCCGCCGTCGTACATCGCCTCCTTCGTCACGTCCACGATCGTGGTGTCCACGCCCGTGGGGGCCATGCGCTTCTTGATGTCGTTGATGTCCTTCTCGTCCGGCTGGCCGACGTTCGCGCTGAACGCCTTCACCTTCACGCCGGCGTCCAGGAGGACGCAGCAGATCGTTTTCGAATCGAGGCCGCCCGACACGCACACGCCGACGGTCTTGCCCTTGAGTTCTTCGAGTTTCATCTTTGTTTTTCTAGGCACTTGCCGAACCCTCTTTCGCACCATTAGCGAGGCAAGTCACACGGCTTGACGGAACTCGCTGAAACGACCCTGCGCGTCTGAAAAGTCCAGCGCGGTTAGTATATCATATTTTTGGGAATCCGTGGGAAAGGAATTCAACTTTCAATCAAGCGCTAATCGATCCTCACGGACGCGCCGCCGACGTTCTTGATTGCGGCAGAGCCGTAGCCCACGCCGTTCACCAGAACGCCGGTCACCTTCACGGTCGTCCCCTTCGGCTTGCCGTTCACGTCCGAGTACGCCTTGAACGAGCCCTTGAACGAACCGTCCTTCGCCTTGTACGTGAGCTTCAGCGCCGACGGGTTGTCGC
>CACZAK010000432.1 GCA_902779075.1 uncultured bacterium | reverse complement strand
GAAGGGCAATCCCTGCTACGTCTGCGCGGACGATCCGTACCGCATGGGCCCGAAGCCCGGCATGACGAAGGCCGAGATCAAGGCCGCCGGCTACGTCGCGGCACACAAGAACAGCCGCTTCACCGCTCCCGCCATCAACTGCCCGGTGCTCGACAAGTCCGGCTTCGAGGGCATGTTCAACAAGAAGCCCACGGGCGTGCCGATCGACGCGATCCTCTTCGGAGGCCGCCGTCCCTCGACCATCCCGCTGGTGAACGAGGCCAAGAGCTGGACGCACGGCGTCTTCATGGGCTCCGCAGCCGGCTCCGAGGTCACCGCCGCCGTCATCGCCGACAACATCGGCCAGGTCCGCCGTGACCCGATGGCGATGCTGCCGTTCTTCGGCTACAACGTGTGCGACTACTTCCAGCACTGGCTGGAGATGGAGCGCACCTCGGCCGACGCCACCAAGCTCCCGAAGATCTACTTCGTGAACTGGTTCCGCAAGACGGCCGACGGCAAGTTCATGTGGCCGGGCTTCGGCGACAACAGCCGCGTCCTCAAGTGGATCTGCCAGCGCATCGAGGGCCAGGTGAAGGCCAACGAGACGCCCATCGGCAACCTGCCGTTCGCGAAGGATATAGACCTCGGGGCAAGGAGGGCTTCACGGTCGATCCCAAGATGCTCGCCGAGATCCTGAAGGTGGACGTCGAGGGCTGGAAGAAGGAGATCGCCACGGTCGGCGCCTCGTACGACGAGTACGACGCGAAGCCGTCGAAGGACTCCACGGTGAAGTCCACGACCGCGCACCGCGTGCCGAAGGCGCTCCGCCAGGTTCTCGCCGACGTGTCCGCAGCGTTGGCGAAGTAAGGCCGCATGAGCATTACGATCAACAGACGTGGATTCGTATGCGGCATTGCCGCCGCAGCGGCGTCAGCTGCTGCGGCGGCAGATAAAAACAAATCTGCTGCTGGGACGAAGTCCCGCTCCGGGGAGCCGTCTGCAAAAAAGGTAAAGCCCGGAAAGCTGATCGCGTCCGCGCCCGTTCTCCAGAACGCGGCCGAGACGTCGATGGGCGTGGCGTTCGCCGTCACGGCGGACGCGAGCGGTTGGGTAGACGTGTCGCAGTCGCCCGACATGAGCGGCGCCGTGCGCGTGTTCTCCGGCGGCACGGGCCTGATGGACGTGAACGACAAGATCGCGCTCATCCGCATTCGCGGCCTGAAGCCCGCGACGCGCTACTGGTACCGCATCGGCGCGGACCGCATCGACTATCAGGGCGGTTACGGCATGACAAACCTCGGCCCGGAGGTGGACGAGAAGGTGCATTCCTTCAAGACTCTGGGCGCGAGTGTGCAGGGCGGTTCCTTCTGCGTGATCAACGACACGCACGACCGCAAGCCCGTTCTCGATCAGGTGCTGACGAAGATCGAGGAGCTGAAGCCGTCCGTGGTGATTTGGAACGGCGACGCCTCCAACACATCGGAGACGATTGAGACGGCGATGGGGATCTTCATACACACGCACGAGAGACATCCCGAATACGCCGCTGACACGCCGTACATGTTCGTCAACGGCAACCACGACTTCCGCGGACGCTTCAATCGGCGCCTCTGCGACCTGATGATGTTCCGTGAGCCGACCGAGCGCGCCCCCGAGTACGCGGAGCTGGGACGCAACTTCGTGCAGCGTCTTGGCGACATCGCGCTCATCGGTCTGGATACGGGCGAGGACAAGCTCGACTCCAACAAGAAGTTCGCCGGCATCTTCCGCATGGCGGAGTACCGCAAGTTGCAGACGCGCTGGCTCGCGGAGGCCATCGAGACGCCTGCCGTAAAGGAGGCGAAGTTCAAGGTGGCGTTCTGCCACATTCCGCTCTTCGATCCACGGCCCGACCAGAACCCCGGCGACATCGCGCCGGATGACGAGTCGCCACTCTACAAGAACAACTGGGCGTCATGGCAGCGGACATGCGCGAATCTCTGGGGACCGCTCCTCGCGAAGGCGGGCGTGCAGCTCGTCGTGTGCGCGCACCAGCACTGCTTCCGCTACAACGCGCCGGAGCCGGGGCGTCCGTGGGCACATCTCGTGGGCGGCGGCTGCAACGGTGTCAACGCGAACAGGAACCTGTTCCCCACCGTAATCGAAGGCAAGGTGATTGACGGAAAACTCTCAATCACCGTACACGATGTACTCTACAAGCGCGTGGTCTTCCAGCAGTCCTTCGCCTAACCAAAGAATAGGCGCCACAGCAAGCGTACAACAGCAAGCTGGAGCGACCGCGCTTGTCGCGGTCGTTTGTGTTTGTCGTTACCGTCTGCGCTTGTTGTGGCCGTCTGGAGGTGTCCTGTTATCGGCGATATCATCGCCGATTTTCCCACCCCCACCCCACGCTCACCTCGGGTGAATCGCCCGGAATCGCCCGGAAGCATCCTTGCGCGCGCGCGCGTAATATGGTATAATATCCGCATAGAGAAATTAGACGGAACCGCATAAATGGCAGACGAAGAAAAGACCGCATCGAAGAGGAGATGAGCCGCGACTACATCGACTACTCGATGAGCGTGATCATCGGGCGCGCGCTCCCCGACGTGCGCGACGGCCTCAAGCCCGTGCATCGCCGGTCGCTGTTCGGCATGCACCGCCTGAACCTCGGCTCAGGGGTCAAGCACAAGAAGTCCGCGAACGTCGTCGGCGAGGTGATGGGCAAGTATCACCCGCACGGCGACTCGTCGATCTACGATACGATCGTGCGCATGGCGCAGGACTTCTCGATGCGCATGCCGCTCGTGGACGGCCATGGCAACTTCGGCTCCGTCGACGGCGATCCGCCGGCCGCGATGCGTTACACCGAGGTGCGCATGCAGAAGGCGGCCGAGGTGATGCTCGAGGACCTGGACAAGGACACCGTGGACATGGTGCCCAACTACGACGAGACGCTCACCGAACCGTCCGTCCTCCCCGCGAAGCTCCCGAACCTCCTCCTCAACGGTTCCGCCGGTATCGCCGTGGGCATGGCCACCAACATCCCGCCGCACAACCTCGGCGAGCTGTGCGACGGCATCACCTACTACATCGACCACCGCGACTGCACGATCGACGACCTCATGCAGTTCGTGAAGGGGCCCGACTTCCCCACCGGCGCGCAGATCTGCGGACGCAACGGCATCATCGCCATGTACAAGCTCGGCCGCGGCCAGCTCTGCGTGCGCGGCCACGCCGAGATCGAGGAGTGGAAGAACGACCGCATGCGCATCGTGATCACCTCGCTCCCCTACCAGGTGAACAAGGC
>CACZAK010000431.1 GCA_902779075.1 uncultured bacterium | reverse complement strand
GATAACACCACGGTGGGACGCCCTGAATGTCCCTGCGTATGTCCCTTCGGTAATGTTTTGTGAAAACGCTCCGCCACCCTTGACCGGATGGCCTTGAGGATCTCTCGTTTCGGTACTGGGTTTAAACACGTCTATCGACGACAGGTTGGGTCGGCCGCTAGCCACGTTGTTCCGGAGCGAGCCGAGGCAGTAATCATAGCCCAGACCACACATATCGTAGAAACCCCAGGCATTAGGCTTCTTCGTGGCGACCTGCTTGGTGTTGCCGCTGTTTACATCAACCGCATAGTCGGCATAGCCGTCCCTCGTGTCGCCCCAGAGATAAACTGTTGTCGCACCGGCGCGGGCGGCGATTTCATGCATGACTTCCGTGGGATAGTCGAAATAAAACCCCGTGCGGTAGTTGAGCCGCTGGAAGAATGTGCCCGTTTCATTCGCGACGATTGCGTTTGTCGCCGTAAGATAGCTTACATCGGTTTCACTCCCTCCGTTGCGCACGGAATTGTATCCCGCACCTTGCTTGCACTGCGTGTCGCTTGTGTTGGAGCCGCCGGTCACAGTATCGTACTGACCCACAGTCAAGTTGAAGATGCTTAGGTAGTAGTCCTTGTCGGGCTTGCGGTAGACGCGGCTGTTCTTTCCGCTGCTTGATATCTCGCTCGACCCGCTGTCACCACTGTTAAAACCGCTGTGTCCAGTAGGATATCCACCGAGCGCGGCGAGCGTCGATTCATAGTTCGGGAGCGTGGCCGCGTCCGCCCATTTCGGGACTTTGCGCAGCACCATCTTCGTCGTCTTGTATGCGGAGGTTTTGTAGCGGGTGTCGGAATCGGCCTGCGTCGCCATCAGTCCCTCGTAGATCACCTTGCCGTCGGAGAGGTCGATGACCATGTAGTCGTTGCCGCTCGGCACATTCGTCGGGAAAAGCGTCGCCGTCACGGTGCAGTCCGTCGCCTTGACGCCCGCCGGGGCCGTCCAGGTGGCGGTATGACGCTTCGACCCTTCGCCGCCCGTCTCGGCGCTCGCGCCGATTTCGTATCCGTGGACGACCTGCGTGCCGACGCCGGGAATCGCGATCGTGAAATCGACTCCGGCATAGACGCCGGCTTCGCGGCTCTGTCCGTCGGTGACGGTGTAGGTGATGTCGACCTTGTTGTTCCACGGCCAGCGCTGCGTCACGCTGTCGATGGCGATGGACGATGCGGCGAACGTCGCCGGAATCACCGCGCCGAACGCGGTCGCCGCGAGCAGGGATTTCATCGTTGTCTTCGTGTTCATGGTTTGTTTTCTCCTGTTGAAGTTTGGTTGCAAGGTGGTTTTACTTGACGATCAGCATGAAGCCGACGTCGCGGACAGTTATCTCGGCCGTCGAAACGCCGGACGGCGTCGTCAGCACGACGGTCCAGACGCCCGACTTGTTGAGGCGCAGTGCTTCGGCGTCCTTCCCGGCCTCCTTCGTGTAGACCGTCGCGGTTCCGGCGGGATCGGTCAGCGTCAGCGTGACCGTGCCGGATTCATCGCCTGTGAAAGAAGCGTCCGAATAGGCGAGCGAGGGCGTGTCCTTCGTCTTGACGGTGCGGTCGGGGCCTTCGCTCTTCGTCTCGAGCCATGACAGCGCGCCCTCGTCCGACACGGACGCGAAACCGTCGCCGTTCCAGCCTTTGCCGACGAATGCCGTCGAGCCGTTGGAGTTCGCGAATTTCCAGACGCCGCCCGACGTCGGATTGAAGCTGATCGTACCGTCCGTGCCGGAAAGCTGCGTCGTCACGCCGTTTGGCGACGTCACCGAAACCCGTATGTCGGTGTTTCCGCCGCGCTCGTGTAGAGCGCAAGCGGGGCCGTCTGGGATGTCGCCGCCGTCACCGCATAGTCCGCGAAGAGCGGCAGCGCCGTGCCGAAGAGCGCGGTAGCCGCAAAAACTTTAGCGGCTAAACGCCCCCTTTTCCCCACCATTGTTTGCAACTTATGCATTTGTTGACCTCCGAGGTAATTGCAAAACCCCTCATTTCACGTCGTCCGCGAACCAGACCACACAGCCTGACGAAGCCCGTAGGACACCTCCCGCAGAGGTGGAATCGCAATACGCATATTATATCAAATTTAGCCCTGTGTGCGCAAGGGGACAACCAGCGGCTTTTCGTCCGCATCGCGGAGTCCGTGGAACTTGGCCGCATCGCGCGGAAGTACGGATGGTGCGGCGATGGAAGGAAGCCGTCGAGCCGGCTTGCGATGTTCAAGATGTTCGTGATGAAGCATGTCTGGAACTTCCCGACGACCAAGGACGCGCTTGCCGAAGTGCGCCGATGCCCGTCCATGCGCAGGCTCTGCGGATGGGAGTCGCAGTCCGACATCCCGTCCGAGTCCACGATCTCGCGGACGTTCGGCGACTTCGCCGTGAAATGCACGGTTCGGCGCGGCCACGGCGGCAACCGCGCAAATCAACAACAGACAAAAGAACATTCTTTTCACAGGTCGAACCAATTGTAGCCCGCATTCCCGCAGACCTCGACAACGGCCACGGCGATTTCGTGGTTCCAGTCTGGACGCCGCGTGAGCGCCTGGCGGTAGGCGAGCGCCTGCGCGACGGTCTCCGCGTCGGGTTCGGCGGCGTGGGGACACGCCGCCCTACCATGGCAGGGCGCGTTGTCCTCAACGCGCCGCCCGGCCGCGTTCGTGAAATACTTGAACTCCACGAGCTGCGCGGGCTTCGCCACGCCGGGCTTCGGGATCGCAAGGAAGTCGCAACGCCCCTCGGACGAGTTGTATTCCGTCTCGAAGGAGTAGAAGTCCACCAGATAGTCAAAGCAGCGCGAGGTGAACGTCGTGCGGAAGAAATTCTCGTTCATCTTGTCGAACGCCTGCGCCGGAATGCGCGCCTTCACGTAGTGAAGCCAGTAGGCATCGAATATGCTGCGCCATGTTCCGCCGGCCTTCACGTGCGCCTTGACAGCCAGCCCGAATGCACGCCGCGCTTCGTCAACGTTCGTGAACTCGGACAGCTCGTCGTAGTAATCGACGAACATGTTCTTGACCGTCAAGTTCGGGATGTTGAACGTCATGTCATCCTCAAACGTCAGAAGTCCGAGGTAGTAGAGCGCGTAGGGGAAGAAGTCTTCGCTGAAGAACTTCGCGCGGCCAAATTTCGCCGAGAGCGCCCGCCTGTTCACCATCTCCCCTTCGCCGCGCTCGACGTAGGCGCGTACTTTCTCCAACGCATGCGAATTCGTCTGCGCAAGGCGCCGGAACCATCCGATGTCCGTGCGCACGTTCGCGTCGATGATGTCCGGCGGCTGCTTGCCCTTGTAGGACACGAAATTGAACAGGTACCAGTTGCAAATCGTGGAGTTATAGAGCGGCTCGGCGTCGGGGGCGAAGTGGTAGCCGTCGTAGAACGCTTTAAGATCGGCGAGGACTGCACTGCGGTTCGACGTATCGAAACCGTACTCCGCATAGATTGCGTCCACGTATTTTTCCACTTGCGTCTGCGTGAAGCCGGCGAGGTTTATCAGTTCCGGGTTGAGACTCACGACGGTGCCGACGTTGAAGCCGCTCGAGAGGTCGTCAAGCGTGATCGGCAGAACGCCCGTGAAGTACGTGCGCCCCACCGTGCCGTCCGCAAGGCCGGCCTTGAACGACTTGAAGAACGCCTTGAAGAACGACTCCCGCGTGGCGTCGCCCTTGGAGTCGTGTCCGCATATCGCGTTGTACTCCATGTCGCGGTTCGAGACGACCAGCTCGTTCGTGAAGTTGTCGTACTCGTCGATGATCACGTAGAGCGGGGGGAGATGGTTCTTGCGGATGACCTCCCGCACGCAGTCGATGCAGTCGGCC
>CACZAK010000430.1 GCA_902779075.1 uncultured bacterium | reverse complement strand
GGGCGGACGTTCCTCGTGACGGTGATGGCCGGGCTCGGCGTCGTGCAAAGCGTATCAATACATAGAAGGGAGAACGACAGATGAACCTGTTCGGATGGCTAAAGCGCTCAAAGCTGAAGCGCGAGATAATAGTAAACGTGGAAAAGCTCGAAACCCGCGTCGCGGTCCTTGAAAACGGCCGCCTCGAGGAATTCATGGTCGAGCACCCGGAGGCCGAGCGCCTCGTCGGGAGCATATTCAAGGGGCGCGTCCAGAACCTCGAGAACGACCTACAGGCGGCGTTCGTCGACATCGGACTCAAGAAGAACGCGTTCCTGCACTACTGGGACATGACGCCTGACGCGGACGCGCTTCTTGACGAAGACGACGAGCCGAAAAAGGGGCAGAAGGGCGGCAGAAAGTCAAACCGACTTTCGGACGCCGAGATTGCGAAGCGCTTCCCTCCCGGGAGCGAGATCATCGTCCAGGTGACGAAGGGCCCAATCTCGACGAAGGGTCCGCGCGTCACCGCGAACCTCTCTATTCCGGGACGCTATCTCGTCATGATGCCAGGAACGCGCATCCGCGGCGTCTCGAAGAAGATCGGCGACGCGAAGGAGCGCCAGCGCCTCAAGAAGATACTCGACAAGCTTCCTTTACCCGAGAACGTCGGCCTCGTCGTACGCACCGTCGGCGCGGGCGCGAGCTCCCGCGCGTTCGCTCGCGACCTCAGGAACCTGCTCTCCGTCTGGAGCGAGATGCAGTCGAACACGAAGCGCCTCAGGACGCCGTGCTGCATTTTCCAGGAGCCAGACCTCTGCGAGCGCGTCGTCCGCGACTGGCTCACCGAGGACGTCGACGCCATCGTGATCGACGACGAGGCGAGCTACGAATCGATGCGCGAAGTGACGGGCCGGATTTCGCGCCGCGCCAAGGGGAAGATACGCCGCTACGATGGCGTCACCAACGTCTTCGAGCACTACGGCCTCGAGCGCCAGCTTGCTGAGGCGTTCTCGCGCCAGGTGCCGCTCAAGTCGGGCGGATATCTCGTCATCGACGAGACCGAGGCGCTTATCGCCGTAGACGTCAACACCGGCCACCACAAGGGCAAGGGCAGCCAGGAGGAGGCGATCCTCGAAGTGAACCTCGAGGCCGTCGAGGAAGTCGCGCGCCAGTTGCGCCTGAGGAACATCGGCGGGCTCGTAGTCCTCGACCTCATCGACATGAAATCGCGCAAGCACCAGAAACAGGTGTACCGCGCGCTAAAGGACGCGCTGAAGCGCGACCGGGCCCGCACGAACGTCCTCGAGATCTCCGAGCTCGGACTTCTCGAGATGTCGCGCCAGCGCCAGGACCGATCGATTCTCTCGATGCTCACCTCGAAGTGCCCCTACTGTTCGGGCCACGGGCTCGTCAAGTCTCCGATGTCCGTTTCGATAGAGCTCCAGCGCAAGCTCGTCTCGCTTCTCCGCAAGGCCGAAGCGGACAAGAAGCCGTTTGAGCCGAAGATCGTGATTGCGCCGCAGGTGATGCAGCGCCTACGCACCGAGGATGCCGAAACCGCCACCCCGAGGCGTTTTCCATACTGGACGCGGCCACCTCACAAGTGCTATACTCTCAGACATGAAGACCTATGCCCTCATAGCCGCGGCGCTTTCAGCCGCAACGCTTTTCGGAAAGCCGACCGGCGAAGTAAAGATCACGGCCGACAGGGTTGCCGCCGACAACGTCACGGGTGCGCTCGCGGCCTCGGGCCACGTTCAGGCCGTGTCTGCGCCGATGGTTCTTAGATCTGACTTGGTGACCCGCGACGCCGAAGGCGAATTCAAGTTTGCGGATCCGACCCACCTCACCACGTGCACCAACGACTGGGACCATCTCCACTGGCGCATGTCTGGCGAAGTGCGCTTCAGCGAGGGGCACTACGTCCTCCTTCGCAACGCGTGGCTCAGGATGTGGGACATTCCCGTGCTGTGGCTTCCCTACTGGTACTATCCGATGGACACCGACTACGGCTTGCGCGTGATGCCGGGATACACCTCGCGCTGGGGCGTTTCGCTGTTCACGAAGTACGTATACGGCATCTGCGGCAGCATGGCCGAGGGCTCGTACGGTCTCGCCGGCAGCACGCGCTTCGACCTCCGTCAGAAGAACGGCGTCGCGCTCGGACAGTCCGTCAAGTGGAACCTCGGAGACTTTGGCAAGGGCAAGTTCAAGGTCTACTATGCGTGGGACAAGGACGCCGACCGATATGACCGCCACTGGAACGACAAGAAGAAGTGGAACTACAGCCATTGGGGCAACACTGTTCCTGACGAGCGTTACGGGCTAAGCCTTGAGCATCGCGTAGAGCCGACGGAGCGCGATGCGCTCTGGGTCAGTGCCGTGTACTACAGCGACTCTCACTTTCGCCAAGATTTCCTCAGGAAGACGACGACGTACGAGGGCAACTTGCTTGCCTCCCACTATTCCAACGAGGTTGCGTGGGAGCACACCGAGAGCGCGTTGTCGGTGGGCACGAGCGTGTCCGGCCCGTTGAACGACTTCTATCCCGGCGTCGCGCGGCTCCCAGAGTTCTACTTCGACGTCAACCCCATGCCGGTCTGGACGCTTCCTGTCAATTACGAGTCGCAGACGAGGGTCGGCTACCTTGACCGCGACTACGCGAAGTACGGCAGCCGCTACACGGCGCCGCAGTACCGCTTCTCGCCTGGGCCGTGGGCGAACTACAACGCCTTCCGCCTCGACACGTACCACCGTCTCACGCTGCCGATGAAGTTCGCCGACGTCCTCTCGGTCGTTCCGCGCTTCGGACTGAGGGGCACGTACTGGAGCGACACGGGCTACATGGCCGCTCCCGACATGCGCGCGGGATCTACTGGAAATGACGCCTGGCGCACGATCGTCGAGGGTGGCGTGACGTTCGCCGCGCGCGGCACCGCCGACTTCGACAACGGGGTCACCCACGTCGTGGAGCCGTACTTCGACATGCTTGCGCAGGAGGCCAATGTCACCGGTACAAAGAAGGACGAGAGGATCTACCGCTTTGACAGTCTTGACTCAAGCAGCGACTGGCTCGACCAGTTCGCGGGCCGTTCACGCAATCTGCCGTATTCGTGGTACGGCGTTACGCCCGGCATCCGCAACGCGCTGCGCAAGTCCGAGGAGGGCGGGCTTTCGCGCACGCTTCTCGACCTCGACGTCTACTGTGCAGTGCAGTTCAACGACACCTCCTACACGGCGGGCAACAAATACCATCGGCTCGTGAAAAACCTCGAGGATCCGAACTACGGCGAGGATGCCCCGATATTCGTGCCTGGCGTCCGCGTCCGCTGGTTGCCGTCGGAGGGTGTCAGCCTCTCCGCCCGCCTTGAGTACGACACGGAAAACGACGAGTTCGCCTACGGCGATCTCAAGTGGTCCCACCGTCTCCAAGGAGACGATGCGCAACGAAGACCTGAACTGGGCGAAGTTCCAGTTCCTCGAGGTCGGCTTCGAGCACGAGCTGTGCGACGCCATCGCGTGGAGCCCCTATGTCCGCTGGGACTGCCGAGAGGGCGAGCTCGACGAGATCGGCGCGTGGGTTGACTTCCGCACGGACTGCCTCGGCTTCCGCTTCAGCGTATCCTACGAGAACGACTTCAAGCGCGTGGACGGCTCGATATACGAGCACGACTGGAACTTCGGGTTCTTCGTCTACCTCCGCGCCCTCGGCCCCTCGTCGGGCAATCCTTTCCACGGCGACTGAGCGCGGCTTGGGTCGTCATTCCGCCGCGGCGAGGAGCATTGACAGCGCGTGTTCCACTGCTGCTGCGCGCACTTCGGCGCGATCGCCAGGGAAGATGTGCTTCTCGGTCTTCACGCCATTGGGCGTTGCGATTCCGAACCAAACGAGGCCGATCGGCTTCTCGGCGCTGCCGCCGCCTGGGCCTGCTATGCCGGTGACGGAAACGGCATAGTCGACTTTCAGCACATTGCGTGCGCCAAGCGCCATCTGCTCGGCCGTCTCGGGACTCACTGCGCCAACGGTCGCGAGCGTTTCGGGCGACACGCCGAGGACACCTTGTTTCACGGAGTTGTCGTAGCTGATGACGCCACCCATGAAAACCGCGCTTGAGCCCGGGACTGCCGTTATGGCGCTCCCGATGCCTCCGCCGGTGCACGATTCCGCCGTTCCGCAAGTCCGGCCGAGTTCGCCGAGCCGTTCA
>CACZAK010000429.1 GCA_902779075.1 uncultured bacterium | reverse complement strand
ACCGAAGTGCCGAAGGACAACCGCTACCGTGTCCGCTGGAAACGGACGGGCGATGACGGCCTTGTGAAGGAGGGCGAGACTCCCCTCAAGGTCGGCGAGACATGCGTCGTCACGACGAAGATGGACCGCGCAGGCTTCGTCCGTCTCGAGGCCCGTGTCGTCGGCGGTGGTGGATGGTGGGTGCAGCGCTCGAAGCCCGCGCCTGGCTGCGAAAACTGGTACAAGGAGAAGTCCGTGTTCTTTGACGGCGGCGCGGGCGTTGCCGTCGATCAGATTGCGATGGAGAACCCGGAGCCGAAGGACTTCGACGCCTACTGGAAGAAGCAGAAGGCGCGCCTCGCCGAGGTGCCGCTTTCAGCCGAGCGCAAGGAAGTCGCGACTGTCGGCGGCTGCAAGGTCTACGCGGTCTCCATCGCGTGCGCGGGGCCGCGTCCTGCGACCGGCTACCTCTACATCCCCGAGGGTGCCGCGAAGAAGAGTTGCGGCGCGCGCGTCGCGTTTCAGGGCTACGGAGCCTACCTGCAGGCGCGTCCCGACTGGGCGGCGGGTCCCTGCGTCGCGAACCGCGAGATATTCCTCGAGATCAACGCGCACGGCTACGAGCTCGGACATCACCATGGCTACTACGACGGATTCTTCAAGTCGATCAACACCTCTGGCAAGGGATATGTTTTCAACGCGAAGGAGAACGCCGATCCTGACACGTGCTACTTCAACGGTATGGCGCTTCGCGTGATGCGCGCGATCGAGTACGTGAAGTCGCTTCCCGAATGGAACGGGAAGTCGCTCATCGCCGAAGGCGGCAGCCAGGGCGGACTCCAGACGAGCTGGGCCGCAGGACTCGGGCTTGGCGTCACGCTTGCGCGCCCGTCGATCACCTGGGGCTGCGACCTCGGCATGCCCGAAGGGAAGAGCGGACGCCTGCGTGGGCCTTGGCACATCCCCTACGGGAAGGGGCTCGACTACTACGACGCCGTGAACCACATTCGCCGCGCGAAGTGCCCTGTCGAAATCACACGCGCCGGACTCGGCGACTACACTTGCCCGCCGTCTGGCCTTGCGCTGTACTATAACGCCGTTCCCGGCAAGAAATCCATCAGCTGGGTGCAGGGCTCGGAGCACGGCTTTATTCCGCCGGGCGAGAACCAAGTGGCCGTTCTCGGCAACTTCAAGCCGACTGGCGGCGAGTCCAAGTCGCAGAACGCATCTTCGTCGGTGAAGTGAAGTAAGGGAAACGAACATGAAATACATACTCTCGGCCATCGTGCTTTTTCTTGTCGTCGAGTCCGGAGCGGCGGACGTCGAGACCCCGACGATGGGCTGGAGCTCGTGGAACGCATTCCGCGTCAACATCAGCGAGGGGACGATCAAGCACCACGCCGACCTTGTCAAGGAGCTGGAGCTCGACAAGTGCGGGTACGTATACATCAACATCGACGACGGCTATTTCGGCGGACGCGACGAGAATGGACGGCTCAAGACGCACCCGAAGCGCTTCCCCAACGGACTCAAGCCCGTCGTCGACCACATCCATTCGCTCGGGCTCAAGGCCGGCATCTACTCCGACGGCGGCGAGAACACCTGCGGCAGCATCTTCGACAACGACAAGATGGGAATCGGCGTGGGGCTCTGGAACCACGAGCGCCAGGACGCCGAGTACTTCTTCGGCGAGCTCGGCTTCGATTTCATCAAGATCGACTTCTGCGGCGGCACGAAGCGCGGCAACACGGCCAGAGTCGACATGGACGCGAAGGAGCGCTACACCATCATCCGCAAGGCGTTTGACGCCGTGAAGCCGGGCGTGAGGATCAACATCTGCCGCTGGGACTACCCCGGCACGTGGGTTGGAGAGATTGGCAGTTCATGGCGCATGAGCCACGACATCTCCCCCAGGTGGTCGAGCGTCAACGACATCATCCACCAGGCGCTCTACCTGTCGGCCTATGCCGGCCCCGGTGCGTTCAACGACATGGACATGCTCGAGGTCGGGCGCGGACTTGCCAAAGAGGAGGACAAGACGCACTTCGGCATCTGGTGCATGATGGCT
>CACZAK010000428.1 GCA_902779075.1 uncultured bacterium | reverse complement strand
ACGCTCAAGGACTGGCAGAACAATGTGCTGACCTCGTCCGCCGCAGTGACCATACAGGCTGTCGCGACGAACGGAACGGTCATCGCCTCGACGCCTGTGGCAAACCCGTCGGCGGACGGCTACAACTTCGTGCTGCAGATACCGCTTTCTACGACGGCCACGGATTCGACGGCGGCCGTCGGCGACCAGCTCAACTGCGTCCTCATTCAGGAGACGGGGCTTGCGCTCGCGGCAAGTCCAATTACCGTTGGCAATGCCAACGCCGTCTCGTCGCTCGCGCTGGAGTTCGTCAACATGCAAAGCTACACGAATTCCGCAGGCACCACGGTCAACGTGCCGGCGGAATATGTCGATACGATTGCCGCAATGCTGGAGGACGAAGGGATAGAGGACGAAGACTACGATCCTTTTGCCGACTACGACCATGACGGCGTGTCGAACTACAACGAATACCGCGCCGGAACGGATCCTTTCAATCCGGACGACAAGCTTGAGATCAAGGCATACGCCGGAGCGCAGAATATGCTGAACTCGCTCAGCTTCGAGTATGTTGGTGGCCACATCTACGGCGTGGAGACGACGCTTTCGCTCACGAATCCCGAGTGGGCCTTGCAGAAGGTCAAGAAGACCGAAACGGACTCAGAGCACGAGCAGATAATGCCGTCCGCCGACGAGGAGGACGTGGGTCTCGCGACCATCTACGTCGTGCCGGCCGAGGGGGCGACAAGCCAGTTCTTCAAGCTGGAGGCGAAGTAAAGTTTGAAGTTTAAAGTTTGAAGTTTAAAGTTTGAAGTTTGAAGTTGAAAGTTTAAAGTTATGAAACAGATTACACGATACTTGTCGCTTCTGTCCTTTATGTCTCTTGTGTCGCTCCCGGCGCAGGCGACGCACATCATGGAAACGATGACGCTGAAGAACGGATGGAATGCGATTTACCTTGAGTCAACTCCGACGAACGCCCTATGCGATGCGTTCTTCGAGGGCGCGCCGGTGAAGAGCGTCGCGTCGTACCAGTCCGACGCCTATTCATCGACGCGTCAGCTCGCGGACGATGGAACGGAAATCGCCCAGAAGCCGCTATCCTACCACGTGTGGGTGGCTGGCGACGACGTGGCGTCCACGCTGGGCGCACTCTCAGGTGGCCATGTCTATATGATCTATGCGACAAATGCCTGGTCGAAGACGTTCGTCGGCGTCCCGTCCCCCCCCAAACAGACTTGGCGTGCCACCGCTGGCGACGCCGGTTTCATGAACCTTGTGGGCGTTTCGGCGGACACGAACGCCTCAATGACAGCTAAGGCGTATTTTGGCGAGGGACCATTCGGCACCGCCAATGGCATTGCCTACCAGATCAAAGGGACGAAGGAGTCCGAGCCCACCTTCAGCAAGTTCCTCAACGCGCGCGTGACGATGCAAGGCGGCAAGGCGTATGCGCTCACGGCGACGAAGGACGCAGAGTGGCCAGGCGTAATCGGCGTGCAGGGCGATGGACTCGTTTTCGGCGCGGATGAGAACTTCGCGTCTGTTCGGATACGGAACTGCGGCACGACGAACCACACGTTCCGTTTTACGATGGAGCGTTCGGCGCTTGACGCGGATACGCCGCTGCCGCCGCAGTCTCTCTTCCGCCGTCTGCCGCGCGTCGATGCAATCAGTGAACTGGACTACACGAATGTCGAGGAGAACGTGGAATGGATGGTTTCTCTCGCGTCGGACGCGATTTCGGAACAGGTCTTCAAGATCGACCGCTCCAAACTCGACAATGGGATCACCTACGGCGCAATCCTGACGATTGAAGACCTCGGCGCCAGCAAGATGCGCGTGCGGCTTCCGATCGCCGTGGCGGACGCGCCGGCGGACACCGTCGCCTATCCGGTAGGGCTTTGGATCGGCGAGATCGCGCTCACGCAGGTCTCCGGGCTTAACGACGAGACGCCGACCCCCGTGAAGGCCGGCGGAACGCTGAAGATGAGCGTCATGATGCATGTGGACACGAACGGCACGTGCAGGCTTCTCCAGCGCGTCGCGGCGGGGATGGATACGAACGGCACGGCGCGGCT
>CACZAK010000427.1 GCA_902779075.1 uncultured bacterium | reverse complement strand
GATTTATCCGAAGTCATACGAAGGAAGTGCTGGAAGCTACCCATTGCCTGCGGAACTTTCTGTAGAGGCATTGTTTCGGCGATTACAGGGGAAAACGTTACCGCACGACTGTGGCGCGGGCGGACTGCGCCCTGCGGCGGCAAGCGAAAGGAGTAGGTGAAGGATGGCAAACGTTGCGAAAAACATTCTCGGCAGCTTGAGGCGGTTTATGTATGGCACGTGGTATGGTGCGATGGCTGTGTTTGCCGTCGTTACCTTCGTGTTGTGCGGTTTGCAGTTGGTTAACAGCGACTTCGAAGATGTTGTCGCATGGCCTACACAAATTCTTCATGTCTTGATGCTGATTGCGCTTGTGAATGTTGGCATGGCCATGCTTTTTTCGCTTTCGCGCTGTAAATGGGGGCGAGGTTGTGGGCAGTTCCTGTTATGCTGTGTGGCGTTCTTCTGTTTTATCATATACAGTCTTCCGAGAAGTATGACGGCGGAATCCAGTGACAAGTGGTCGGTACCCAGTGATAAGTGGGTTGAATCGACCATCTGTACCCCGACGGCGATTACGCGCGACAAATTGAGTTTCCTCGGCGGAATCTCCCAACGCGAGACCATTGCGGTGTTTGCAATCTCTGACGTTGAGTTGGACAAGGGGCGGTTCTCTTCTGGTTCACCTCGGAACCTTGGAGGTGCAGATAAGGCGATAAATCATTATCGTCGCATTATGAAACGTTCTCACATAGATGTCGCGTTGCCGGACGATGCGCGGATCGTGCATTGCAATAGTAGTACGAGTTACTTAATATCCATTGTCGAAGCTAATGGCAGACATTACCTCTTTTGCGAACGGCTTTGATGTCGGGCACGATGGCGCGGGTACGGGTGGTGGAACGCGCCCTGCGGCGGTCGGGAAATTATGGTATAATATGCGGCGAAAGGATTAAAGGTCAGAATGGTCATGACGAGAGAAGGATTCATAGACGCGCACAGCGACATGTTCTGGTATACGCCCGAAAGGGAGAAGCGCAATATCAGTGACGAACTGCTGGTCGAGACCGTCCTCAATGACGGGACTCTGGACGACTACAGGGAGTTGAAGCGGATACTGACCCCTAAGCGCCTTGCGCAAGTGTTCTTCTCCGCCAAGGGACGTCAGGCTGGCAACTATCATCCCGAAATACGGCACTTCTTTACATTGGCTTTGCGGAAATATGCATGACGAGACATTAAACGACGCCCAACGAGGGCTGCTGCCGCTGATGGCGCAGTTCCGCCGCGAGTATTACCTCGTCGGCGGCACGGCGATAGCCTTGCACATCGGGCATCGCCGTTCGATAGACTTTGACATGTTCAAGTTGACGCCGATCAACCACAAGAAGAACCTCGACAGGATTTCCGCTGCGTGTCGCGACTGCCAAGTGACGCGCCGGGTTGAGGAGCAGATGAACCTGCTGGTCAACGGGGTGAAGATCACGTTCTTCCAGTATCCGTTCCCGATAGCGGCAGAGGATAGGTTTGCAAATGTGTTCAGGATGCCGTCGCTCATTACTCTCGCGGCGATGAAGGCGTATGCGTTGGGACGGCGTTCGAAATGGAAGGACTACGTTGACCTTTATTTCCTCCTGACGCGGCATTTCGCGCTTGATGAAGTGGTGAAGCGCGCGAATGAGATATTTGGCGACTTGTTCTCTGAGAAGCTGTTTAGGGCGCAGCTCTCGTATTTCGACGACATTGATTCCTCGGAAGCGGTGGAATATCTGATTGACAATCCTCCGACGGACGAGGAAATCAAGGCGACTCTGACAAGTATTTCGCTTGATGGTGTATGAGTAAAGAAACGCGGGGCGGAACGCGCCCTGCGGCGGCAAGCGAAAGGAGTAGATGAAGGATGCAGAAATTGACAAAGGCAATTCTTGTTTCATTCCTGCCCAATTTTTGCCTACTTGTAATCGGTAGAAGGATTTAGTATAATTACGGCGTTTCAGAAACAAAGAATAGGAGTTTGCCGTGTATGTCTTAAACGACAGAATTGAAATGAATCCGGCGGTTTGCCACGGCAAACCGGTCGTAAGGGGCACTAGGGTGCTTGTTTCG
>CACZAK010000426.1 GCA_902779075.1 uncultured bacterium | reverse complement strand
GAGCGGCCAGGCGAGCGATCCGACGGGCTCGCGGTAGTACGCGACCGGCCACAGGTTGACGCGATCCTCGACCGCGCCAGTGAACTTCACTTCGTTTCCTTCGTAGAACGGCGACGAAGAAAACTCCTTCATCTTGCACCCGCCCAGCAGCATCAAGCCAACAACGGCAGTCATTATCTTTTTCATGTTTTCTCCCTTCCTTTAAGCTTTGTTTTATTTTAGACAGGTTTTATAGGTTTCTGGTTTTGTTTTAGACAGGATTTACAGGATTTACAAGATTAAGAATGTTGCTTCCTTTTCCCAAAATCCTGTCAATCTTGTTAATCCTGTCTAAAGACCTCCGCACAACAGTTCGTGCAAATGTCAGTCGAGTATTCATCAGTTTGTTCCCTCTCGGCATCTGGAGAGCCATTCGTATCCACGCTGTAAAGCGCACGGGCAATGTCTTTTGCAAATGCCTCCTCCGCTTTGAACGCCTTGTTCGTGTCCAGGCAATGGATTACGCGCCTATCCGCACCGAAAGAAGCCGGAATCACGCCTGTCGGCCAAAGCGATTCATGGCTTATCTCCCTTATCTGTATCTCCCGTGTCCAGTCGCCACACCTGGCCTCCCAGACGTGTATTGAGCAGAAACGCGCAGGGACGAGGGTAAGAGTCAATGGCTCGAGCAACGACTGGATACTGATGTCCGCTTTCGGCTCTGGGGGAGCGATATGGTCCGTGTCGCGAACATTGACTTGCGCACCACGCTCTTTGTCGGCTACATGGCAGACGCGCGACGCCTCAGCATTAAGTTCGTCCCAGGACCGGAAACGCCCCGCACTCTCCAAATAATAGGCTGTATTGCCTATGCATCCACCCGCCATTACCGTCATCGTCAGAACAATGATGCATCCCGCGATTCGGCACATCGATTTCACGATTGATTTCAGCATTGACATTTATCCTTTCAAATTCCTACCAATCATACCAGTTTGACAGATGGCGAATATTTACGCCAACGCACTCCAGTATTCGGAACGGAACAGATCCTGGAGCATTTTCTGCGTTCGGCGGATAATACCACACATAGCTTGGCTTGGCAAGACGACCGGGTGCAGCACTAAACATAAAAGACAGCGAATGGTCTCGGTCGTTGCCAATGTCAAATTTAACCCATCCACTGCAAAAATCCATCCCATCAGTGAAATTCTCAATCTTTTTAATTCCCGTCACATCAGCTCCTCGCATGGTCACCACACGGTTGGTAAATGCGAACTCCACTCCTGCAATCTCGACACGCAACACAGAATCAGTCGATAAGTTAAAAGCAAATTCATACGGCGTGTTGCTTCGCTTCAACATAAGCGCAAACGGAATGTTGTTCGTCGTCAGTGAATATTCGGTATCGCAAATCGTCATGAATGTATTTGCGAGCGTAATCTCATGGCAGTTAGCCGAAGGGCTTCCCCTGTCTCCATTCAACCATGCGCATCCACTGCACAGCATCATGAACAGCAACGCGCACCACAGCAACGCTGCTGAAACTATGATCATTGGCTTTTTCATTTTCGTTTCTCCTCCGGTTTTGTTTTAGACAGGATTTACAGGATTTACAAGATTAAGACTCCCTTTCATTTCCCATAATCCTGTTAATCTTGTTAATCCTGTCTAAAAACACTTTGCGTCCTTTGCGTTCTTTGCGGCTAAAATCACTCCGCGTTGTACCACTCCTCAAGCTTTCGGTTAAACTCAAGCCGCGTCAAGCTCGACCATTCCTTCACGCGGTCGGTCAGGTCCTCGACATGCATCGTCACGCGGCGGCGCGGCACGAACGGCGCCCAGAAGAACCACAGGAAGACGCTCTTGATGAAGGTCGGCACGAACGAGGGCGAGGTCTTGCGCCCCTTGCGCGACCAAATCGAGCCCCAAGTGCCGATGTCTTCGTGCTCGCTCTCGGTCTGGATGTGGCCAGACGGATAGAAAATGACATTGCCGCCATCCTCGAGCGTCGACTTCACGATGTCGCCAAGACCGCGAGCAATCGTCGCCCCTTGCGCAGTGCGGTGCTTGCGAAGGTCCGGGACAGCCACTGCGCCAAGCGTCTTCAAAACGCGCGGAGCGACGATTCCTGTCTTGAAAAACAGCTCGTCCGAAAGCGGCTTAAGGGGAGTCTTCCAGAACGTTACGCCCACAAGCATCGGATCCACCATCGCCGGATGGTTTGGCAAAACGAGAAGAGCGGTTTTAGTTTTTGGTTGAAAACAACATGAACAACTTGAAACAACTTCTTTTCTGTCGCCGCGCAACTGCGCGGCGATTTTATCTCCGGGCGCATATCCGCCCCTTGAAGCGAGCGCCGAGTTGCGCCCGGCTCTTCTACAAAGTTGTTTTTACCGTTGTTTATGTTGTTTCCCAAAACTTCCTCCAATCCATCAATCTCCACCTTATAGCGCCAGGCAAAGACCCAGCGGCCGACATAAAGCAGCACAGACCTATAGCTGAACACAAAAAGAAACGGCGCGACGAGAAAAGCAATCGCGAGCAGCAGCAGAAACGCCTTCGGACCGAACGCCCAGCTCACGAGCGCGTAGCATCCGCTCGCCGCGAGCATGAAGAGAAACGACACCTGGTTGAAGTAGGCGAGCATCGTGTTGAGCTTCGGGCCCTTCACGACCTTCTGAATCTCGGCGTCGAACGGCAGCTTGAAGATTCCGAGGTCGAACGCCAAAAGCCCCAGCACAACGCCGAACCACACAGGCGAAAGTGGCGCGAAGTAGAGTACCGCGAAAAGTGCCGCGGCGATCCAGCCCGTGAGAAGCGTCGCACCGAGAAGAAAACGCTTCTTGTCGACGAACCCGGCGATGATCTGACCCATGACGATTCCGACCGCCGCGGCGCAAAGAAGCGCACCCGTTTCCTTCGCGTCGATGTTGAGGCCAATCTCCGATTTGCCATACACGAGGAGCCCCATCTGGAGCATCGCCGCGCCCCACCAGAAAATGGAGAGCGTGAAGATGACGGCGTTGAGCCCGTCGTAGCGCCCGGCCATTCGGTAGGCGCGGGCGATATAGCGGATCGGGTTCACTGCGTGAAGCGCGCGGTTGAGTTCCTCCTTCGCGTGAACGGTGTAGCTCGCAACAAGGCCAAGCGCGGCAAAGCCGGCGAGGCAAGCATAGCGAAGCGTGGTGCCGGCCATGTCGGACACCACCGCCCCCGCGACAGTGCCCATCAAGACGCCAAGAAACGAGACGCCCTCCATTCCGCCCATGCCAGTAGAGATGCGCGCCTCACCGCCGATGTCACGGACGAGCGCGTATTTTGCGGGCGAATAGAGCGAGCTTTGAAGCCCCATTAGGAGTATCGCACCGATGACGAGCCAAGGCGACTTCATGGCGAAGCCCGCTATCGCAACGGCCATAATCGGCAGTTCTGCCCACTTGGCGAACCTCACGATGCGGCGCTTTTCCAAGACGGCTGTCAGTCGGTCGGCAAGCGGCGAGCAAAGGATATAAGGCAGCACCAGCGCCCCTGCGGTGACGCCCATCGCAAGCGACTTCACGCGCTCGTCGGAAAGCCAGCCGATGACGGTAAAGCTCGCCAGCGTCTTCAGGAAGTTGTCGTTGAGCGTCCCGAAGAAGTTGGTCACATAAATCGGCATAAAAGAATTACTTTTCATCCACAAACTCCTTGATCAGCTCAAAGTAGTTGTCAAAGCCCATGTCGTCGACGAGCGTGTTATGATCGCCGTCTTCGACTGAGACAAAGCGCTTCGGCTCGCGAATACGGAATCACCCTGTCACCCGTACCATGAATCATCAGCACGCGACACTTCACATCGCCGATGCGCTTCAAGTTCGGAAACGGATCGACCGGCAGAAGTCGCACACGAGTGACAACGCGCGGCGCGGAGAGAAACGGTGCCTCTAGGATCAGCCCGCCGCAAGGACGCGTCGCCGCAAGCTCGGTAGCGGGACCAGTTCCAATGGAAAAGCCGTCGATGATAATATCCTCTGGCTTGAAGCCACGCTTCTCGATAAGCCAGGCGTAGAGCCGGTGAAGCGGCTCAAGCATATCAAGCGTCGACAGCGCGTCCTCGGCGTTGCCGTGGCAGCGGATAATCGCCTTCTTGCCATGCTCTGGGCCATAGACAATAGCCGCCACCTTCACGCCATTCGTGCCAATGTCGACATACCCCCTCGTAGTCGCATTGTATCTGCCCTTCACAGGATGGAACATCAGCGAATTGATGCACCCCGTGCCAATCAGGAGCAACAGCACGACCACGATTGCGATTATCCTCGCCGCCGATTTAAAAAGACCCTTGAACATCGTTGTATCCCTTTCTATAAATTCTATTCCATCCACCGCTCATTCTCATCGCGCACGAACACAGTATAGGCGTCGCACCCCCATCCGGTGGGGAACAGGAGCTTGCCGTAGTGCGCACTTATGACCTTGCCGTCTTCGCCAAACCTGGTGCGAAGACGTAGAATCATGTACTTGCTGCGATCAATGCGTTGCGACCCCTCTGAGCCAATTGCGCCATTCCACCGCCAGCAAGAAACCCATCCAACCTTAGACGGCGCATATTTGCCACAGGATGGCGCCTCGTAACAGCCATGCAATCCGTCGTACCAGTTGCAGTCGTCAGCGACAAACCCATTTCCCGCACCCACCGTCGAATACTCCCTGGCAATGCGATAGGCGTTTCGCGGCTTCGCATCATCCTTTACCTCGACCTTCTGACTCACGAGCAGATCCGCCGTCTTGCCCTTGCCATACGGCGGAAGCCAGTCACCAAGTTCACAGTCGTAGTATAGGTCAGCCGACTTGAAACGCAACGCATCCGGCCACCCCAATTGGCTCTCGATCTTCCCCACGGAGCGAATCTTGCGCCTAATAGTGAAATCGAAGACGATGCGCCCGTCATCGCCCGGTGCCTTCTCGTAAACCTTGTAGTGCTGTGTCCCATCGTATTCCCTGTAGTCGTAAAAACCATTCTTCCTTATTTCCACGCGACTGAACAACACCCTGTTAAGCTTCGGCACAAATATCTCTCCGTTCGCGTCGGTCGTTTCTCTTATTGTGTCCTCCAGAATGCTGTTGGTCGAAAGCCATGACCAGAACGACGCCCCTTCTACCGGCCTGCCATCGGAGTCCCGAACGCGAATCACAAATCCATGCCGCTCCTGCATCAAGTCATATGGCAAACAGACGAGATCAATAACCGGCGAAACAACAAGTTCATCAACCGCCGCCACGACAATCCCAGCAGGTATCGAGACAATACCCAACGGCGGTATTATCATACCAAAGTAGATCAGCCCAATCGCGGCTTTCCCAGGGCCCTCTCGCGTCGTCTGAAATATCTCGCCTGAGCGAGGCGAATCAAATGCGCCAAAAAGCTTAGTCGTTGCCGATAGCAGGACGACGACTACAAAGACCATAGATATCCATCTCTTCATTTCTCTTCCTTTGTGGCCTTTGTGTTCTTCTTGTCCGCCGAAGCCTTGGCGTAGGCGGATGTGGCTAAAAACACCTGTTCGCAGATGCTGTCCGTGACCTTCTCTGCCCAAGCGCGATTGTCGATGCCCGCAGGACGGAAGGACTTGTGCCATTTGACGTCCGCAAGCGCATACACCGAAACCTGCGCCCAGATCGATGTCGTGAGAAGCTCCAGCCGCTCTTCATCCTTCACCTTCATCGCAAGGAGTTTTCTGAGCCCTTCGTAAACAGGGCGACCAAACGCCTCCTTGAACTCGTCATGGAATTTCGTGGGGCGTGTGACCTCGTGGCGGAAGAGACCCGCGCAAAGTTTCTGGGCGCGCTCGGTCGGAAGC
>CACZAK010000425.1 GCA_902779075.1 uncultured bacterium | reverse complement strand
AAGCGCGGGCGGGAAGTTGCGGATACTCGTATTCAAGAACGAGCGATCTGTCGAAGTCCACGCGCCTGGCTGGAAAGCTCCGCGCATCTATCCGATGACGGCCTTCAGCGGGACGCTCGGCCCGAAGCTGCGCGAGGGCGACGGACAGATCCCGGAGGGCATCTACGGAATTGGATATCTGAACCCGAATTCAAGCTACTATCTTTCGCTCAAGGTGACATACCCGAGCGCATCGGATAGGGCGCGCGCAAAAGCGGACGGGCGAACGAATCTCGGCGGCGACATCATGATCCACGGCAAGGCGGCTACAATCGGGTGCGTACCCGTCGGCGACGATGCGATCGAGGACATCTTCTATCTCGCCAACGCCGTTGGAATCAATAACGTCTCGGTCATAATCGCGCCATACGACATGCGCAACGGGCGGAAGCCCGAACTGGAGCGTTCGCCGCTCAAATGGTATCCCAACCTCTGCAGGGAAATTGAGATTGCGCTTTTGGGTGCAGCGAAGCTCTACAGCCGGTTTCTTGAGGGACCTTCTGATGAGTCGTTGCTGGATGTCGTTATGGCGATTGACGGCGGTTATTGGGACGAACAAATGCGGCACTATATGAGGCTTGAACTATCGCCGGAAACACGCGTGCGGACAATTTACAAATCGGCGGACGCGAAGATTGACAACCGCTCAATCGCCGTATTTCTCGTTTCCGAAATGCTTAAGTTCGAGCCGCCATGCGACGATCCTCCACTTTGGTGCCTGACTGCATGTCGCTCCATTCCTGACGAGAATGAGCCGTATCGTGGGTATGAATGTCCATATAGAATTCATGTGTTTCCTGCCACAAGTGAAGGAATTGCCTTGAAATGCGGAATAAACACGATGAAAACGTGCATGAAAGTAATGGCAATTGCAGTGAGTGCGCTCTGCTTGGCAGGGTGCATACTTCCGGTCCCTCACATACGTCAGCACATTTACGCCACGCAGGGAATAGTCGTAGATAGCGATACAGGCAAGCCAGTTGCCGGTTGCGCGGACCGTCGCGAGGAGGCTTTTGGACAAGATTTACAGGATTAAGAGAGGGGCTACGAAATGAACTCGAAGATGGTGTTTGCCGCAATTGCGCTGATGGTGGTTTGGGGTGCAGAGGGGAAGCTTGCTCCGCCCAAAATTGAGGACTATACCTATGTCTGCCAGAAGTGCGGGAAGACAACGCATTACCGAAAGTCCACCGAGCCGCGCACGACGGTCGAGACGCTTCGCAAAGGATGCGCAACTCTTCGCGAACTAGGATTGGATGCCGCGCTTGACGAGTCTGTCCTTTGCCGCCACTGCGTCAGCGCGGAGAAGCTGAAACTGCCAAGGTATGCGACGGTCAGATACTATCCGGAAAAGACGCCTTGGAGAAAAGGTGACAGAATTGAAGTTGTAAAAACAGAAACAGGATACAAGAATGGAGATCATTGGACCGTTGCTCCGATTGGGCACCGTTATTGGGTGAATGCCAAATATATTGACGCCGACGGAAACATCCTAGGCAACAATGTCTGCATAAGGCTTCGCCCAGATTTGCAGGATCCAGCCAGAGGGCATGCGGACAGAAGCATGAAAATGCGGATTCTTCCAAAGGCGGCAGGCGATCCTGCAGATTGGGTGCCGGTAGAATGGGAAGAGCCATGGACAGTTCCTTGCTTGCCGTCGTGCTTCGAGAATGTCGAATATGGCGAGGGCGAGGATGCCTCCCTTGACCGCATCTTCNNNTTGCTCGACCTCCAATTGTTGCTAGCCTATATGAGAGGTCAAAAGGAAGTCCAGCGTGGTTGCATCATGAGTCCGATTCAAGAATACAAGCCGCGCATCGATGAGCTGATTTCCGCTCCTGGCGAGACCGATGTCGTGGTGGCGGCGCGGCGTCAGATTGGCGTCACCGTCGGATACGACCCGACATATAGGAAGATTGGCTATCCGGGCGGCGACGTGCCGAGGGAGAGCGGCGTCTGCACGGACGTCATCATCAGGGTGTTGCGCGACGCGCGGAAGATCGACCTGCAGAAGCTTGTGCATGAAGACATGAAGACAAGCTTTTCAAAGTACCCACAAATGTGGGGACTCAAAGCGCCTGACGCGAACATCGACCACAGGCGCGTTCCGAACCTGCAATGCTATTTCAAGCGGAAAGGGTATGCGCTGCCCGTGTCCAAGAATGCGGCGGACTACAAGTCTGGCGACATTGTGACGGTCATGGTTGGCGGGAAGTTGCCGCACATAATGATCGTCAGCGATAGGAAGTCGGCGGCGGGCGTTCCGCTTGCTATCCACAACATCGGCTCGGGCACGCAGGAGGAAGACGTCCTTTTCGCCTATCCCCTAACCGGTCACTATTGTATTCCATGAAGACAGAGGACATAGAAACTTCACGTGAGACGGATGGCGCGGAAAGCGTGTTCGTCATACGTATGAAAACTAAGGTCTGTGGTCTGGCTGGCTTTGGTTATTTGGGTCTTTTGCGGACTTGTGTCCGCATTTGTTGTGGTGCAGATGTCTTGTTTCGTTTTGCTTCATTTCTTCGGACACAGGGAAAAATGAGAGAGCATGTAGAGGAAAAGGGGTCTGTCCCCTCAGGAAAAGACGACGGAACGATCGAGGTCGTCGATTCTGGAATCAAGAACGGCAAGCCGAAAACGGCGATTGGGAATGGCAAGAAGACCGACACGCCCGCGCTTCTGCGCGTTTCGTTCTTCGGTCCGTTCTATGCCGATTACCGCGTGATGCTGATCGACAAGGACTATACATACGCACTCGTCGGCAGCGGCAGCGCGAACTACCTTTGGCTGCTCTCCCGCACTCCAGGCCTGTCTGAAACCGTGAAGTCAGAACTTCTCGCCGAGGCGCAACGGCGTGGCTATGATACAGACAAGCTCATCTGGGTGCGACAAGGCAAAGATGAGACAACTGGATCTGTGGTGAAATAATGGCGGTCTAATGTTGCTAGTGCGGATAGGCATTTTATAAATCGGACCCGTTGACTTTGAGCATAGGGTATGATATTATATTGCACATCGGATTGAGTAAATTTGCTCAATGTGGTTAGTGGTAGATAGAAATTGAGGTCATCATGTATAAATTGAAGGTTGTAGAGGAGATTCTACGGCGGTTTCTTGAGCCGCGAAAGAGGATTCAAGTGATTGCCGGGCCGCGTCAGGTTGGAAAGACCACCTCGGTTGAGCAGGCTGTTGCCGGGTATCACGGAGGGTACACCTACAAACTGGCGGAGGGGCTTGGGTATGCGCCTTTGGATTGGCTCTCCGCAGAATGGAATGCGGCAAGGGCGAGGGCCAAGGCGGATGGCGGACACCTGCTGATCATTGACGAAATCCAGAAGATCAAGGGATGGTCGGAGGTTGTCAAGAGGATGTGGGACGAGGACAGTTTCTACCATGTCGAGTTGAAGGTCTGTCTGCTTGGAAGTTCGCGTCTGCTGCTTCAGAAGGGGCTTGAAGAGAGTCTGGCCGGGCGGTTTGAGATGATTGATGTCTGGCATTGGTCGTTCGCGGACATGCATGCGGCGTTCGGTTATTCGCTCGATGACTACATCCTTTTCGGCGGCTATCCTGGCGCTGCTGATCTGCGCGGGGACGAGGTTCGCTGGAAGCAGTATGTGCGCGGCGCCATCATTGAGCCGAGTATCACGTTGGACATTCTCAACCTCGATACGGTCGCAAAGCCGGAACTCCTGCGTCAGACATTCGCCCTTGGATGCACTTACGCGGGGAAGATACTTTCCTATCAGAAGATGGTCGGGCAGCTTCAGGATGCGGGCAACACGACGACGATTGCCCACTATCTCAGGCTGCTGGGAGAGGCGGGGCTGTTGACGGGACTCGAAAAGCTGTACGATGAGCCAGTGCGGGTCCGCGCGTCCAGTCCGAAGCTCGCGGTCTGCAACAATGCGCTGCGGACGGCGATGCAGACGTGTTCTCCCAGTGCAATTCGCGCAGACCCGGAACGCTGGGGACATGCCGTCGAATCTGCAATCGGTGCGCAGCTTCTTTCCTCTGTGCGTCGGAAGAACATTGATCTCCTGTATTGGAACGTCGGCTGCAAGGAAGTTGACTACGTGCTCCGAAGGGACGATGCTATCGCCGCGATAGAGGTGAAAAGCTCTGATGTCGACAGCGTTTCAGGGATGCATGAATTTCTGCGAAAGTATCCACGGTCAAAGAGCTATCTGATTGGCGGGCAGGGCATGCCGCTGGAAACGGCCTTTGCCACATCCGCCGCAGATCTGATTTAGCCGCAAAGAACGCAAAGGCCGCAAATGATGATTGCAATCTGCATATTGCGGAGGCGCGTGGCGAAGGTCGCCCCACTATAATGACGCCTGAATTGCTCAATGAGGCATCTCGGCGACCTTCTGGCCAACGCGCTGCCGCGAACTTTCGCGCGGCGGAACGCCGCGAGGCGAGCCGCCGCGTTTCGGAGGCGCTCGCGGGATGGCAGGCCCTCGAGCTTCCCGGCGAGTATTACCAGGTGCTGAAGCCGAAAGGCGACGACATCTTCGCGATCCTCAAGGCG
>CACZAK010000424.1 GCA_902779075.1 uncultured bacterium | reverse complement strand
TTGAGATTCGTGCCGCCGGCCAGGAGGAGATACGCCTCGTCGAGCATCCGGATGGTCTCGCGCTCGCTCTTGGAGCTCGCGAACAGGATCTTCTGCCCGGTTTCGGTCGTGTATTCCAGGACGCAATCCCCCTCGGCCTTGGGGTTGCCCTTCGCCTTCGCGACGATCGCGTCGCGCTGCGCGAGGATCGTTTTCAGCATCTCGCGGCGGTCCTCGTCGGCGACCTCCGACGCATTGCCCTCGATGATTTTCTGGAAATTCGCGATCTCCTCCGACTCCATCATGGTGCGGCGGATGGAGTCGCTCGCCGCGCGGCGGTATTGCTCGAGGTTGTGCAGCGTGGTCTGGTTGGTCCCGTAGAGCTGCGCCGACGTCTTGAACGCCTTCTGCCCGCGTTCGGTGCGGGTGGCGTTGATGGTACCCGCGTTGCGGTCGATGATGTCGCGGATCTGCTGGCGCGACAACGGCTTTATGGAACGTTCCGCCAGCGACTTGGGGGCCGTCTCGTCCGGTGCGAGGCCAAGTTCCCAGGCGGTGGACGTGGTTGTTGATCTTGGTGAGCTTGGATTCGCTCTTGAGCGCCACTTCGCCGGCGTTATAGTCGCCCGTCGCCATCTTCTGGAACTGTTCGAGCGAGATGTTGAGGTTCGCGAGATTGATTGCCATAACTTTGTTTGACTCCTTGAAAAGTTGAAAGGTTGAAAGGTTGAAAGGTTGAAAGGTTGCCGAGCGACAAAGCACGGGGTTTGTCGTCAGGTCGGGTCGGCCCTAGAGCCGTTGCGTGTTCTCGTCGGGAACGCCCGAAATGCTTTTGAACACGTTCGCGTCGAACTTGTTCCAGTTGCTGATTGTTGGTCCACTCATCGTTTTTCTCCTATTTGGTTGTCTAAACTCTTTACACGCGGCGCGTCGAAAGGTTACACGATTTCATCGGCCGAGCGCCTTTCTTTCGGCCGGGGTGATTACACCGGATTCCACACTTATCTTTATGCCCTTTGTGCACTTTGTGTTAAAAATCTTCAGCTTTTCAACTTTTCAACTTCTCAACCTAGACGCTGATGAAGCCGGGGCCGTTCCCGCCGAACTTCATAAACTGGGCCGCTTCCTCGTCACGGACGGCGGCTTCTTCAGCGGCGGGGCGGAAATTCTCCACCGTCTCGCGCCATTCCTCGGCCTTGCTGACGAACTCGTCCAGATCCTTGCAGAATTCCTGCAACTCCAGCCCCTTGAACGGGAGACCGCCAATCAGGATGATCTCGCCGGTGTCCGGCGATTTCCCCAGGGCGATGCCCTGCGTCCCGTACAACTGCGTATTCGCCTGCAGAAGCATCTCGTAGAAGGCTTCGCGCTTGTCCGGCGGCGGTTCGCCGATGACGGCGACGCCAATCACGGCCTCTCCGCCCGGCGACTCCGTGAATTCCATCGGGATGTCGTCGATCGTCATGGAGCAAATGCCGTCCTTGACTTCAATCCCCTCGATTCCGAGTCTTTCCGCAAAGGCGGACATCAGTTCTTTCAGTTCCATGGTTGGTTCCTCATATTGCAACATTCATCAGATTGCCTACGGATTGATCGGGGCGTCATAAAGCTCGGACCCGTACACCTCTTCGACGTGCTTCACGATGATATCTGTTATCTTCCTGAAGCTCGCGTCCTCGACCGGACGCTGCGAAAAACTGGTTGAGTCGTACCCCGGTGGCTGTCCGAGCACCGTGTGGAGCGTGGTCCACGTGTCCTCGTGGAACGACAGGCCGAGCGAACGGGCAACACGATGCTGTATCACATTGCAGGTCTGTGGCGCAATCGTGTACCCCTTGGGGAAGTCGCCGTCGCTCAGCTGCATCATTGCAGAATACATCTGCTGCCCATTGTCGGATTTCATCGCCGCCTTGAATCCGGCGAGCGCCTTGTCGTCGCAGCGCGCAAAGACGAGTCCCGCGATAAAGCTGTTCACGCCGGCGGCCTCGTCCCCGCCGCCCTCGTGGAAGTTTTCCAGGATCTGCGACTCCCGGCACAGTTTGTTCACGGTACGGTCCAGCTTGCACATCGCTTCGAAGATATCCTCTGGAGAAGACGATTCCGAAAGGCCCTGGAATCCGCTTACGTCCTCCCTGGCCGCCATTTCGCACAGCCGCGTGATCGTTCCGCTCTTCAGCGCACCGCCGTTGAACAGCACCAAATGCTTCAATCCGGTCTGGAAAAGGCGCGGATCGCCCTTGGTCGCCGTGCGAAGCTCGTCCAGATTTTCCTTTACCCGCTGAAGCCGCACGGCGATCTCGTCAGGCGAGCGGACTTCGTTTCTGAAATCCCGCGCGAAGCCTTTGACGACCTGGTAATTGTCCATTTTCAGCAAATCCATCAGATCGCGGTCGTCCGCCGCTGACGCAACGATCAATTCGGCGGCCTTTTCCGCGGCCTCGTTCCGCACCGGGTTGGAATTGCCTCCTCCAATGGCGTTTTTCACCTCTTCGACGTCGGCCTTGTGGGCATCCGCCAACTGCTGCTCCGAGAGGAACTTCAATGGCGTGGTGCTAACGGCGCCGTCGACATTGATCGTGGCGGTCCACTCGAAGGAGAACGGCAGCTTCTTGGGGCTGGTGTAGCGAATCGTGATGTCTCCCGTC
>CACZAK010000423.1 GCA_902779075.1 uncultured bacterium | reverse complement strand
CACACTTCCACGGATGGATGTTGAGCACGTCGCCCGTATGGTGCATGTAGAAGTGCTGTGTTCCCGTCACGTTCATCCCGCCCTCGCCGAGATACCAGTTGACGGGGGCGCTTGCTGCGTATCCGAGCGAGGCGTTGTAGTTGCCGCTGAGCACAATCGACCTCGCCTTGAAACGCGGGACTTCTTGACCGACTCTGTTGCTGAATGTCCACTTGTCCGCAGACGTCGCGGGGAAATTGATCGGACCGTTCACCACAAGTTCGCCGGCGTTCGCGGACAGCACGCACGAGGAGTTCACGGTCATGGTCTCGTTCGTCACCGCTGCGCCCTGCATGATGTACAACCCCTGGGTGCCGGTCAACTCGCGCGCAACCAGCGAAGAATTCTTGTAAACGGTCGTCCTCGGATTGGTCGCCGTGGAAACGCCAATCGACGAGTTTGTGCAGTTCCAGTGTCCGCACATCATCCTGTTGTCGTATGACACGTTCCATTGCGGACAAGTAACGCCTCCCGCGAACACAAGACGCCCGCCTTCGTTCACAAGCGTCAGGTCTTTCATGTATATCTTGTGCTTTGCCTTCACCGCCCCAAGGAACGTGACAGGCGCGGCGAACGTCTGCGGTACGTCGCCCTGGTTCTCGATCATGCCATCGTTAGTGATCGTTATCTGCTTGCCCGTAATCGTCATGGACGGGCAGGCGGGCGCGAACGTGATGGACGCGACGGAAAGATTGTCGATGTCGTTCTCAACTGTCGCAGGCGCGCTGACGAAGAGGAGATCGCTTGACGCGCCGGGAGCGTTTCCTCCCAGCCAGTTCGCGCCGTCGCCGAACGTCCGCCCGTCGCCCGCGCCTGTCCAGTACCAGTCGTGGACGGCATAGTTGTAGGAGATCGTCTTGAGGTCGTCCGAGAGCGCGAGCGTCACCCCTGACGGCACATCGGCGGCGAGCGTGACATGCGAAAGGATGTCCGCCGGGAACGTGCCGCTCCCCGTGATTCGGAGAATCGGAATCGCGGAATTGCTTTCCAGCAACGTGCCGGAGAAGGAAATCTCAAGCGCGCCCTGAACGTCTATCGTCGCAGCGGTGCTGAGAGCGCCGTTGATCGTGTTTGCGCAATCGACAATGAACTTCGCGCCGTCCTCGAACGTGAGCGACGTCCCCGCGACGCGGCTTGCAATTGCCGCCGCGTTCTGGAACGCGGAACCGCCCTTCACGACAAGCTTGAGGTTTGAACTCGTGTTGTTCTTGATGTACTTCGTGCTGCCATCCACGACGGTGCGCCCGTTGTACGCGGTGGCGCCTGTCTGCTTGTACGTGCCGCCGCCGGTGATGATCAGGTCGCCGGACGTGCCGGTACCGGGCGGGTCGAGGAGCTGCTGGACGTTGATCGTGTGCCCGTTGGTGTCGATTGTGCCGCCGGGCGCAAGGACGCGCACATTGCCCCGGCCGTTGTTGTGGTTCTGTATCGCGATGAAGTCGTCATGGTCCTTGACGGCGCGAATCGTCCCGCCGTTGAAGTACATACCCATCTTCGCCTTGTCGTGGTTTGCGCCGTAACCTACGGACTGGACGCTCAGGACACCGCCGTTGAGGTAGAGCTTGCTCGTCTGGTAGCCATTGAAATTGCTTTCGGCAATGCTTCCGCCGAAGAAGAACACGCTGCCGTTGGGCAGCGACACTTCGCCGCCGTTAACGTTCAGCTCTCCGGCAGCACCGCGTCCAAGCCAGATGTGGTTCGACCCGACAAGTTTTCCCGTGCCGGACACGGTAAGTTTCGCCGTTCCTGTCCCCTTCTCCTTCCAGCCGAGGATCACGGACCGGTGGCTTCCGGAGTTCGGACAGCTCGCATAGACCGTTCCGCCGTCGATCACCATCTCGCTGGTGTACGATGTGCTGTCATGCGATCCGATGTAGATCGGCTTCTTGGAAAGCGTAAACGTGCCGCCGGAATGAATGAACGGACGCCGTTTTGGATGCGGTCGCAGGGATGCGCATGTTTCCGGCATTGACGGAAAGATTGCCGTGCGTCTCAAACGTGCCGGAGTTGAACTGCACGGCGTTGTACGTGAAAGCGGTGTCGTTCGTGAGCGCGATAGCGGCGGGACTGGTGATGAACAGGTTATCGGTGGCAGCAGGAGCGCCGCTGTCCCAGTTGTTCGCGGCGGAAATGAGGTAGCGTCCATCCAAGTCCACATCGCCGCCACCTACCCAGTTCCTGTTTACAGTCGCCCACGACGGCAACGCCGCCACGCAGATTGCTGCCGCCGAGACTGCGGCTTTCCATGTTTGTTTTTTCATGTTGTTGTTTCCCTCTCTGTTGTTGCCCTTGCGGGCGGTTTGTTTAAGGTTTGGCAAAAGACATCGGACTTCTGACAACGGACGATTTGCGAAGTCCGATGTCAGAAGTCCGATGTCCTTCCGCGAAATGTCGTGCAACGGGCAAGATGCCCGCTGTCCCAGCGCCGTCAGGCAGTGAGGGGGGGGGGTATTTGCGCCATGCGCGGACGCGCCACAGGGCGTCTGTGCGTGGTTATACGCGGCGTCGTTTCCGATGCCGTTCCATGCCTCCACAATGGCGTCATTTGCGATTTACCGTTCAACGTCGTTGGTCTCCCGAAGAAGATGTGCGCCATGTTATCATATTTCTCCATCATTTGTCAATCCCCCCGCCGGCTTTTTCTGCCCACGGCGGCGGTGATTTGTGATATACTTCTCGGCGGATTAGGAGCAGTCCAGTTATGAAATCTTGGAACGAGATACGAAAGGCGGCGACGGCGTTCTCG
>CACZAK010000422.1 GCA_902779075.1 uncultured bacterium | reverse complement strand
GGGCAACTCTCGCCTGTGTGCTTACACGTTGTACACACTCCGCCGCCTTCACTTCTTTTGATCTTCAAGTCAGGGCATGCGCTCATTTCGTCTGTCTTCGTCTCCATTTGATTTTTCCTTTCGTTTGGTTTATTGATGTGTCCCGAAGCGTCTCCATTTTCCGCCCAAGGAACGCCCATATGATGCCGTAATAGTCTGACTATAGCAACGGCCCATTTGCAGATTTATTAAAATAAATTCGCCCCCCGAAATGAGGGGCGATTGCGGACGCCTATCGATAAACGCCGGCGTCACGCGTTCCCGTTCTCACGGTCGAAGTCGGAGAGCGCCCTGCGTGCGTTTCGCACGGCGTCCTCGACCTTGGCTGCGGAGAGCCAGTCGAACCTGCGGAGGTCAGCCTCGATTTCCTCAATGTTCTCCACAAGCCGCCCAGCGACGACTGCCGCCGTCCGCTCTGGTTCAAGGCCAACCCTCGCCCGGAGCGCCGGGACGTCTATCTGGAGTTTCGGAACTCTCTCCTCTGCCGGGGTGCCCTGCCGCATCCAGTCTGGACGGAAGAACACATGAATCCGCTCCGTCCTTCCCTTGCAATTCGGCGCGGTCTCGACTACCGCGATCTGACCCAAGTTAACGTCGGCTACCGACGCCTGCTCGTCCAGCCCGAGTTTTTCGAGCCAGCGTCCTAGCGTCGCGCGTAGATGTTCATTGCCGATGTCGCGGGCCGCGATCAGCCGCGCCTTCTCGACGCGGTAGTCAATCTCCAGCCTCTTGCGATCTTCTGTCTTGCCTCCACTCATCTCGTCAATCCTTTCTCGGTTATGCGGCGGGCGGTTCTTTCCGCCCGCCGCCTGTGGCTTCACTTGGTGATGCGCGTGATGAGGATGCAGTTCCCGATCATCCGCTTCGGTTCGCGTGGCTTGAGGCACTTCGGCGGCTTACCCTCAAGCCATGTGCGATACCAGTATTCGTAGTTCGTTCCGAAAAGCTCGGCCATCCGACCGAAGCAGTATTCCCTCTGGACCGACTCGCCGCAGTCGCAGATGTCGTAGAAATTCTCGCCCGCCCGCATTCGCCTCGCTACCTCATCGAATGTGACCGTCTTCGAGAAGCTTCCTATCATCGTCTTCTCGTCCGGATGCTCGCGGAGCAGCCAGTCCCTTACCGGCTCGTTCACGCCCTCGGCATTTGCCGCCATCTTTTTGTTCTTTCTCTTCATCGTCTTTGCCTTTCTTTTTCGGTTTTCGGTTTTCGCCTTTCGGGTACTGCCTTTTCCCCTCAAGGAACGCCTACATGATGCCGTAATAATCAGACGATAGCAACGGCCCATTTGAAGATTTATGATAATAATTTTGGCGGCCCCGAAGGGCCGCCGTGATCTGCCTATCCGAGCTTGCAGAGCATTTCCCCAAACCTCCGTCCGTCCACTCGCTCCCCGGTCCACAGGCCGGGCGAATGCGGCGCGTTGAACATGAGCCAGCCGAAGAACTGCCTACACCCAGAATCGCTGCCAAGCCCAGACAGCACCCATTCGAGCCCCACGCCGGCGAGCGGCAGATCGCCAGCCTTGTCCTTCGGCACAAGCGCAAGCTCGTCCTTGTGCAGATGCCTCTTGCCAATGGACTTGTAAGTCCCGGCCTCGCTTCCGCCAGTCACGCTGCGGAGCCTGGCCTTTGCCCACACGCGACTTCCGTATGACCCGAACATCGGTAGGAGGTTTCCCGTCTCAACCCTTATGTCTAGGAACGTGACCCTTGCCGGCCTGTCCGTTTCGATGTCGAAGCCGATCTTGACGGGCAAGCCCGTTCCGCCAGCATCAAGCATCTCGCGGACAACCTCGCGCATCTGGTCGATTCGGAAAGCCTCCTCGAGTTTCCCATGTTCTCGCCTTGCGAACGCCGCAAGCATCTCTTCATTCGTCATCTCTACTTTCCTTTCTTAGTTTTTTGGTTTTCGCATTTCGGGTACCCCCTTTTCCCCTCAAGGAACGACCATATGATGCCGTAATAATCAGACGATAGCAACGGCCCATTTGCAGATTTTATGCGCACTTGCTTTTTTTTGGCTTTTTTTCCTTTGCCTTGATCTCATCCCACTTATTCGCAAGATATGTGAATTTCATCAAGGTAGTCGCACACTTGCAACCGCCCCAGGCA
>CACZAK010000421.1 GCA_902779075.1 uncultured bacterium | reverse complement strand
ATGTTGTTCCACAGCTTCGCGAGGCCCATTGGCGGGCACGTATAGTCGCCGAGACCGGCGCGGGGTATGTTCGTAAAGCAGCTCTCCGGTATGCGCTTCGCCCAAACCGCCGCATCGTAGTACGCAACGCCCGGGACCCACCTGATGTACCAGCCGCAGCTTGACGCCTGCTTGTCCAGGCGGGCGTTGTTCATGACCATGTCGCAGCACCACGTTATGCTCGACTCCGCGCGGGTGACGCCTTCGCCGCATGCCGCAGCCCAGATCGTCTGGAGCCCGCCCTGGCTGCCGCCGGACGCAATGAGATCCTTCCCGTTCCACCCCTTTGTCGTCTTCAGGTACTGCAATGCGCGCTTCACGCGGAGCACCATGCCGTTGAAGTAGGCGACTTCCGGGTCCTTGTTCTGCTCGGGGTCGAACGCATACGTCTTGCCGTTGGAGCGCGTCTCCCACCGGAGCGCCTTCGTGTCCGCCTCGGTCGCGCCGAACTCGACGAGCTTTAGTCCGTGCGCGTTGATGTTGAGGACGATCTCGTCGTCGCGCGCCCATTTGGGCGCGTCGTGTCTGCATGAGTCGCCGCTGTAGCCGTGGGTCTCGAGCCGGCACGGGAACGTCGCCCCCTCGTCGACGGCCTTCGGAACCGACAGATAGCCCGTGACCGGCCTCAGCCCCGCGCAGTCGATCCGCACGGCGAAAAGCCGCGCCTTGGGATTGGCGCACGCGATCTCGATGCGCTCGTCGCGGATCGGAACCTTGTCGAGCCGCGCAAACTGGCGCGCCCAGAATTCATCGAAGTCCTTGGGCTCGGATTCCTCCGACAACGCGAGAGAATCGACGTCTACTCCCGCGCCGCCGTCGAAGAAGATGCTCTTCGGCGACTTCTCGAATTTGTTCATGGCCTTCTTCCCCTCCGGGGTTGACGCGTCGCCAGTGAACTTCTTCGCTACGCGCTTGCGGTCTTTGTCCACTACATACGCCTCGAGACGCACAAAGCCCGGCTTGTCCAGTTTTGTCCTGTACACGAAGGGACGCGCGGAAAAAGGAACCTCGCCGCTTTCAGATCCGCCAAAGTCGTCAGAGCGCTTCCACGCGAGGAAATACTCCCCGTCGGGAATCTCCCCTTCGACGCCCATCGGCTCGAGCGTGAACACGATCTCCTCCCCGGCCTTGTAGGAAAGCGGACACTTGTCCGTCGTTCCCTTGATCCACGCGCCGTCCAGAAGGCCCGCCGCAAGCTGCAACGAGAACAACGCGACGAGGCAGGCTACCTGCACACGAACTTCAAGCAAATGCTTCATGACAATCTCCTTTCATTGATGACAACATTATAGCATAATCTGAGTCGCGCGCGCCATAAGCCGCAGACACATAGTCAGTGCAAGTTATGCAGAGCAAAGTAAATGACGCGTGATTGCCGACGGAAAGCCGATATGATACAATCTCCGGCAATTCGAAAAGGAGCGCACTGATGGCAGAGTCTCGTCTTGATCAAATAATCGACCTTGTCCGCGAATGCGGCCAGCTCGTCAAGGACGCCGACCGGCGCAACCTGCATGTCGACTCGAAGGCAGGGCACGCCAACTTCGTCACGGACTACGACAAGAAAGTGCAGGACCGGCTGAAGGGCGGGCTCCTGAAGATAATGCCCGACGCGCATTTCATGGGCGAGGAAGGCACCACGCAGGAATTCTCGCCGAAGGGGAAGTTCTTCATCGTCGACCCGATCGACGGCACGACGAACTTCATAAAGGATTTCCGCGCAAGCAGCATCTCGGTCGCCCTCGTAGTCGACGGCGCGGCAGAACTTGGCGCAATATACAACCCCTACCTCGACGAGATGTTCACGGCGATGCGCGGACAAGGCGCCTTCTGCAACGGAAAACAGATACATGTCTCGTCGGAGCCGCTTGAAAACGGACTTGTAATCTTCGGGACTTCCCCATACAACGAAGAACTGAGCGAACGCTCCTTCAAGCTCGCCTACTCGTATTTCAGGAAATCGATCGACGTCCGGCGAACTGGATCCGCTGCGCTCGACATGTGCTCAATTGCGGCCGGGCGTGCAGAGCTGTTCTTCGAACTGTCGCTTTCCCCCTGGGACTATGCGGCAGGCGCGCTGATCGTCGAAGAGGCCGGCGGAATCGTCACCGACATCGACGGAAAC
>CACZAK010000420.1 GCA_902779075.1 uncultured bacterium | reverse complement strand
CGGTCTCGTTCGTCCGTTCGTCGAGCTTCACCCACTCGCCGTCACCGCCCTCGTTCGAACCCCAGAACGAGAAAGACTTCGGCGCACGCGCCTTGAGGGTGGTTCTTGTGGCACCGGAACTGCTGTTGCCGCCGACGGTCAGGCGGTAGGCGTTGACGACCGTCGCCTCGCGGAAGTCGTAGTCGATTCGGATCGGCATTTTGCTCCAGTTTGCGGCAATTTCTGCAATCACGCGGTGGCCTGACCCGTTGTAGCTCGCATAGTTACCGAACGCTGCCGCCGCAGGGCCGGTGGAAAGAAAGGTGTTGGGAGACGTCACGCGCGAAGCATCGGCGTCCGTGAGGTCAAACGCGGTCGTGTCGGTTATCGTCCCAACGCCATCGAGGCGATCGACCGTTAGCGTATACCCTTTGAGGTCGATCGTGCCGTCGACCTTGAATCCAGACAGATCAAGATTGCCCGAAAGAACAAGCGTATCGTCCTCAGGCAGCGTGAAAGACGCCCCGCCCGAAAACACGATGGCGGAGAAGTCGGAAGCCGCAATCCCATCGGCATCCACGTAGATCGAGTTTCGCAGCACCCGCCCGAATTCCAATTCGCTGATATGCAGCTTGTTGCTTCCGCTTGTGGCCGTCACGTTCAGGCGGTAGTATCTGTATGTTCCTTCGTTGCCAAGGGCGTAGGTTTTCCAACTCCCCAATGTGAACGACTGCCCGGTCTGCGTATCCAGCACGGTCCACGAAGTACCGTCGTCCGAGCCGTCGAACGTCCATGCCTTCGGATAACTGCCGCCGCTATAGTTGAACAGGATCCGGTATCCGTCTATGGTCGTGCTCTCGCCGAAGTCGTAGTTGATTTCAAGTTTGCTCGTGGTGTCGTATGTGATGGTGCTGTTGTTGTTGTCAAACGCTTGCGCGACCGGGTACTTGTTGCCAGCCACCAGCTCCTTGACCACGCCGTTCGTCGTCGCGGAGGCACGCATCGCCGCCTCCGCCGCCGACGTAAGGTCGAGGAACGTCGACGTGACGGAGGTCGTCACCCTCGCCGCGCCGTCGATGGCGTGGACACGCAAATAGTACCCGGCGAGGTCGAGCGTTTCTCTGGGGGCGACGGAAATCTTGCCGAGGCCGCGAAGGTCGGCGTTGGCTGCGAGCGCGCCGCCGGCGACGACGAACTTCGCCGTGCCGGAGACGGTGTTGGAAGCCGAAGCGAAGCCGCCGTCCTGAGACGGGACGATGCGCACCTGGTTGGGCACGTGCCCGTATTCCAGCTGAACGAGTTCCGTAAAGCCGTTGGAAAGCTCCTGCGGCTCAAGAATCTCCATCCGGTAGTAGCGATAACCCGTCACGTTGAAAAACGTGAACTGCTTGCAGTCTGGGGCGGTCTTGTCGTTCCAGTCGGTGACGGTGCGCTCGTCAAGAGGCGTCCATGCCTTGTCGTCGCCCTCGTCGTTCGAGCCGTAGAACTTCCAGTGCTTCGCCGTGCGCTGGTGTCCGCTGTTCTGGTTGGAGGTGCTGCCCCTGTAGCCGCCCGCGTACACCTTGTAGGAATTGACGCTCGTAGCCGCGCCAAAGTCGTAGTCCACGATGATCGGAAGATTCTCGTTCTGGACGATGATGCGCTTGCTGTTGAGGTTGCTGGCCGCAGGGTCACCGCGATCGAAGTTGTTGTTGAAGAAGTTGGCGGGCGAAATACTGGACGGGAATGTCGTCGGCGAAGAGACCTTGGAGGCGTCGGTCGTCGTGAGGTCGAACGTCGCGGGGTTGGCGACGGACGACGTGAACGCGCCCTTGCCGGCGAGGCCGGAGACCCAGAGGGTATGTCCGTTGAGATCGACCGTCACGCCTTCGGGGACGGTGACCACACCGTCCGCGCGCCAGTCGGTATCGGCGCCGAGCGTGAGGTTTTCCGTAATGGTCGTATCGGCATACGACGGCGAGGGCGCCGTCGCTACGCACGCGACAGCCAAAAACAACGCGACCTTCAGCAACCTGACTGGCATAAAATGCTCCTTTCTCCTTGAACTACGTTTGCGGAGAACACCTATTCCCTGCAAACTGGGATAATTTTAGTCGTCACTCAAAAATAACTTGAACACTAAACGACATTCCGAACTCCGATCCGTGCTATAATATGGGGCATGGAAACTACAGAAAAGACGGTTGGC
>CACZAK010000419.1 GCA_902779075.1 uncultured bacterium | reverse complement strand
GACAACGGGCATCTTGCCCGTTGAAATCAACCACAACAAACCCTTTAACGACATGAGCCGAGAGACGCAGACCGCGCCTCGCGGCCCGCGTTTTTCACAAACCCAATCTTCAACAGGAGAAGGAAAGGCAATAAACATGAGAAAACTGATAGCAGCAGTAGCGGTCGCGGCAAGCGCGATGGCGGCGAACGCGCGTTCGCTCATCCATTACTTCGACTTCGACACGCCGAGCGGAAGCGGCCTCGCGTACACGGGCGTGGACAAGGGGACGATCCCGGCCAACTTCACGCTCAAGGGTTCGTCCGTGCCGCGCACGACGGGCGCGTTGGGTTCGGACTACGCATACTATTCATCCGCCGCCAATACGGGAATCTGGCTCGGCGACGGCTCCGCCTCGCTCGGCTGCGGCACGACCAAGGGGTTCACGATCTCCTTCTGGCTCAAGACGTCGGGGTCGCATACCGCATGGCACGACTTCTTCGGCTTCCGCGTGGGTGGGCTCGACTACCGCTGTGAATACACGACGGGCAACACAAGTGCTTTTACAGTGTACTACAATGTCGCATCGACGGCAACGTGTCCTTTCGTCGGAATCCCAGATGCCAGTTCAACCGCAGCCGCTGCGCCGGCAGGCGTGTGGAAGCATGCGGCCTTCGTGTTCACGCCGAACGGCACAAACAACATCGCCACGTGCGCACTCTATGTCGGCGGCGAGAAGATCGGATACGTCAACCTCAGGCAGTCCGGTGACCTCCAGCAAATCCACGTCGGCACGTGGGTGAGAGCTCTGAACGGCGCAGACCGAAAGTCGGGCGCCGCCACAAACACGGGCATCGACGAACTTGCCGTGTTCGACTACCCCGTGACTGCGGAACAGGTGAAGTGGCTCGCAAAGTACAAGCCCGCGCAGCCCGCCGCCGGTCCCGGCCGCGCAATGCCGATTTGCTGGCTTCTCGATACGGGCGACGATTCCACGGGCGGTGTTCAGCCCACCAACTACGGCACTGGCACTGAAGTGGCGTACAAATGGGAGACTAGTTACGCCAACTGGGTGAGCGTTGGTGCGTTTGGGTCAACCAGGGCGTTTCACATGAACAGCAAGGCCACGTTCCGTGTGGATGGGGCGTCGGCTGTTGATGGACTGGGCGCGACGCTCGGTTCAGGCATGACGCTCTCATTCTGGATCAAGGCTCCGAAAAGCCTTAACCCTCTTTGGCGCGATTTCATGTCTTTCCACCTTGGAAACCGCTACGAACGTTTCGAGTGGAACTCAAACAACCCTGTGGGAATCTATTTTTACGGTACATCCAACTCTTCTGCCGACATCAAGCTCGGAGAAAATACCTGGCAGAACGTCTGCATGGTATGGAATGCGGAGACCTCCAGGTTTGATTTCTATCTTGACGGACAAAAAAACGCGGCTTACCTGTCGTTTTCGTCGCCGTCCGCCACCGAAGCTCTCAAATCGTTTACCGTGGGTGGTCAGGTATTCGATGCAAAAGGTGCGACCAGAACGACCTACGGCAGTGCGAATACGTTCATTGACGAGGTTGCCATCTTCAACTACTCGGTTTCTCCGGCGCAGGCTTTGTGGCTTGCGAACAACGTGCCGTGCCTGCCGCCGTTCGACACGACGAACCTCGTGCGCACGGTGTCGGCGAATGGCGCGTGGGCGGGCGGACTCGCCTCGTGGACGGTGAGGGAATGGGATGACGCAAACGAGGCGTGGGAGAACACGACGCGCACTACGATCTATCCCGCGCTCGAAGACACGGAGGCCGTAGTGGCGGTGGCGCTCGCGGATGGCGTGGAACTCACCAACGATACTTTCGTCACGCCGAAGAAGCTCGTCCTTGCGGCCGCAACAAGCGCGGCCCTCCCGGTGAGTGCCACACTCAAGGCCACGGCGGATTCCCGCTTCGCGCCCGAGGCGCTTGAGATCGGCGAGGGGCTTCAGCTCACCGTTCCGCTCTACGCCGTGAACGTGGTTGGGACGCTCACGCTCGGCACGGGCTCGAAGATCACGTTCGACGTCTCCAACTACGACGGCATCGGCGAGGTTGCGCTCGCGGCGGGCGGCATCGCGCTTCCCTCCGGCGAGACGGACGCACTCACGCACTTCGCCGTCACGGACAACCGCTTCGAGCTTTCGCTCTCCGCCGACGGAA
>CACZAK010000418.1 GCA_902779075.1 uncultured bacterium | reverse complement strand
CTACCAGATGGAGGGCGGGCAGCGCTTCTCCCCCGTGAAGTCGCTGGCGTTCTCCGCAACCGGCAAGTACAGCGCCACGGAAACGGATCCGAGCGTCACCGTCGTCTACGAGAAATACGCGCCGAACCTGCCGTCGAACGTCAAGAGCGGCACGCGGACCACGCATCCTCCGGTGCAGCTGGGTGACGCTTCGCATCTTGCGACGGAAATAGACGTCTCTGGTTTCGATTCCGAATTCGACGCATCGGCCGTGACGTTCCAGGCTGGGTCTGCCGTGGCCGTGCACACGGGTGCGCGGAACATCTCCGCCGGCGACAGGCTGCTCGCCTGGAACGCGGTACCGGCAGAAGACGTGACCTTCTCGCTCGTGTGCGACGGGCAGACAGCCGAGGAGCGGAATCTGACCATTGTGGTGAAGAGCGACGGGCTGTTCGTGAAGTCAACGCTCACGCCGAGCTACGCCCTGCGCGATCTTGCCGCCGGCAGGTGGAACTTCTATCTCGAAGACGGGTCCGAGTTTCCCGGCGGGTGGACCGAAGGCGTCACCGGCGAGATCGAGGTGCGCTTCTCCTCCTTTGCGGAATACCAGGCCATCAAGGAGCTCGGCGTCTCTCCCTCGAGATTTCTGCTGACGGCGCTGAACTTGCCGGAGGGGACGGCGTTCTACGACATGGGAGACGGGATGGACTTTGCGGTCGCGGCGGGGCTGACGATCGACGTGAAGGGAAACAGGCTGCGTCTGCCGCCGTCCGCCGTGGGCGGCATCACCGCGTTCACCGTCACATCGTCCGTCGCGGGAGGCGTGTTCGACATCTGGGTGCCGGAGGGGACGACGATAAACAACACCAAAGTGACTATAACCGGCGGCAACAAGATGCAGGTGTGGAAGACCGGTGGCGGCAAGGTGAACATGCTGCTGAACAACCCCGGCTACGGCACAGGCGGAACTTCCTCAGCACATGGCCCGGTCGCGACGATCGTCAAGGAAGGGTACATGAAGAAGGGCAACGACAACGGCTCCGACAGCCCGAACGGCGGCGACGCATGTTTCTGCGGCGCATCCTACTGCATAATCAAGGTAGAGCGCGGCGGGCAATTTGACATCGGCGGACGCATCACCTGGGACTACAACTACGACATCGCGGGCGATGGCCCCGAAGGCGCCGCGCTGAAGGGTGCGCTCATCAACACCGTCCAGGCGAAAACTAACCCCTGGCATCATCAGGACAATCGTGGATATCTCCATGACATCATGCTCTCCGGCGACGCCTCTATCGGCGGCAACGTGATATGGGCGTTACACTGGTGGTACGCGGCAGGCGACAGTTACTTATACATGAACGGCCACACGCTCTCGTTCGTCGGCGCAGGTGGGGAAGCGGGCAGAATATACCTGCCTGACAAGAGGAAAATCATCGGCACGGGCGGTATTACCATCGGGGCAGGGTCAGTGCTGAACACATACGAAGGCTCGACGTCGGCGACTGGATGCGTGTTCCGCGTGGACGGCACATATCTCCAGCAGTATAGCGATGCCATAACGCCGGTGAAGTCGTTCTTCTTCGGCTCGACCGGATCGCTCAAAGACACGGGCGCCAACCATCCGGCCACGGTGGTGTATGAAACGTACGCGCCGAACCTGAATGTGGCTTCCGGAAGCAACTCCAACCACCCCAAGGTGCAGCTGGGTGCGGCGGGCCATACGGCGACGACGCTCGACCTCAAGCTCTTCAGCGCACCGTTCGACGCAGGGGGGACGCTGTCGTTTTTTGCCGGCTCCACGGTGTCCGTCGACGTTTCCGGGCGAGCCGACATCCACGCGCTTTCGCGGTCGAAGGACGCCGTCACGGGCAAGCGCAACGGCTACCTGATGACATGGGACGCCGCAACGTGGACTGCCGTCAGCCAGGCGGGCACAAAGGTGAAGTTTGAACTTTGCGGGGAGGCGAATGCCCGTTACCGCCTCATCGCCGACGAGAGCGGACTTCTGATTGCGCCGTCTGTGGGGTGCATATTGATCGTGCGCTGACGGCCAGCCGCAGCCATGGAGGCGAAAGTCATGCACGGAAACCCGTTTCTTCTACTCGGTCGGCTACCCGTCGAGGGTCTTTCGGAAGGTGAACCACTATGTGCTGAAGCGCATGGCGCGGTTTCTCAACAGGAAGAGCCAGCGGTAC
>CACZAK010000417.1 GCA_902779075.1 uncultured bacterium | reverse complement strand
GAGCCACGGCGAGGGGAATTATGAGCCACAATGAGTGTCGGTGCTTGGTAGTGAGGGGCGAAGGATTCTGTACATGATGGTGCAGACCTTGTCAGTTGGACATCCCATCCTGCTTTCGAGATCGCGAAGTATCTGCTCGGCAAGATCAAACGACAGGCTCGGCGGCCTTCCTCTTGGGCGTCCTGTTGCTCGGTGTTTCATGTTTTATTCACTTTCTCCGCGTAGAGCTTGAAGAGGTGGGCGACGATTTCGTTTCGGGTTCGGGCGTGTCGGGCGCGTTCATTTCATTCAACATGACATCGCGGAATTATGATATAATATCTGCCGTTCGGGCACGAAGTTTCGGACGCAAAACAAAGGACAAGAACATGGCAAAACCAGTCAAAGAAACGCCGATCCTCTTTGGAGAAGAGGCGCGTCAGTTTGAGGTGCGAATGTTGCATCCCAAACCGCTTTCTCCAGAGCGGATTGAGACAATCCGGCGCGACTATGAATTTCTGCGCAAGAAGTGCGTCAACTGTACCTTCTGACGATGAACAGGGACGCAATCCAGCTTCGCCGACTTGGCGCGGACGACATGGTGACGCGGTTCGACTGCGGGGATGACGATCTCAACGACATCATCCTCACAGATGCGCCGTTGTATTATCGTGTTCGCCTTGCCACCAGTTACGTCTTGGAGGATGTGACTGGTGGGGATGTCATTGGTTATTTCAGCCTCGCCCATGACAGGATTTCGCTGACAGACTTCCCAAGCAATTCTGCGTACAATCGATTCCGCAAACAGTTCTTCGCACAGGGCAAGATGTTCAAGAGTTATCCCGCCTTGAAGATTTGTCGTCTTGCAACGGACAAGCGATACCGCGGCGAGGGCATTGGCGCAATGCTTGTCAACATGATCATCGCCTCATATCGGAACGACAGTAAGGCGGGCTGTCGGTTCATCACTGTGGATGCATACGCAGAGGCATTGGACTTCTACTACAAGCAAGGATTTATGCCTCTCTCCAAGGAGGATGAGGGTGCGGACACACGGCTTCTGTACTTCGATTTGGAAAGCGTACCACATGATGGACAAAATCCTATAAACCCCATTCACTAAGCCTCCGCACAACCCCATCCACGCCCGCCGCGCCGCCCAGCGCGGCGGGTGCGTTTTCAGGCCGGATTATCCAAACCCTTCACCTTGTCGGCGTAGAGCTTGAAGAGGTGGGCGACGATTTCGGGTTCGGGCGTGTCGGGCGCAAGGCCGTAGGCGGCAAGTACGGCGCGGTCGTTCGCCTCGTGTGCGGCACGGAGGTCGGGCGGCATCGTGAGTGGGTCGTAGAGGTCGGCCAAGGTGCAATCGGGATGTGCCGCCCGCGCATCAAGAATCCCCTGCGCAGTTGTGGAAATCTTCTCCCGCGTCTCATCTGTCACGGTAGGCCACACGAAGGAGTTGTAGCACAGTTTGGCGGAATAGCGGTAGTCGCTTTTCAGCCGTCCCGCCGTCGTCCTCACCCACGCCATGTGGACGCGCGAAATGATAACGCCGAAATCATACAGTGTCGCATTTGGGATGAACAGGGCGAGATTGTTGACGATGACCTCGCATCCAAGAAAGCCGATTGGAATGTACTCGCGCTTTTCCGAGGAAACGCTAGGCACAATTATGTAGTGTCCATTCTCGGGCTGGCATCCCTTGGTGAACAGAGTGGGTTTCTTCGCCCAGTTGCGCGTTGACGGTTTCTTGCTCGCAAGTCGCATCTGGCGCGTCCGTTCCACAGCTTCCATCACGGGCGGAACGGCGCGGATAACGGCGGGCGACGCATCCTTCAGCCAAAGGCACCAGCGCCTGACATCGTTGATGTACTCGTCAGAACCGGTAATGAGGCGGAACAATGGTTCTGCGGCGGGGTAGCGCGCGATGACTTCCTTACGGCGTTCTTCGCTCCAGTCGGAGAGATTGCCTCCGTCGGTGGGCTGGCTGCCCTTTGTCATTTTCTCCACTCCCGCGCAGATGGGGGCTGGGCAGTCGATGTAGGCATCCGGCGCGTCCATCAAGTAACCGTTTATGTGCGAGGCGGGAATGGGCGTGCCGTCGAGGTCGTAGATGGTCTTGGTCAATTTTGCCAATGTGGAAGTGTTGCCAGTTCCAATGTTGCCAGTCCCCAATTGGGAATTGGAACTGGTAATTGGCAACAT
>CACZAK010000416.1 GCA_902779075.1 uncultured bacterium | reverse complement strand
CTGTCATACCCGTTCCCATTCCGAACACGGAAGTCAAGGGCCTCTTCGCCGAGGGTACTGCGGGACTCGCCCGCGGGAGAGTAGGGCGCCGCCGGCTTTATTTTTTTTCTAGGAGAATGAAAATGGCTAAAAGAATCGTCTGCTTCGGTGAAATCATGATGCGCCTGAACCCGGAAGGCTATCTCCGGTTCGTCCAGGCGGAGAAGTTCGAATGTTCCTACGGCGGGGGCGAGGCCAACGTGGCTGTGTCGCTCGCCAACTACGGCATGGACGCCTCGTATGTCACGAAGCTCCCCGACAATCCGCTCGGCGCTTCTGCCCGCAACGAGGTGCGCCGCTTCGGCGTCGATACGAAGGACATCGTGTGGGGCGGTCCGCGTCTCGGCATCTATTTCGTTGAGAAGGGTGCCTCCCAGCGTGCTTCGAAAGTTGTCTACGACCGCGCTGGTTCCTCAATCGCCACTGCGTCCCGCAAGGATTTCGACTGGGCGAAGATTCTCAAGGGCGCGAAGTGGTTCCACTTCACTGGCATTACGCCCGCCCTCGGTGGCGAATGCCCCGACATCTGCCTCGACGCGCTCAAATACTGCAAGGCCCACAAGATTACCGTGAGTTGCGACCTCAACTACCGCGGCAAGCTCTGGACACGCGCGCAGGCCGGCGCGACGATGGCGAAGCTCGTCCCATACGTGGACGTGTGCATCGCGAATGAGGCCGATGCGGCGGATGTCTTCGGCATCAAGGCGGAGGGCACGGATGTCGACAGCGGCAAGCTCGACAAAGAGGGCTACATCTCCGTCGCCCGCCAGCTTGCCACGCGCTTCGGCTGCAAGAAAGTGGCCATTACGCTCCGCACCTCGATTTCCGCATCTCGCAACAAGTGGGCCGGCATGCTCTTCGACGGACGCAAAGCGTGCTTCTCTCCTGAGTACGACATCCAGATCGTCGATCGCGTGGGCGGCGGTGACTCCTTCGGCGGCGGACTCATCTACGCCCTCGCGAACGGGTACGGCACGCAGGACGCCATCAACTTTGCAGTCGCGGCTTCGTGCCTCAAGCACTCGATCGAGCACGACTTCAACCATGCGTCGGTGGCCGAGGTGCAGGCGCTCGCCGCCGGCAACGCCTCCGGACGCGTCCAGCGTTGAACCTATTTATTGCTTTTGCTGTTTGGAGTTTCGGAGTCTTGGAGTTATTGAGGCTTTTTGAGGGATTCCTCAAATTCCCCCAATCTACTGAACTTCCAATCACGGCTGTCCGCATCCACCGCATCTGCGTTAACTAAGGGACGCCTATTCTCCGTAGGCGGTGACCTTGAAGAGTGTGATAAAGCCGAGAAACGTCTGTTGTTCGTAGTCGGCAAAGTACACCTTCGTAAGTTTGCCGTCATCAATGGCGTCGCGCAGGGCCATGTTGCAGAAGTCCGCGCTCAACCCCGTGTAGATCCATTCCTTCAGGTAGATCGCCCTCGACCCCGTTCCGCTCTTCAGGTTGGCGCAGGGGACGGATTCGCGGTTGACGGAGAGCGGAGCGCGGAAATGCGCGTACAAGCCCGTCGGTGGGACAAGTGTCTTGTCCCCCTTGACGGACACGCAGCCGCATGCGGCCAAAAGTGCAGCGGCGGCTGCACAGACGCATTTCATGTTACTCGCCATATACAATGACCGTCGCTTTTTGCCAGATGCCAATAACGTTGACGTATGCGTAGTCCACATGGCCGATTTTCTTGAGACCGCCGTTGCGCGCGGCGGTCGCGATCGAGCAGTCGCCAGACGCATAGAGGCCAAGCACGCTGAAGGACGAGGCCTCTCCTTTTTTTGATCCGACGTCCCAGTTTCCCTCCGTGGAAAGCGGGGCCGTTGTCACCGACACGACGCCGCTCGGCGGCTGGAACGGCGCACTGAGGCATCCGGCAACGCCGATGGCCAGCAGCGAGGCTAGAACAATTGCGGATATTCTCTTCATGGTTGTAATCCTTGCTTTTGGTTGTTGCACGAAGAAACACAATCATTTTACCATTCTAACGGTCAGAAATCAAGTGTTTGGGCGCATCTGCGTAATTCACCGTACTCGCCCGTGCCCATAGTCCACTCAAAAACGATACAATTATATCAAGATTCTTGCAAACATAGATGGATAGATGCGCGGGCGAGTTAGCCCGCGCGCCTCTCTCAAAGTTGTTTTTACCAGTTGTTCTGGTTGTTTCCAATCTCAAAACGCATAGTGAAAAACGCAGATGCGCCCCATGGGGTCCAAAATATGATATACTTCCTTTTGCCCAGTCAGGGAAAATCCAAAGATTCCAAGGAGGAAACAGATGGCAGACCTTTTTGAAGTAGATGGTTCCAAATGCGTCTCATGCGGCGCATGCGTGCGCGACTGCGCCTTCCGCGCGCTCAAGATGGAGGGCGGCGCGCCGCGCATGGCCTTCCCGGGCCGGTGCATGAAATGCCAGCATTGCCTCGCCGTGTGCCCCACGGGCGCAGTCACGTTCGACGGGAAGCGTCCGGAGGATTCCGTGCCGGTCAAGGACCTGCCGCTGCCGAGCCCTGAGGCAGTCGAGAACTGGCTCCGCACCCGCCGTTCCATGCGGTATTTCGCCGCCGAGGACGTCGAGCGCGACACGCTGTCGCGCATCCTTTCGGAGCTCGGCAACGCGCCCACCGGCTGCAACGCGCGCGCTCTCACGTTCACGTGCTTCCCCACGCGCGCGTCGATGGATGGCTTCCGTCGCGATTTCATCTCCGTGATCGAGCGCCACCGCGACGGCACGAAGGTCCTGCCGCGCTGGCTGGCTGAGCCTGCGATCCGCCTGCGCAATGGGGAGGGCGACATGTTCTTCCGCAGGGCGAGCGGAATGCTCGTCGTTTCGTCCGATGATGCTGCGCCTGGCGTGGCCACGCCGCATGAGGACGTGACGATCGCGTGCGCGCACTTCGAGATGCTGGCCAACGCGGCGGGCATCGCCACGTGTTGGTGCGGTTTCCTCAAGCTGGTACAGCAGGAAATCCCCGAACTGCTGGAGCAGACGATCGGCCTCCGCCGCACGGCGCCGTTCTACGCGATGCTCTTCGGCCGCCCCGCCGTGCGCTACGCGCGCGGCGTCCAGCGCGACTCCTACGCCCGCATCGACTTCCGCGGGTAGGGCGAGGCGTCGATTCCTGTTCTCGCCGATATCATCGGCGAGTGGTCCAAACTTGAGAAACAAGGAGATTGAAATGGCATTGAACAATCCACAGTCAAACTTTGAGGACAGCATATTCGGCCCCAACGGGACGCATCCCGCGCCGAAGACGCTGCCTTAT
>CACZAK010000415.1 GCA_902779075.1 uncultured bacterium | reverse complement strand
CGTCAACGACAACCTTCCTGGATACCGCACGATCAGCAATCTCGTTCTCGACGACGATGCATCGGTGGGCGGAACGGTGCGATACGACGTGCGCGGCGGCCTTTCCGGCTATGTGCGGAATAGTGGCACGATATACGGTCCCGGAAAGACTCTCACGGTGAAGAACACCAGCGCGTTTGGAATTGTCTATACCGACGTGACGCTCGGTTCGCTCCTGATCGCGGACGGAGGCGTGGTGCAGTTTGAGGGACCGGATACCTACACGTACAACATTTCCGACGGCGTCCACCTTGCGGACGGAAAGATCATCTTCTACAACGCCTATCCCCGTTCGCTTCCCATTGTGGCGGACTCGGGCGCGAACACCATCAGTGTCGGTGCCGGCACGCCCACGATCGGCGGCCCCATCACGGTCGCCTCCGGCGCGACGCTCACCCATACCGGCGGCACTGCCGTTTACACCGGCGCGATCAACGGCACGCTGGGGGTTTCGGGCGGCACTGCGAATCTGGAAGGCGGCGTGCCGGCGACCGGCTGGACGCTGAACGGAGCCAGAGACGCTGAAATCGTGCGCCTCCGCCAGAGCGGTACGTACACCGGCGCGAACATCAGCGCCTTCGCCTTCGGCGTCGCGGATGTCGCCTACTCGACGGTTGACGTCACGTTCCTCGATTCGACGATCAACATCGGCGCGCTGACCGGTAGCTCCGGCGGTTTCTATCTGGGCTGGGGCGGCATCGCCTCCGGCTACGTCACAATCGGGGCGGGCACGACGCTCACGACGACAAAGATCTGCGTCGGCGACAACGGCACGAGTACCAGTAACAACGTCAAGTCCGTGTTCTCGGTTGACGGCGGCACGGTCCGCGTTTTGGAAGACCTCTTGTACATTGCCTACAACGGCCCTGATTCCGACTTCATCATCAACTCCGGCACGGTGACGTTTGACAAGGCGACGATCAAGCTGCGCGCGAACAACGCCGCGCTTGGCGGCTACAACAACGCCCGCTTCATCCAGAACGGCGGCACGTTCAACTACGGTGGTCCGGGCTTCACGGCGCGTTACGAGGACAACTCGGACGGCGGCCAGATTGTGCTGAAGGGCGGTACGATGAACGCCACGGCGAACTGGGCGATCCCGCACTTCATCTCCACCTGCTTCAAGGACGGCGACGCAAACGGCTGGACGCTCAACCAGACGAACGGCACCACGGCGACGTGGAACACCGCGCTGACGGGCGACGGCGACGTGTCGCTCGCTGGCGCGGCGACGCTCGTCGGCAACAAGGAGGTGCAGGGCGCGGTCGGCGGCAAGTGGACGGTCGGCGACGGCTTCACAGCCGGTCTTCAGGGTGCTGCGTCGCTCCTTGGCGGGCTTGACATCGGTGAAGGTGCGAGCGTTTCCGTCAACATCGCGACGAACCGCAGCGCGGTGTTCACCGCCCGCGACTTCGGCGCGAATCCGGGCAATGCGAACTGCCTCACCAACCGCTTCAACAAGAAGATTGGCGGCACGACGCGCGGTACCATCACGCACGACATGACGTTTTTCTTCACGAAGTACGCGCAGGCGAGCCGTCCGTTCGGCGACATGAACTACTCGTCAACGTATGCAGTGGGTCAGTTCTACGTCGAAGACGGCAAGGCGGGCGAATGGTCGTTCACGGGCATCTGCGACGACTGGGTGTACATCTGGATTGACGGAGCGTTGGTCGTCGCCCCGGCGCAGGGCAAGCAGGGCACCGGCACTAAGAACCTGGCCGCCGGCTGGCATTCGTTCCGCCATGTGATCATCGACAACGGCGGTGCTTACGGCAACGCCCAGACAGCAGGCTACAAGGATCCCACGATGTCGAGCTTTGCGAACTTCAGCTCGAAGAACCTGAAGATGCGTCCGGCGGCGGACATGGGCGACCCGAACAACGCGAACACGATCCGCTGGAGCCACTACAAGGGAACGGCGACGGACGTCACGGCGAGCACGTTCAAGCGTGACGACTTCGCGTGGGACTTCTGCTGCATCACGAACAACCTCCAGAAGCTCACGTGGTACGGAAGCAACGACGCGACGTACATGAACGGCTACACGGTCAACCGCTACGAGGGCTGGTTCTACGTGACGGCGGAGAACGCGGGCAAGGCGTGGACGTTCCGCAGCAACTACGACGACCGCGCGGCGCTCTGGATCGACGGCGTGGATTCGGGACTGACGGGCGACAGCAACAACACGCTCTCCTACACTGTCACGCTCGCGCAGGGC
>CACZAK010000414.1 GCA_902779075.1 uncultured bacterium | reverse complement strand
AGGACATGATAGCAAATCGCGCCTGAAACAGAGGCTATGCCGCTAGGCTGCCTCCCGTTTCAGGCGCACTTGTTTTTCGGATTCCACCCAAGAGGCCAATTTTGGGGCTTGTGCGACGAATGAACTTTCCCGCATGGTGTTGTTGGCTGCATGGTGGGGTGGTGACGATACATTGTATGTCAACGGCTTGTCGAATTGCCTTGATATGGCAATGTCCGGAGTTGTGACTCGTGCGGATCTCGACTGGTATCGAACGGCGCATTTTAACGTAAGACGGGGGAATATTCTCGCATTACGGTATGATGAACCAGGGATGTCGAACCTTGTGTCTCGCTTATATGGTTTTACAGGAGAAACGAACACCTGCAATCGCATACTTTCAGGAGAGGCTCGTATAAGCATCACGAATTACCTTAACGAGATATCGCACAACAAATAAGGTCCCGAAAAGAAAACTACGCCTTGCTGTTCCGATAGGCGGAGGCAAGCGTTTTTGGACTGCTGAAGCCACGCTTCTCCCCCGCACGCGTCGCATCCTTCGCGAAGGTCTTTTCGTGTAGCCGCCGTGCGCCGACGGTGCGCGCGGCGATGCGCTCGTTCACCGGATTGTCGCGCAGCCACGCCTTGAACTCAGCAAGTTGCTCAACCATGCGCTCCGTACGACTACCCTTGAGCCCGCTGCCTCTCCGCCTGCGACGATCATTTGCATTGTCTTTCCCTTTTATTGCTTGTGGAGGCATGTGGATTTCCTGTGTTTCGTTCCCCGGGCTTTGGATTTGTAGCATTTCACTCTTGCCAATGAAATCCCCCCGCTTGGCTCGTGCGAATTCTTCTTCGGAGATTTCCGAAAGGAACTGAGGCGGTTGCTGCTTGTAACAACGCGGATAATAGACGATGCTATCGTCGTCCTTGGGGAACGGAATGTCGGGAACTGCCGCCAACCCGTCACAGGACGAAATGATGCATCCCGCCTGATAGAGTTCGCATGGATAGGGATAACTACGCATTGTTCTCCATGGCGGCCTTCATTTTGCCGCGTATTCTGGGTGTTTCCCCTTCAAGATGCCATTCTGCCCGATGGTCCTTGATGAACTTGAAATCGAAATTCTCCTTGATGTTGATTAGCTTGGGATTCGATGAAAACGACGTTGGCGAGAGCGTGAAGACGTACTCGTTGAATCCCTGTTCCTTCGTCGTGAGCATCCATTTGTCCATAATGAACTGCCGTTTTCTCAATTGGAGGGTGATCGTGATCTTTAAGACATCGACGATGTGCATGTCGTCATGTAGCAGCTTCACGATAAATGCATGGATGTCGTCGGTCTCGCTGAATTGACAGTTTTTCAACTTGACCTTGGGGAATATGGACGGCGTGTTGTCGCTGACCGCGAATTCTATGCCGGATATCCATATGTGTTCGCCCTGCTTCTCCATTTTCGCGGGAAGGCGGAGGAAGTTCTTGCTTTCGGGCGAGGCAAATGGCATGAGGTCGTAGACCTTCTTTTCCTGTTCGATGATTTCCGCCCCCAGAACATCGCGCAAGAACAATTCCGCGATTTCTTTTTCATCGGCGCTTACGACCTTGGATATGGCGATGTAATCCCGCAGGAAGTAGTGGTCGATGATGAACCCTGTCTGATGGTTGTCCTTCCCGGTGCGCCATGTCGCCTTTCCGGAGGCGTCCTTCTCGCGCATCTTAACTTCCCGGAGCGGCTTGGTGGTGTTGATTATGTAACGGATGCAGCGATCAAGGGTAGAAGGAAAAACCTCCGAGTCGAAATCGTCAGAAGTCCCTTTCTTTTCCTCAAACGCCTTGAAGTCCCGTTGGAACTCCGAAATCCCCGAGAGGTATTCCGTCTGCTTCTTCTTTGGCGGTGTGATGTCGAAGATACGCCATTGGTTGTTTTTCTGCTGCTGGGTCTGTGCGACGCCCACGAGTTCTGCCCAGATGTCTTTTGCTGCCGCGTCGGTCAGCGACTTCATGTTGATCCAGGCGGCTACGTTGGCGACCGTGTGAGCGTTGGAACATTGGAACGGGTAGAACTCGAACGCCGTGTTGAGGTTGGGGAGAAATTGTAGCTGCTTCTTCATGTATGGCAGGTTGCCGGCATCCTGGTTGAGAACGGCTATGACCGACAGCGCGCCGACCAGGCCATTCTCATCGTCCGGACGAGAGAACCTTAGTGCTAGCAAGTACTCGTGTATCTGTGAAGCACGGATGCCTTTGTCTTTGTCAAGCTTCTGCCAAGGGATTCCCGAATCGGGTATATGCGCCTCGACGAGGTCTCTTAGCAGAGGACGTGAGGAAACTAGGGTGGTCATGTCTTTTAGACTTGTTGCAACCGCTATTGCCATTTCACTCGACTCCTTAGTTAAGGCCCAGCCTGCCCGTGCCAGAGCGAATCCGCCAAGACTAGCCAACTGACACGGACAGGCCGCGCCAGATGGCGCGTACCTGCCCGGTCCGCTGTTGGCTTTTCTTGGCGGATTCGCTCAACGGATCAGGGTACACGAAACTGTCGGCGGCAGTATAGCACATTCGTGGTGGATTGTGGGCGGAAAAATGAACAGAAAAAATTTCTATTGCCCCGAGAGGGTCCCTCTGGCCCCCGCTCACGGCGGCGATCAGGGTCTTGGTGTAGGGATAGTTGCGCATCGCCTTGAGGATGTACGCCTTGAACAGGCTGATCCGGCTGCTCGGCGGACGCCCGTTCCCGCACCACCTGTACTTGGCGAACCAGTTCGCATATCCCCATGAACTTCTTCATTTCTTCGCTGAGTTCCCCGATGTCGTCCTCGATGCCGGGTATGAGGTATGCCTGGATCGTGTTCCAGTGTCTGCCAAGCCTGTATGGCGGCATTTCGGAGATGTCTGGCCGGTTACTTTGCGATTTCATGCTTACAGTATAGCATATAACATCGCAAAATCAAGAGTAAAACGAATAAAAATGCAATTACCCCCTAAATGGAAAACTTCATTTTCCACCTTGCGTCCGAGCTGAGATTTTGGCATAATTAAGGCGCTGAATCTTTCAGTCGTGCAGAGACGTTGCTGCGGGTTTCGTCAAGCCGCGTGGCTTGGCTCGCGAATGGTGCGGAAGAGGGGTTTTGCAACTACCTCCGAAGAAAGGACAAATGATGAAAACGACAAGCAAGATTGTTTTGGCGGCGTTGGGCGTACTGGGCGTGTCCGCCGCGTCTGTGGCAGGCTGGACGCATTCCATGCCGAAGTCGACGAACGAGAAGCCGTCGGACCCCGACTACGCGGAGCTGGCGGGGACCTTCTGCAATCCGTTCGGCAAGGTCCAGACCGGGTGCTACTGGTACTGGATGGCCGGCAACGTGACGTGCGAAGGCGTGCGCAAGGACCTTGAGGCGATGAAGCGCGCAGGCATCGACCGCGCCTACATCGGCGACATCGGCGAGTGCGGCAACAAGCCTGGCCCCGTGAAGACCTTCTCCCCAGAATGGGAAAAGGCGCTCGCCACGGCATTTGAGACGGCAAGCAGGCTTGGGATTGAGATCGGTCTCTTCAATTCGCCCGGCTGGAGCCAGTCCGGCGGACCGTGGGTGAAGCCCGAGATGGCTATGCGCCGTCTCGTCGCGAGCGTGACGGTTGTAGACGGTCCAGCATCCGGCGTGAAACTGCTTGCGCCGAAGTTCGAGTACGCACCGGCGGGGGATATGCGCGACGTGTGCGCTATTGCATACCCGGCACCAGTCGACGTGTGCGCTATTGCATACCCGGCACCAGTCGGGTTCACGGATCGACTGGAGGCGAAGGACGTAAACGATTCCCTTCTCCAGCGCAAGGGGAAGCCTCTCGTCGTGGAGCTTGAATCCAAGACGCCATTCACTGCGCAGTCCGCCGAGCTTGCCTTCATTGACGGTACCGCGGCGGGAAGAGTGAAAGTCGAGGCCGAGGGCGACGGCGGTGCATGGCGGACGCTCTGCGACATGCCGTTCAGCCGCGTGAACCATGTGGTGGGCGTGGGGTTCTCCCCGCACGCGCCCGTCATCGCGTCGTTCCCGTCCTGCACGGCGAAGCGGTTCCGCGTGACCGTGAATGCTCACGCGAATCACCAGTCGCGGTTCTCGTCCGTCGCGGTATGCGGCGCGCCGCTCGTCGCGCGCGCCTACGAGAAGTCGCTCGCAAAGATGTTCGAGACGCCGCTCCCGCTGTGGAACGAATACCAGTGGCCGGACGACCCCGCGAACTTGCCTGGCACGGCACTCGACCCAGCGAAGGCTGTTGTGCTGACCGGGAAGGTCGCGCCTGGCGGCACGCTTGACTGGAAGGTGCCGTCCGGCAAGTGGGTGATCTACCGCTTCGGCGCCGCGCCGACGGGCACGAAGAACGTCCCCGCCAACCCCGAGGCGACGGGCTACGAGGTCGACAAGATGAGCCGCGCGCATGTCGCCGCGCACTTCGACGCCTACCTCGGCAAGATCCTCGCCCGCACGCCGCCGGAACACCGCAAGGCGATCAAGCACGCGGTCCTCGACAGCTACGAGCAGGGTGGGCAGAACTTCACCGACAACTTCGCCGCCAAGTTCAAGGCGTCCTTCGGCTACGACCCCACGCCCTATCTTCCGGCGGCGTTCGGCATGAGCGCGGGCAGCCGCGACGACGCAAACAGGTTCCTCTGGGACCTCCGCCGCTTTGTCGCCGACGAGGTCGCGTATTCCTACGTCGGCGGATTGCGCGAGGCAAGCAACGCGAACGGGATGAGGACGTGGCTGGAGTGCTACGGACACTGGGGATTCCCCGGCGAGTTCCTGCAGTACGGCGGACAGTCCGACGGCATCGCCGGCGAATACTGGAGCAGCGGCAGCCTCGGCGACATCGAGAACCGCGCCGCG
>CACZAK010000413.1 GCA_902779075.1 uncultured bacterium | reverse complement strand
TCGTCCTCCGGCGAACAGGCGGGCGACTTCCGCTTCGGGTTCTCGACGAAGTACAAAGACGAGGCGACCGGGCTTCTGCTCTACGAGTACAGGTGTTATTCGCCTGCGCTCGGCCGCTGGATGACGCGCGATCCGATTGGGGAGGAAGGCGGCATCAACTTGTATGCGTTCTGCGAAAACGACCCGCTCGACATCTGCGACTACCTGGGGCTCTCAATGTATCCCCTCAACATGCTGCCAAATCCAAGGACGTGCTGGTTTGCGTTTTCCGTACTGTACTTCAGGGGGAAAATGGAGTGGAATTTTGCGGCAACGCTCCTTGAAGAGTCAGTGTTGGGGTTAGATCATCCATATCCGGTGATATTCAGGGAGGGCGGCAAAATTGGAAATGCCGTCATCGCGGAAATTCGTGAATCCGCCGAATACAAGAAAGATTTGCGTCGCCTGATAAAATCGCTGCCAGCCGGGATGAGCAGCGTCAACGAATCGGCGTCAATAGAGTTCCTTACTGGAGATCTTTTCGCCGCCGCGCATCAGGTGGAAATATCGTATGACGGCTATGTTTGCAGGCCCATTCGTGGCGCTGATCGCGTCGCCCTCAACGTTACTGTGTCGGATACATACGATTTTGAGTGGTGGGGACTTTCGCACATTAGCGCAGATGACATGGCCAAGTCGTTAGGTGTTGTCGCTGGAGTTGACGTTGCATGTCTTTCCCAGTATCTGGGTTTCATAAAGCCTTTTAAGTGGGAGGTCCATTTCAAGGAGAGCGGGAGGTGGAAACGATGAAGATCAAGCGCTTGGTATCGTCCTTTGTTGAATTGCTGATACGACGTCCGTGGCTTCCTGCGGCGGCGTTCCTCGCGCCGCTGCTGCTGGCGCTTGTATCAGGGGTTCTGCTTCTTGCGAACGTCAGCGATTCGCCTTATCGTTTTCTGCCGGAATTCCCCGACGAGCTGATCGTGGCACTTAGCAACACGGGCGGGTGGCTTGCCGTTTTTATTGCCCCTGGCTTTGCGGTGGAGATGCTTGTCCTGCCTGTTGTTTTGCTGTTCTTTAGATTCGCGCGCCCGGCAGGCAGACGGATGCTTGCTGCTTCGATTTGCGCACTGCCAATCGGCTTCGTGCTTTACGTTGTGATCCTCGTCCTAATTCTCCTTGCCGACATTGGGCATACAGAGATCGCGCGTGAGAATATTGAGCGGAAGAAAGAGGCGGAGCGCTTAGGGAAGAAAACATACGAGAGAAAGAAGATTCCCCATCTGCGTCGGATGATGTGGACGTTCGCCAACGGCCACTATAGAATATCTCGTGAGGGCGGCGATAAGGGACCGGAATACTACCAGCTCGCCGACGAATGGGCGAATTACGACTTTTGGTCGCATCGTTTTGATGGCCGCGTCTTGTTGGATGCAAGCGCTATGAGCTGGAGTTTGCGACAGGAAAGCTCATAGAGCTAAAGCCAAGGAAAAAAGAGGAGCCAGGGAAATGAAGATTCTTGTGATAGAGGACAACAAGCTGGCGGCCGAGCACGCAGCCGCAGCCGTTGGCGTGTGCGGTTTTCAATGCGACTTCGCCCGCAACGGGAGAGAAGGGCTGGGGCTGTTGTCGAAGGGCGACTACGACATTGCGCTCGTCGACATCGAAATGCCCGGGCTCGGCGGCCTTGATGTCCTTCGCACTGCGCGGAAGCGTGGAATCAAGACCTATCTTCTTGTGCTGAGTTCCCATGCAAGCGAAGCCGAGCGCATCGCCGGGCTCAAGATGGGCGCGGACGACTATCTCGTCAAGCCGATTTCCATCGACGAGCTTTCGCTGCGGCTTCAGGCGATCGCGCGACGCCTGGTGCCGGATCAGGAAGCCGAGGTGCTCTCGTGCTCCGGAGTGGTGGTGAACATCGACAAGCAGACCGTGAGGCGCAACGGCCAGCCAATCGACCTCACCCCGAAGGAAAGAAAGCTCCTTGTCTACCTTATGCGCAACAAGGGGAGGTGCCTGTCGTACGACTCCATTGCCGATCACGTATGGGGGCCTATCGACTCCGTCGGCAGCGTGGTTTCCGCGAATGTCAGCCGCCTCCGAAAGAAGCTTGCCGCTGGCGGGGCGGAAGAGGTGATTCACACAGTAAGGGACGTTGGCTATGTCTTCAAGTAGAAAGCTAAGCATCCGTCGGATGATCAACGCGGCGGGTGTGCCGCTTCTTATCGCGGCAATGGCGCTGTCCTCTGGCGTGGCGCTCTGCCTCGGCGCGGGGCTGCTCCTGCGGCGCACCGACGTCGAGGGCTACATGTATGTCATCGCGGAATACGTCTGGGTGACGCTGTGGGTCGCCATGGCGTTTGCGGTCTTTGCCGTGATCGGCGTGGTAGTGTTCAGGATGGTGTCGAGGCGGCTCACGCGCCCGATAGAGAAGTTTGCGAGAGACGTCGATGCGCTCGTGCGCTGCGACAGGGCCGATCCCGTGGACGCGGACACGCAAATCGCCGAGATCGACGCCCTGGCCGCTGCGTTCAACCACCTCCAGTCCGTCCGCGCACGGCAGTCTGACGAGATACGCAACCTCGCAAGGAACGTGCTGCACGACTTGCGCGCGCCGATAACGAACATCTACAACGAGGCGGATCGGCTCGCCCATTCGCTCGTCGGCGCGGACGAGGCGTCCGCCGCGATAATGTCCGCGAGCCGTTCGCTGCTGCGGATTATCGACACGAATGCGGAGATCTCGCGCAACTACAGCGGATGCGAAGACGAGCCCGCCGCGCTCGTCGACCTTTCCGAGATCATCCGCGAGTCCATAGAAGTCTATTCCGCAGTGGCGGAGGAGAAGGGGGTCTGCCTCAAGGCCCAGCTGCCGGACGATCCTGTGTGCATGAAGGGGCATTCCGCGAAGCTGCAGCGGCTCGTCGGCAATCTCGTGGACAACGCGATAAAGTTTACTCCTACAGGAGGTTCCGTCCGCGTCGGGCTTTCCGCCGCCGCCGATGGCATCCGACTTTCCGTATCCGACACCGGCATCGGCATTCCCGGGCCGGAGGTCAACTGCATCTACGAACGCTTCTACCGCTGTGCCGAGGCGCGTACACTGCCCGGCAGCGGCCTTGGCCTCTCGATGGTTCACTCAATCGTCGAGTTCTACAACGGCAAGATCGACTGCGACTCCACCCCCAACTCTGGCACCACCTTTGACATTCTCTTCCCTCCCCCGCCGCAATCTCTCGGCGTATGAAAAGGCGTGACGTGTTGGTTTGCCTGACATCGTGCGGCTTGCTTCGCCGCAACGGTGCTCGCACCCCTGCTAGGGCATCCGCTTCGCGGACTCCTCCCTTCGGTCGTCGGGGGATACCACGAGAAATGGCCGATTCGCGCGTCCTTGCAACCGCTCGGCGTATACATATACGCCGTCGGGTCGCAGTCCTGCGCGACTCGTCTCATTTTCGCGGGTTCCGCCCCGCTGGCGGCGGCGAAGCAAGCCGCGCATGGCACCCTCGGGAGTTCGGCGCGGTGCTCGGGGGCTCGGCCTCTCTCACGCTCCCTGCGCCGCCGCTCCCGTCGTCTTCGCGGCGATATGCGCCGCAATGCTTCGTCGGCGGATACGCCTCCTCGCCTTGCGACGTGTCTCACCGCGCATCCGACGAACCGCGTCGCCGCATGTCGCTCAGTTCGGCACTCGCCCCCTCGTCCCTTGCCTCACC
>CACZAK010000412.1 GCA_902779075.1 uncultured bacterium | reverse complement strand
GCCCTCGGTTTCGACGATTGTCAAGGCGTGGCGGTGGCTTCTCGCCCAGCGCCCGCCGCCCGCCGCTCTCCGCGCCGCAATCGACGTCGACGCCTTCAGCTTAATCTGAGTCTGCGCTTTTGCTACCCTATGTGCGTGCTGCTTTGCCTGACACAGTTGGGGACAGACCCCACGGAACCGTTGAAAAATGGCCCTTTCGCGTTCTTGATGGCTTGCCGCGACGGATCTACTGGGGTTTTGTGCTATAATATCGGTATGAGAATATTGGCGCTGTTGCTTGTGCTGTTGGGTCCGCTTGCGTTGTGGTCGGCGGACTGGTATTCCGTCCGTCTTCTCGCGAACCCCATCGTGCAACCGATGGAGCTTCCTGTGGCGGGAGGAGAGGTGGCTCGCCCCATTCTCGTTAAGACTGGGGATGGCGTCGCGCGCGCCTTTGCGACAAATGCCGTTCCGCCCGGTAGCGTTCCGCTCGCCTCGCTCGCAAGCATCCACCGCCTCGACATCGACTCGAGCGTGCGCTATGTTCCCGCCCAGGCGTTCGAGAACTCGACCGACCTGCGCGTCGTCAGTTTCGAGGGACGCGTCCGCCGCATCGGCAACTGCGCCTTTGCCGGTGCGACGAACCTCACTGACATCGTTCTCCACGAGGCGACTTCGGTGCTTGTCGCGTCCAACGCGTTCGCGGGCTGCTCGCAGAGGCTGGCCTGCGTGTATCCGTTCTCCCCTGTTATGACGGCGCAGGATGGTGCCGCGCAGAGCGGCGCGCCGATATTCCCGCGTGTCCTCTTCCTTAGGGGCGAGGATCTGAAAAACGAGCTATCGGTTGCGCCATAGTCATCCTGATTCTAACGAAACTAGGAGAGGGTGGCCCTTTGCCAATAACAGGATATGTAGCTCGGAGATTCTGGCATGAATGTCACAATAACTTTTAAGTGGACAAGAAGACTATACCGATCTTTTGTAAGACAGTTTTACTTGCGCAGCATTGTCATCTATTTTATATTTCTATCTATTCTTCCTGTAATTTTGTGCTGGGGTTGCACCTCGGTGATTATCCAGCTTTATGGATTCTTTTCGGATAATGGAGTCGTGGATCTGTGGTACCACATCTTCGTGACGCTTCCCATAGCCTTGCTCGCGGCCATTGGACTAATAAAGTTGGTTAAGCGGGTAATCAAAGTTAAATACGAATATACAAGGGTGTATGAATCGTGTCCGATTCATGATGACAAAGAGGTTGATACCGAGGTTAAGATTGATGACGATGGGATTGGTTTGGACAAGAATAAGGTGCAATGGGATGAAATGACTGTTGGATTAGCGACGAAAGATTTTTATGCTTTCCTGAGCGCGAGGCCTGTACTTATTGGCATACCAAAATATGCGGTTGATGCGGGATTAGGCGAGTATCTTAAGAACAAAATGAGGGTGATCAAAGAGAGGCAAAAGGGCCGGGTGCGCCAGGACAATAAAAAAGATTTTCGCCTCAACACGCTCTTGAAGTGTGGTGCTGTTTGGGGTGCGCTTGTCGTGGGGTGTCTTGTCGCCACCTTGGTGTTTTGCGGAGCCAATTCGGTTTTTGCAGAGGTGTCAGCCGCTCCTATTGGTAGTTTGGCGTTTGTTCTGTTGGCGGCCATCGTATCTGCGGCGCTTGGTCCGTTGATGATCATTTGCGCCGCCTTGGCTATATTCCGCGTCGAGGGTGGCACGCCAACGGCAATCTGCTCATTGCTGATTGTTTCCCCATTGATGTACTGGGCGTTGATATGGGGATTCCGCCGATGCTGGAAGTCGACGAACCGCCTTGTGAAATGCGTTGGTTGGATTACTATTGCTTGTTATTCAGCCGTGGCAACATATTGTCTGCTCTACGGAGGATCCACCATCTAAGTCTCGCAAGGAGTTGGGGACAGACTCCACGGAACTGTTGTAAAAGCCATGTTTGCGCGGTGCTGACGGTTTGCGCGACGTGTGGGCGTGACCGTCCGCAAACGCCTGAGATTTTGGTATAATACACAACAGTGATGAATTTGAAAGAGTTTATCTGCAAACTTTTCAAGAGGAGAGACGATGCCAAGCGAAATGCAGAATCTGCAGATGGCGGACAGCACTATGTCCGTGGCGGAATTCATCGGTTCGCGTCCGCAAGAGGCAAGGCCATATCTGATTGCCGCCGTGTCAGACTGCTTGCGGCGGCGTTGTCGTCTCAACGAGGCCGAACTCCAGATAGCAGCGCGGGCGATAAGATACGCCGACTAACTGATGCTGCCAAAGAGGCTGG
>CACZAK010000411.1 GCA_902779075.1 uncultured bacterium | reverse complement strand
CGTCAACGACAACCTTCCTGGATACCGCACGATCAGCAATCTCGTTCTCGACGACGATGCATCGGTGGGCGGAACGGTGCGATACGACGTGCGCGGCGGTCTTTCCGGCTATGTGCGGAACAGTGGCACGATATACGGTCCCGGAAAGACGCTCACGGTGAAGAACACCACCACGTTTGGAATTGTCTATACCGACGTGACGCTTGGTTCGCTCATGGTCACGAACGGAGGCGTGGTGCAGCTGGAAGGACCGGACACCTACTCGTACAACATTTCCGACGGCGTCCACCTTGCGGACGGAAAGATCATCTTCTACTACGCCTATCCCGGATCGCTTCCCATTGTGGCGGACTCCGGCGCAAACACCATCAGCGTCGGCGCCGGTACGCCCACGATCGGCGGCCCCATCACGGTCGCCTCCGGCGCGACGCTTACCCATGCCTCAGGCACGGCCGTTTACACCGGCGCGATTAACGGCACGCTGGGGGTGTCGGGCGGCACTGCGAATCTGGAAGGCGGCGTGCCGACGACCGGCTGGACGCTGAACGGAGCCCAAGGCTCTGAAATCGTGCGCCTCCGCCAGAGCGGCACGTACACCGGCGCGAACATCAACGCCTTCGCATTCGGCGTGGCGGACGTTGCCGACTCCACGGTTGACGTCACGTTCCTCGATTCGACGATCAACATCGGCGCGCTGACCGGTAGCTCCGGCGGTTTCTATCTGGGCTGGGGTGGCATCGCCTCCGGCTACGTCACAATCGGGTCGGGCACGACGCTTACGACGGTCAAGATCTGCGTCGGCGACAACGGCACGAGCACGAGCGGCAGCATCAAGTCTGTGTTTACCGTTGACGGCGGCACTGTGAACCTCACCGAAGACCTCTTCTACATCGCCTACAATGGCCCGCACTCGGACTTCATCATGAACTCCGGTACGATGAACGTCCGCAATGCGCCGATTCGGCTGCGCGCCAACAACCAGGCGCTCGGCGGCGGCAACACCTCGCGCTTCATCCAGAACGGCGGCACGTTCAACTACGGCGGCTCGGGATTCCTGGCGCGGTACGAGGACAACACGGACGAAGGGCAGATTGTGTTCAAGGGCGGCGAGTTCAACGCCTCCGCCAACTGGTCGATTCCGCACTTCATCTCCACCTGCTTCAAGGATGGCGACGCGAACGGGTGGACGCTCACCCAGACGAACGGCACGACGGCGACGTGGAACACCGCGTTGACGGGCGACGGCAACGTGACGCTCAATGGCACGGGGACGCTCGTCGGCAACAGGGAGATGCAGGGCGCGGTCGGCGGCAAGTGGACTGTCGGCGACGGCTTCACAGCCGGCCTTCAGGGCGCTGCGTCGCTCCTCGGCGGCCTCGACATCGGCGAGGCCGCATCCGTTACCGTCAACATCGCGACGAACCGCAGCGCGGTGTTCACGGCCCGCGACTTCGGCGACCGCGACTTGAGCAACGAGAACAGCATCGTCGGCCGCTTCAACAAGAAGCCCGGCGGCACGACGCGCGGCACGATCACGCATGACGAGACGCTGCTCTTTACGAACTACGCGCAGGCCGCGAGACCGTTCGGCGACATGAACTACACCGAAACGTATGCCGTCGGACATTTCTATGTCGAGGAGTCCAAGACCGGCACATGGTCGTTCGAGGGCAGGTGCGACGACCGCGTTGCGCTGTGGATTGACGGCGAGCAGGTGATGATCTCGACTGCGGACTGCGACACCGTCTCCGGCTCGAAGGAAATCACGACGGCTGGCTGGCACTCCTTCCGCCATGTGATCTCCGACAACTCCGGCGGATTCGGTCCTGCGGCCAACCATGCCTACCACACGGTCGGCTACAAGGATCCCACGATGTCCGCCTACGCGCGCTTCAACGTGAAGAACCTGAAGATGCGCCCGGCGGCGGACATGGGCGACGCGGCGAACGCCAACACCGTGCGCTGGAGCCACTACAAGGGCACGGCGACGGACGTCACGGCAAGCACGTTCAAGCGCGACGACTTCGCGTGGGACTTCTGCTGCATCACGAACAACCTCCAGAAGCTCACGTGGTACGGAAGCAACGATGCGACGTACATGAACGGCTACACGGTCAACCGCTACGAGGGCTGGTTCTACGTGACGGCGGAGAACGCGGGCAAGGCGTGGACGTTCCGCAGCAATTACGACGACCGCGCGGCGCTCTGGATCGACGGCGTGGATTCGGGACTGACGGGCGACAGCAACAACACGCTCTCCTACACTGTCACGCTCGCGCAGGGC
>CACZAK010000410.1 GCA_902779075.1 uncultured bacterium | reverse complement strand
ATCATCGCGCCCTGCAGGCGCTTCGGCGGCGAGTCCATCTTGCGGAGCGCGCCGTCGATGCGGTAGCGCACGCGGAACTCCTTCTCCATCGGCTCCAAGTGAATATCGGACGCCTTCATCTTGATCGCGTTGGAGAGGATGAGCGAGCAGAGACGGATCACGGGCGTGTCGTCGCCGCTGCCCTCGCCGCCGTCGTCGCCGCCGAACTCGTCGTCGCCGCGCGTCACGATCTGGTCGCCGCCGGTGGGATAGAGCTTCTCCATCACGGCCTTGACTTCTTCGGCCGGCGCGAGCACGGCCTGCACGTCCTTCCCCTGCAGCACGTACCGCAGCGAGTCGATCGCGTCGTAGCCCATTGGGTCGGAGAGGACCACGGTCACGCTGTCCGCATCCTTCATCACCGGCGCGACGCCGTACTTGTGGGCAATCTCCGGAGAGATCTCCTTCGCCACCTCCGCGTCGATCGCGGCGGGGTCGATGCTCACGTACTTGATGCCGAACTGGTCGGCGATCGTGCCAAGCACGTCGTCCTCCGACACGACGCCCGAGGCAACGAGCACGTCAAGCGTGGTCTCGTTGCCCTCGCGCATCGCCGTGGAGGCGGTTTCGAGCTGTTCTGCCGTCACATACCCCGCTTCACGCAGGAGCTGCAACACGTATTCGTCATTCGATGTCATGGCTGTCGGCGCATATTGTAGCGAAAGATTTGCGCACGCGCAAGCACAATGTCACGGCACAATGTCACCATCCCGTCACATCTCCTCTATTCACTCACGGGTGGGTGGTCGGCGAAGTGCGGCACCACGAGGTCGTGCGTGCCCGAACAGAGGCAGTCGACCGTCAACACTGCGTCCGTGGCGGACTTGGGAACGGCCCGGTGCTTCGGCTTTTTGAAACTCCTTCCCGCTCCGTCCACCCTATCAAGCAACTCCCCATTCTCGTCGGAGAAGGTAAGGTGCGAGGTGTACCGGAAATTGGTCACGGCGCCGCCGCGCCTGCCATCCGCCAACTCGACCTTCCAGTAGAGTCGTTTTGGACGTGGACGCAGGCTCAGGTGTTTCGTGAACCGAACGGTATGCGCCGCAGCGTGTTCGATGCGGAACACCTGCGCGTTCCTCTTCTCGTTGTACTCGATCACGACCTTCTGCTCCTCCGGCACCTCGAACGCGACCTGCCAGCCGTCCGCGAGATCACGGTGCGGACCAAACGAAAGTTCCTTTGCCGGCTGCGCAGGCGGAGGAGGAGGCGACACCTCCTGAACAGGAAGATCAGCGACGGCAGACGCGCCGTCTTTTGAGATCAAGCGGGCGATGTAAAAAGTATAGGACAATACTCCTACAATCGCCAGCAAGCCGATGGCGATGAGCCAGAACGCCCATCGTGGGAGGCGGTCGCCTCGGCGAGGCGACCCTACCACCGGAATTTCCGGAATTTCCGGATTATCCGGTTTCTCCGGATTTTCCGGTTTTTCCGGATTCTTCGAAACTCCGAAGTTAGCGGAGCCGCGAACCGCCGGACGACGGCGCTCCGCAGCGCGGGCGAGCATCCACGGCGCCTCGTTCAGACCCTGCCCGTGCATCTTCGCGGCGTATGAATCAAGGTCGAACGGCAACGTGCGGAACTCAACCGTGCGCTCCACGTCGTCGTAGATGCAGTAGCTGCTCCGACAGTCCCCGCTCCGCGGATACCCCACGCTGCCCGGATTCACGATGTAGCGCTTGCCGTCCTCCAGCGTGAAGTCCACAGCGTCCAGACGATGCGGCGTGCCGCTCGCACCCAGCACGAAAATTCCCGGCTGGTGGGAATGCCCCACGAACAGTAGCTGTTCCGTGCGCGCCTCCCAGGAGGGGAGGGCGTCCCGCGGCTCAAGGATGTAATTGAATTTCTGCGGATTGGAGAAGTCGCCGTGCGCGCACGCGAAGCCCTCAAAAGTACAGATATATGGAAGATGGTTGATCCAATCGTTCGCCTCGCGCGTGATGGCGGTGCGGTGCCGCTGAATCGCCTCCGCCGCGAAATCGGTGAAGTCATCCATGGGGAGACGCCCCGACACTGCATCGTCGTGGTTGCCCGCGAGGCACACGTGTACGCGGCGGTAGACGAGTTCGAGCGCGGCTACGGGCTCCGGTCCGTAGCCCAGCACGTCACCGAGACAGATGATCTTCTCTGCCTGCGCGTCGGCGGCGTCCGTCAACACCGCACGCAGCGCGGCTTCGTTCGCATGGACGTCGCTGATGATCGCGTAGCGCATGGACGCCCCGCGCTAGAGGGCGCTGCCGGGCACGAACGTGCCCACGTCGCGGCCTGAGAAGATCGACTGCAAGATGTGCGGCGTCGCGGCGTTCGCGATCACCACGTGCGCGCCCGACTGGGCGGCGTTCTTGACGGCCTTGAGCTTGGAGTCCATGCCGCCCTTGGAAAGCGAGCCCTTCTGCCCGGCATGCACGAGCTTCATCGCGTCGCGGATCGAGCCGATGGACGGCACGCGCCGCCCTGCGGCGTCGAGGAGGCCGTCCACAGTCGTGAGGAGCACAAGCGCGTCCGCGCGCACGAGCTTCACGATGAGGGACGAGAGCCAGTCGTTGTCGCCGAAGGTGAGGCCCTTGATCTCCTCGTCCGCCACGACGTCGTTTTCGTTCACGACGGGTATGATGCCCGCGCGGACAAGATGGTCGAGCGAGCGGCGCACGTTCGCCGCACGGCGGCGGTCGTCGAAGTCGGCGTGCGTGAGCAGCACCTGACCGATCTTCACGCCGGCCGCGCCGAAGAGGTTCTCGTATTCGGAGATGAAGCGCGCCTGGCCCACGGCCGCGCACATCTGCACGTCGTTGACCTGCGTGGGACGCGCCTTCAGCCCCAGCGCCTCGACGCCGGCCGCGACCGCGCCGGAGGAGACGAAGATGACCTCGAGGCCCCGCTTGCGGAGCTCGCAGAGCTGGGAGACGAGGCGACGGAGCGCCCGGTAGTCCGGACGCCCCGTCTTCGTGGCGATCGAATGCGTGCCGACCTTGACCACCACGCGGCGCACGTCCTGGAGGGACGCGCGCTCGCGGGCGACCGTGGAGCGGGACGCCGTAACCGCCTTCATGTTCACGCTCCGAGCTGGAGACGGACGAAGCGCTTGACCGTGATCGGCGCGCCGAGGGTCTTGGAGACGCCGTCGAGGTACTTCTCAACCGTCACCTCGCCGTCCGCCACGTAATCCTGCTTCATCAGGCAGATCTGCGTGCAGAACTTGGCG
>CACZAK010000409.1 GCA_902779075.1 uncultured bacterium | reverse complement strand
GTTGCCATGTGGCGGGGCATCCCGGTGCGCGTCGCAAAGCTCGGCAACTTCCTGGCGGGGTATGGCACAAAACGCCTTGGCATCAGGGAAACGTCGCGCATACAGTCTCAGTCGATAGGCACGGAAAACGACGCGACTGCGAACATGAGCTGGCAGGGCGGAGGCGACGCGTTCATGAGCGGGGATGTCGTGTCCGTCACCGGAGCACTTGCGACGAACATGTGGCCCGTCGCGGACATGAAGGTGAAGCGGCTCTGGCCAAATCCGGCTGCTTGCGACAACCATGTCCCGGACGGGCAGCGCTTCGACTACAATTTCTCCTTCTGCTCGCCGAGGTCGGTGGAAAGAGGCAGAGGGATGGCGCAACAACAAGGAGAATAACGAAATGGAATCAAAGGCAACACTGGCATCAGTCGTCGCGGCGGCCGCGCTCGCGGCCTGCGCGAATCCGACGGCGGACAACTACCACGCGGTCACGAACGACTGGTGGAACGGTAACTACACCAATGTCTGCGAACTCGCGCAGCAGAGGTTCGCGGCAAACAGCAACGACCTTGTGGCCGCGCACATCATGTGGGAGTACGACATATGCTTTTCGGACTTTGCCGCGATGTCGAACTCGATCATGCGGCTTGTGCGCATCGCGGACGAGGTCACGCTCCCGGCGTACACCAACCGCTACCAGAGGCTGCGGGAGGGGTATGCGGACTACCTGACCAATGTGATCCCGTCCTTCCCGCCCGATCACCAGCAGCCGTCGCCGGAAGGCTATCCTGCGCACTGGCCAATGGTGTCGACTGAATATCTGAGGATAATATGGGACGGTGGGTTGTGGAATGCTGGCGCGCAGGGCACGCCGGAACCGGATGGCGGAGAATGAAAGGAGATGCTATGGAGATTGTTCATAGATCAGGCGGAGCCGAGCCGCCAGCGCTCCCGGACGTGGTGCGCGGAATAGTCGCACGCTTTCGCTTCGCAAGATGCGGAGACGGAAGGGTTGAGCTCTGCGAGGTTTCGCTTGGGAGCGAAGGCGTCACGGTCTGCCGCGCCGTGTTCGAGCGGTTTCTGGTGAGGAGGGGGCATGAGCGAAGCAACTGGACATGAAAGCGCGGACGCCCCGGAGACGACGCTGGACGACATCCAGGAGACGCTTAGGCATGAATTCAAGGCCGTGGGCGGCAAGCTCGACAGGCTTCTGAAAAGCTCTAAGTCCATAGAGGCCGGGCTTGCCGACGCCGATGAACTCAAGGATAGGCTTTCGCGGCTCAAGTCCTATATCCGAGAGAAGCAGGTGCTTGAAGTGATGGAATCGCTGAATGCGCACCCGAACTGGTCTGTGGCCTTCGCCGCGAAACGGCTGCACTCCAGCGTGCCGCACGGCTTTCCGACGCCCGAGGCGCTGACCACGGCGTGCTACAGGGTCAACGTCCAGAAGTTCAGGAGCGGACCGGAGTAGCGATTCCGACAGAAAAGACATCGTTCCGAAGAGGCTGTCCGCATCGTCTGCGGGCGGCCTTTTCTGCTTTTCGCATTACGCGTATTACGCAGCGATTACGCGATTATTACGCACGTGGCGTAATCGAATTTCGGCGTAATCGCCAATGATTCCAGGCGTCTCACCGTAGCGCCGCAGGATTTATTACGTCTTGCGCGTAACCGCCCCGAAAATATCTCCGCGAAGGCAGCCCAGGGCTGAACGGTGCATTCCGCATACGGGTCCGATGGCGTTCGCGGAGAAATGAAACGATGCGAAGGATGAGGGAATGCGCCGCAGCCCAGCCTGCGAGGAGGTGGACGCGCCATAACAGATGCGATGCTCGACGCTGCGATTGCCCGTGACAGGGCGGCGCAGATAAAGCGGATGCAGAACGCAGGCATCAGGGCGCGGATAAACGAGCGCAGGCTCTGCGCGACTGGCGGATGCGGAGCGGGCGTGGCATTCTGCTTGCGGCGTCAGAGGAACACTTCGCCGGAGTTCCTCCGCTGCACGGACAGATTCTACGCGCAGATCGACTACGATATCAGGATGTGGGACAGGGAGCAGGCGCTCAAGCTCGGGGTCCGGGCGGCCGTGGAAGCGGAGGAGCGCAGAAAACGCCGCCGCCTCAGGATGAGGGCGATGGTTCGCGAAGACCTCGTGCGGAGGGGAATGCTATGAGCAAGACCTTCAGATACTCGCAGGACGGCGAGTGCAGATGTCGCCGCGAACGCAGGACGGGGCGTGGCGATTCACGTCATTGCGACCAGACGGCTGGCAACGGCGCAGAGGCGGACGGCTCCTCGCGGTGCGGAGAGGGCTTTATCATGTCGCTTGAGTGCGCCATCGGCAGAATGGCGCGCCACATGGAGTTCGAGGCGGGGAAGCTTGTAGCTGACGGCATTGTGCCGGCCTCGGAAAAGGAGGACGCGCAGTCCGTGATGCGCAGCGCCGCGATCAGGGCGTATCCCATGTACGACGCCAGCCGGCTCAACGAGCAGGGTGTGCCGTGCGGAGTCCTGCATTACCTCACCGTCGCAGTGGACAACGCAGTCAGCAAAATGCGCCGCTTCCACTCGCGGCTGCGCAGGCGAGGGGAGAACGTGCCGATTGCGCTGATGGACGCGGATGCGGCCTGCAGGCTTGGCTTTATTGCCGGGGCTTCGCTCGGGGACGGCTGCCGTGGCGTACGGGACTTGGAGTTCAGGATGGACGTCGACACGCTGCGGGGAATGCTGACGCCCCCGGAACTGGAGGCGTTCGACCTCATGATAGGGGGATGCAGCCACGTGAAGATCGCCGAGTCGTTCGGCATCTCCGAATCATGGTTCCGCCGAAGCATACTGGAACGGATAAGGCGCAAGGCGGAGAAATGCGGATTCTCGCCGTTGCCGAAAAGGGGCAAGAAAAAGAAGGCCGAGTTTGGGCCGGAGCGGGTTATAGATGTAGGTGTGCAGAAAAAGGAGGACAATCAATGAGCAAGCTTTCGATCTTTGCGGATGTACCCGCAGACGAATATCACCAGGCGGCAAGGGACGGCAAGTTCCTGTCGAGCCACCTCCTCGGAGACTTCAGGAAGTCCCCGAGGCTGTACCAGAAGAAGATGAACGGGGAGATTGAGCCGTCCGAGTCGGCCGCGCTCGCCGTCGGAAGGGCTGTCCACGTCCTTGTGCTGGAGGGACGCTCGAAGTTCGACGAGGAGTTCCTTGTCACGGACGGGCCTGTCAATCCCAAGACCGGCGAGCCGTTCGGGAAACTCACGAAGTCCTACAGGGAATGGGCCGCGTCGCAGACCAAGGAGGTCGTCGGCGGGGCGGACTTCGCGTTCATGTCGAAGCTCCGCGAGAGCGTCTGGGTGCACCCGGTCGCGAGGGAGCTGCTGGACGACGGCATCGCCGAGCAGACCGTGCGCACGCGCTACTGCGGCGAGCCGTGCCAGATCCGCATGGACTGGTTCCGCGCCGACTACGGCGGCCGCCCGGCCATCTGCGACCTCAAGACGTGCGAGACGCTCGACTACTTCGAGGGCGACGCGAGGCGGTTCGGCTACCCGCAGCAGATGGCGTTCTATCGCGAGGTCTTGCGCACCGCGAGCGAGGGCGCTGTCGAGGCGGACTGTTATTTGATCGCCATCGAGAAGCGCGAGCCGATGCGCTGCGGCGTGTGGAAGCTCACCGACGGCATCCTCCAGACGTGTGCACTCGAAAACGAGCGCGCGATTGCGGAACTCCGCAAGTGCCGGAGCGAGAACGTCTGGCCTACGCGCACGGAGGATATGCGCATTCTCGACGTGTAGCCTCCATCAACCATCCACGACTTCACTTTGGCGGGCGGCCCATTGCCGTCCGCCTTTTTCATGCACACAAACAAGGAGAACAAATGGGAAACCTGCTGGAAACGATAACCACGGGCAAGGCGCAGCAGCCTCCCCGCATCATGATATACGGCAGCGAGGGAGTGGGCAAGAGCACCTTCGCCGCCTCCGCGCCGAAGCCGGTCTTCGTGCAGACCGAGGACGGACTCTCGGAGATCGACTGCGCGAAGTTCCCGCTCTGCACCTCGTTCGCCGAGGTCGTCGAGCAGCTGAAGGCGATACGCGACGGCGAGCA
>CACZAK010000408.1 GCA_902779075.1 uncultured bacterium | reverse complement strand
CGGTCTCGTTCGTCCGTTCGTCGAGCTTCACCCACTCGCCGTCACCGCCCTCGTTCGAACCCCAGAACGAGAAAGACTTCGGCGCACGCGCCTTGAGGGCGGCTCTTGTGCTGTTGCCGGAACTGCTGTTGCCGCCAACCGTCAGACGATAGGCGTTGACGACAGTCGCCTCGCGGAAATCGTAGTCGATCCTGATTGGCATCGTGCTCGCGTTCGCGGCAAGATTTGCAATCACACGATGTCCGGAGCCGTTGTACGCTTCATAGTTCGCGAACGCCGACGTCGCCGGCCCCGTCGCATTACCTGTGGTAACAAACGTGTTGGGAGTGGATACTCGCGTTGAATCCGCGTCAGTAAGGTCAAATTCGGTTGAGTCGGTTATCGTGCCGCCGCCGGTCAGCGAGTTGACGGTGAGTTTGTGTCCATGTAGATCTATCGTGCCGGAGATGGTTGAGTACCCCGACAGGTCTAGATCGCCGGAAAGGACGCCAGAACTAGCTTCCGCCACAACCATGGATACACCTGAAATCCCGATGCCCGAAATGTCGGAATCCTCAAGCCCAGATGCCTCCACGCATATCTTGTTGTACGGTACGGCACCGTATTCAAGTTCAAATAGGTAGAATTTCCCAGACCCATTAACGGCAGTGGTGTGCAGACGGTAAATGCTGTACGATTCGCTGCTTTCGAAAGTGTATTCCGCCCAGGTGTTCAAAGCCAGCGACTGATTCGTGCGCGTATCAAGCGTCGTCCATGTCGTGCCGCCGTCGTTAGACCCCTTGAACGTCCACGACTTAGGCACGACGTTATAATTGGAAGCACTTGATCCAAAGACCCTGTAGCGATTGACATACGTAGCTTCGCCAAAGTCGTAGTTGATTTCGATTCCTGCGGCGGGGAAACTTGCGTAATAGGCGAAATGGCATGGGTTCTCGGCACTGCCGGTTGTACTGGAGCTGGTACTGTCGTCAAACGCCGCGCTTGCCGGATACTTGTCGTTGCCGGCCATGACCAGCACCTCGCCACCAGATGTTGCCGTTACGCACGTCTTCGCCGCCGAAGGCGTCGTGAGGTCGGAGAATGTCGAAGTGTTGGATGTCTTGACCTTCCCTGCGCCGTCGATGGAATGAACCTTCAGATAGTGTCCTGCGATGTCGAATGTCTCGTTAGATGCCATCGAGACCTTGCCGAGTCCGCGGAGATCGGCATTGTTAGAGGCGGTACCGCATCCGATGACGAACTTCGCCGTTCCGGAAACTGTGTTGGACGCGGCGGCGAAGCCAACTGTCTGCGAGAGGTCAAGCCTCACCTGGTTCTGCACCCGCCCGTACTCCAGTTTGAAGAATTCCAGGACGTTGCCGTAATGGCTGCCGCCGTTGACATTCTCAGAAATCCGAAGCCTATAGTACTTGTACGCAACGTCGTTGAAGAACGTGAACTGCCGCAGTTCGTATTTAGTCCAGTCGGTGACATTCTCCTGAGAATCGAGTTCAACCCAAGTGTCATCCGCCCCCGTGACAGACCCAAAGAACTTCCATGTCCTAGGCGCACGTGCAAGATAGGAGTCTGCGTCCGTCACCTGAATCTTGTAACTGTTTACGGCGGTGGCGGAATCGAATTCATATACGATATCAATTGGGTTGGAGAGCTCGTTCGTGAACGAGGTGCATATACGTTGAGTGCTAGCATACGACGCAAAATCACCAAACGCCTTCCACGCCGGCTGTACAGAAAATGTGAACTCCGTACCGAGAGCCTGATCCGTACCGCCGGTGTAGGACTTGACGCGCGTGGCATCCGTCTGCGCCGTCGTGAGGTCGAAGGTCGAGGGATCGGCTACCGAAGAGGTGAAGGTGCCCGCGCCCGCAAGGCCGGAGACCCAGAGGGTGTGTCCGTTGAGGTCCACCGTCACGCCTTCGGGGACGGTGACCACACCGTCCGCGCGCCAGTCGGTATCGGCGTTGAGCGTGAAGTTTCCCGAAATGGTGGTGTCGGCATACGACGGCGTGGGCGCCGTCGCTACGCAGATTGCGGCCGCGACAAGCGCGGCCCTCCCGATACGGCGCGTGAGGACACGCGCCCTCCCGGCTTCCAACAGCTTGAACGAGTAGAGTAGAGACCCACGCCTCGGCGTTGCCGCGCACACGCTTGCGCGCAGACCTCTAGCGACTTCGCTCCGCGAAGCGAGCATACGGCTTTCCATTGAGTGCTTTTCCTGTTGTCATGGCTTTCTTCCTTTCTTGGGCTGTTGAAGATTGGGTGTGTGAAAAACGCGGGCCGCGAGGCACGGTCTGCGTCTCTCGGCTCATGTCGTTAAAGGGTTTGTTGTGGTTGATTTCAACGGGCAAGATGCCCGCTGTCCCAGCGCCGTCAGGCCATGAGGGGGAGTAGCGCAAACGCTCTACGCGGCGTTTAGCTGCGTTTCTGGACTTCTGCATACTCGCTTGACGTGAGTTAACTGCGGACATACCTCTCCCAAGTTCATCGCCAGTATATCACAGGACTCGTTCCCGTGCAAGGGGGGCATGCGCCGCGATAACTTCCGGGGCGCATCTCCGTTTTTCACCGTTCCTCCTTTGTAATGGAAACAACCAAAACAACTTTCAAAAACAACTTAGTCCTACGGGCACACCTTGAACATTCTCACTTTCAGAATCGTTATAGCTTAT
>CACZAK010000407.1 GCA_902779075.1 uncultured bacterium | reverse complement strand
TCGCACGGCTCGCCCTCCTACTCATATCACGACATGTTTATGAGATTAGCTCCTTTCAGCTAATAAGTCCTGCCAAGCTTATCTTGGCGTACCACCAATCGTGTCTGACCCTCGCGCCCCCTCTCGAAATTATTAAACGACAGTGCAGCTTTCTTATCATTCGTCAATGCATTCCTCCATTCAGTAGGTTAAGTTTACGTTTTGTAAGAGATCGCGGAGGACTTTGTGGAAGTTCTCCTTTGTGCGCGGCAGGGTGGGCTTCAACGACTCAAGCGGTTTCGCCTTCGCGGCCTTGCGGATCGCCCCGAATCTGGGATGTACGGAGAAACCGGCCTTACGGTCGCCAGATTTCACGGCCTTGGCAATCCGTTCCGCCAGTTCTGCCATCGCTGGCGCGACAACGTACCGGATCGCCTCGTACTGGTGGCTCAAGCAATACTGGTTGACGGCGTTCTCGAAAAGCGTCTTGGTGAAATCGGGATTCTGGATTTTCTCGATCGCATCAAGTCGCTGATACGATTCCCATAGCGAGTAGTCGGTGTGCAGTTCAAGAACGTCGGCAAGGCGATCGAAGAGCGCAGCCAGTTCGCGTGCGCGGGCAACAAGTTCCTCATCCACAACTTTACATTTTACATTTTCAACTTTACACTTTTCATCGCGCCACGCGGCTATGGCGGAGCCGAGCTCGTCGATCTTCAGGACGATGAACCTGTCTAGTACCATGCGCACGATGTCGATCGCGTCGCGGCGGACAAACTCGTCGTCCCACGGCGCTTCCTCGAGACGCCGCAGCGCCGCCATCGCTTTCGCGACGGGCGGCCCCCACTGCGCCGGACGCTTCGCGTAGCCCTTCTTCAGGATGCCGTGGTAGATCAGGTGCTGGGCGCAGTTGAGATTATATTCCGAATACTCGTCCCAACGACGCAGCGCGGAGGCGTCCAGTACGTCCGCCCAGACGGACTTCATCAACTCTGCGTTCTTTCCGTAGCGCCCCCTGCAGAAGGCGTCCAGCACCTCTCCGTGCGGAATCGGCTTGTCCGCCCAGGCGTTGGCGGTGAAGAAATCGAGGAAGAGCGTGTCCGTATGGGCCGCCTCCGGCCAGTGTATCCAGCCTACACACATCGGATCGTTCTGCACGAGTCGCTGGCGCTTTTCAATGAACGGGTAGTCGGCGCGCGCGTCAAGCGCCGACTCGAACGCGAGGAAGGTGGAGTAGGTGTAGGGGAACTTCCCGATTACGTCCCAGTCGACGAAGGTGGTCCACCTGCCATCCTGGTAGTCCGCCTCGTAGTCCCACAGGATCACGCGGTTCTTGTCGAGCGTCGGCAGGAACGCGCGGACGTCCGCAGCCTTCCAGCCGCCGAAGAAGTCCCAGCCAGAGAGCAGCAGCTTCGCGTCGGGGTAATCACGTTGCGCGCGTGCGAAGAACTTGCTGAGCGCTTCGATCTTGAGATCGAAGTTCTTCTTGCGCTCCTTGTAGCAATTGCGCTCGCTCAGTCCGATGGTATGGAGAAGCTGCGGCTTCGGCGCGCCCGCGCCGTACTGCGCCACCGCCGTCGTCGTCAGCTTCCAGTACGCATCCACCCACTTGTCGTCGCGGATGTCCCAGACAAGCCCGTTGCGTCCGGCCGCCGAGCCGCTCGCCTGCGGGAGGAACTGCGGGTCCTTGTTCGCGAGCCAGTCCTCGGGCGTGCGCGAATACCAGTGCGTCATCGTGCCGAAGTCCTCCGGCGCAAGGAGTCCGCGGTCGAATCCGTACTTCTGGATTCTGCGGCGCAGCTCGCCGCGATACTGGAGGCTCCAGAAGAGCGTGCGGTCGTTGTACGACGACCCCGCGCCGGGAAGACGCTTCGTCGGGTCGGGATATTTGCACGCCTCCGGGAACGCGCGCTGGAAGAGGTCGTCCTGTCCGATGCGGAGCATGAACACGTTGAGACGCTTCTTGAGGAGCCAGTCGATCTCGCGTTTCCAGTCCTCGGGCCCCCAGTGCTCCGCCTGAAAGCGCGTGAGGCCGCGATGCGCGAAGTAGCGGATGGCGCGGTACTCGAAGTGCGCCTCCTCGTGGACGTCGAGGTTAGAGAGGTCTATGGAGTCGCGTTTCGGCACGACGTCGCCGTCCCAGAACCAGCGGCAGCCGCCGCGCCGCTCGAGAAGGTCGTAGAGGCCGTACCACACGCTGCGCGTGTTAGAGCCGGTGATGGTGACGGCGGGCAGAGGGCTGCCCGCCCTACCCTTTTCGCCGCCACGGTAGGGCGGTCGCCCCGCGACCGCCGCATTCCCCGATACGATGCTATACGCATCACGGCCGCT
>CACZAK010000406.1 GCA_902779075.1 uncultured bacterium | reverse complement strand
GAAACGCAAGGCCACGATAGATTCGCAGCGCATTCTCGACGAAGTGAAGACGCTTGCAAAGCACATTGACGACGGCAAGAGCGAGATCATTGAGCACGTCGATGCCGTCGCCGTGAAGGTCGATGGCTTGAAGCCGCGTGGCAAACGAAAGAGCCGGTATGGCGGTGCAATGCGCGAGGTATGCCTTGCTTATTGGAACGCCGCGCAGAACAACGCGGACATACGCTACTCCATCAACACGCGAATCACTTACAGAACGGTGTTTGATTATTTCGCCAAAGACCTGGCGAAACATGGCGTGACGTCGGCCAGGCAGTTCAAGCAGGCGCTTCACTCGGCTCATAACCTTGAATGCATCGAGCGCCGCAAGAAACTCGACGAGCAGCGCGACGGGCGGAAGAAACGACGAGAAAAACCCGTTGCCGCCGCGACGCGGAAATGATATACTCTTTTTTATTCTCGCGGTGCGGGTGCGCTGCGGGTAACTAGCCGGGACGGGGGAGAAATCCCGCTTCGGCGAATCAGGTATTTTGCGCTGACACGCAAACGACGTTCAGGATTTATGAGATAGCTCTTATGAGAAGTCTGGCCATAAGCATAGCCATGATAATAGCTGGCAAGTCTCTTGCCTTGCCACCGGTGCGTCCCGCGCTGCCTCCTGTGGCGCATGACGACGCCGAAACGACCACAAACGTGCCGTTCGCGGCTTGGCAGGACTGCGCCGGAAAGTTCAGATTCAGCCTGACGTGCCGGACTACGCCCACCAACAACGTGCAGATCGCGTTCGGAACGGATGCGGACGGCGACGGGGTGTTGTCGCTTGCGGAGAGCGACCTCGTTGCGGGCTGGGACTGCGGTGCGTGGTTCGTGCAGGAAGGCTTTGACGGGGGGCGCGTGGAGTCTGCCGCCGGTTCGGGCGATTTGAGGACGCTGGCATTTACGGTGACGCTGAATCCCCGTACTGCCGCGCCCGTGTCAGCTGCGGCGGCTGTTGACGGCGCGGCGGCGTTTACGGGAATTGACGCCTCGACGCTCTACCGCCGCAGCTGGAACATGATGCGCCTTACGGGGCGCGGTCTTGCCGATTCTTCCGAGTCGCCGAAAGTGCGGGTCCTTCCAGATTCGCTTTCCGTGTTTTTGAGGTGATGCCGTGGAATCGTTTCCCGAAATCGTTCGGCAAATCGTTTTGTGCTTGTTCACGCCGTTGCTCGGTGCGTGTGTCTTGGCCTGGGTGTTGTTGCAGCTGCCTTCGCCCGGTTCCCGAAAGCGGTCCAAACTTGGCAAGTCCGTCTGCGCAGGGCTTGTCGCGCTGGCGATTGCCTGCACCACATTGATCGGCAAGAACACCAACGGCGTGAACGGCGTCGGGGGGATGTTCTTGATGCAGTTCAATCCGCCGGCAGCCCTGTCCGTCACGCCGGAGGACATTTCAAACGGCTGGCGCGTGGCGGAGGTGTCCGATGCAGGGGCGTTCGCGCCGCCGCCCGCGAACGCGGTCACGAACGAGCGGTGGCGTCTGCGCGGCGCACACGACGACGCTTTCCGCATCCCGGCGGACGGCTGGTCGTACCCATTCGCATCTGGCGTGACGGTACTTTCTCGCGGCGCGATCCGCAGGGACATCCGCTCGCGCGATTTCCCGCGCGCCTTTGAACAGGACCTCTCGCTGCTGCCCGTAGTCAATTGGCAGTTTCTGCCTGACGGGCGAAATGAAAGCGTGTTCTGGCACGGGTCCACGCCGTCCAACACGTTGATTGCCACATGGTGGAACGCGGCGCTCGGACGCGATGCCACGAATCCCGTATGCTTCCAGGCTGAACTGTACACGAACGGCGGCTTCGACTACCGCTACGAAGACCGCACCGTGCGCCATGTGCGCGTGTGGCCGTTCGACCTTGATGACGACGGACTGGAGAACTCGGTCGATCCCGATCAATTAGTAGCGGGCGCGGATGCGCACGGCACGAACGCGGAATGGTACAACGTCGTTTGCTCTAACGTGTTGGAGGCGGTGGAAGGTGACGGCTCGGCGGGGACGCCTCTCCCCACCTTGTCGTGGCTTGATGGCGTCAATACCAATGCCTACTACTTCGTGGATATCGTAACGACGAATTGCCTCGCGCCGATTTACTTTACCGGTGACCGCGAATCACGGCTAGGCAATCCGGTTGTCGTTGCGCGCGCATTTGAGACGAACCACGTGCCGTTACTGATAGGCATCAACTACGCCGTCACGTCCCCTGTGCCGTTTACGGTTTCCATCCCTGACGATGGTTTTACGTCCGTCACTACTAACGGCGTTTCAAACTACG
>CACZAK010000405.1 GCA_902779075.1 uncultured bacterium | reverse complement strand
ATCACCCCCGGCACGTACGAGAACGTGGCGTTCAAGCACATCGTCACTCGCGACGGCGCAACCGAGACGCTCACGCTCACGATCCCGCACCTCACCGTGGCCTAAGAAGGTGGGGCGAACCCTCCGGGTGAGCCGTGGCGGCGGTCACGCGGGACGCGTGACCCTACCGAGTCACGGCTCGCCGAGGACGGCTCGCCCAACCCTTGCGAAAGGCGGCTTTCCCAGTCAGTATTGATTGGGGAAGCCGTTCTTTTTTGCTTTGCGCGACGGGTACGAAGTCGATCTGGCGGCGGTCGAAATCGACCTTCTCCACGCGCACCTTGAGCTTATCGCCCACTGACCATGTTTTTCCGCCGCCCGCGAGCGTCTCGTGGAACTCGTCAAAGCGCACGAAGTCGTCGGCGAGTTTTGAGATATGCACCATGCCGCCGATGGCGAGCTGCGGGAGGTCCACGAAAAGACCGTAGCGCGTACACTTGCCAATCACCGCGTCGAACACGGTGCCGCGCGTACGGAGGTCCTCCTCGAGGTAACGGTACTTCTTGATCTCGTCAAGCGCACGCTCCGCCTCGTCCGCCACCTGCTCGCGCTCGCTTGCGTTCTGTGCGGCACGCTTGAGCCAGCCAAGGTCGAGACGCCCGCCGTTGCCGGTGATCCACGAGGCGAGCTGGCGGTGCAGCACGAGGTCGGGGTAACGGCGTATGGGCGAGGTGAAGTGAGCGTAGAACTTCTTCGCGAGGCCGAAGTGTCCGATCTGCTCGGCGCTGTAGAGAGCGCGCTTCATCGCGCGCAGCACCATCACGCTGAGCGTGCCCTCCAACGGGGATCCCTTGATTTTCTTGAGAAAGCGCGCAAGGTTCTTCTGTTGGTTGAGGTCGCCGCACGAGATGCCGAGATTCGCGAGGTTCGCGCGGAGCTCCTCAAGCTTCTCCGGGTCCGGCGGCTCGTGGAGACGCGCGAGGATTTTAATGCCGCGCGTCCACAGCTCCTTCGCCACGGCCTCGTTCGCCGCCACCATGCACTCCTCAACGAGCTGGTGCGACTCGTCGTAGGGACGCACCTCGATGCCCGTCATCATCCCCTTCTCGTCGATGAGGATCTGCGCCTCTGGCACGTCCATGTCGAGCGCGCCGGCGGCGAAACGGTTGCGCCGCAGCTGCTGCGCGAGTTCATTGATGGCGAGGATGGCCTTGCGAGCGGTGGGAGACGGCGGTCGCGGGGCGACCGCCCTACCGGCAATTACGTCCATCACCTGCTCGTAGGTGAAGCGGGCTTTGGAGCGGATTACGGACTTCGCGAAGCGACGAGCCACGCAGTTGCCCTTAGCGTCAAACGTGAGGAACGCGCTGAACGCGAGGCGGTCCTGTCCGGGTACGAGCGAGCAGACGCCGTTCGATAGCTGCTCGGGCAGCATAGGGATCACCTTGTCCACAAGGTAGACGCTCGTCGAACGGCGGTAGGCCTCCTTGTCGAGCGCGGAGCCGGGCGTGACGAAGTGTGAGACGTCGGCGATGTGGACGCCAAGCACGCGGTTGCCCTGCTTGTCGGTCTCGATGGAGAGCGCGTCGTCGAAGTCGCGCGCGCTCGCGGGGTCGCAGGTAAAGATGAACTTCCGCCGCAGGTCGAGACGCTTTCCCGGCTCGGCGAGGCGCGCGCTCACGTGTTCGGCGGCGTCCAGCACGCCGCGCGGGAAGGACTCCGGCAGATCGTACTGCTTCATCACGGCGAGCGTATCAAGCGACGGGTCGTCCTTCGGACCGATGACATCCGTAATCTCTCCCTCGGGGGCGAGGTGGCGGTTCTCCCAGCGCACGAGGCTCATCACCACGCGGTCGCCCACGCGCGCGCCCTTCGCGTCGGACACGGTGAACTCCTGACGGTAGGCGGGGTTGAGCGGCTGGACGCGCGTGAAGCGTCCAACGGCCGTGACGGTGCCGACGATCGACCGCGGCGCGCGCTCGTCGATGCGCAGCAGCACGCCTTCGTCGCCCGTGCCCTTCAGCTTGATCGTTACCGTGTCGTCGGGCAACGCCGTGCCGAGGTCGCGTTCCTCGATCCAAACGGCCTTGTCGGTCTCAGGATCCACGAGGAATCCCGCGCCGTTGCGCGCCATGCGCAGACGACCAGTCATCGTACCGGTCTCGCGCGGAGACTGGCGTTGTCGCGAGCAGGCCCTGCTTCCACGGCACGCGGTGCGACACGCCCGTCTTGCCCTTGAAGGAGTCGAGGTTCGCCACGTACCAGTCGTAGTTGCGCACGAGCGCGTCCTTGTTAGAGTACTTCGGCGCGAAGCCGAGCAGCTTTTCCGCGCGCTCGATCGACACGAAGCTGTCCGTCGACGCCGTCTCATACACCCACGGATAGAGCGGCGAGAGGTGCAGCTTCTCGAGGATGCGGAGGATGAAGACGATCGGCTTCACGGGGAGTCCGCGAATCTTCTTGCCGTGTCCGGCGCGGTCGAGGACGGCCTGGTAGTCCTCGCGCATCGTGGTGAACTCCTTCGCGCCGATGTTGAACTCGGTGTTGACTGTCTTCGCGTCGAGCGTCATCGCGCTCCAGATCGCGCAGCAGAGGTCCTCCACGTCCATCAGCTGGTAGCGGTTCTTTCCGCTTCCGATCATCGGGAAGCCGTGGCCCGTGTAGGCCCAGTCGTAGAACAGCGCGAACACGCCGAGGCGCTCCGGGCCGATGAAGCTCTTCGGACGTATGATCGGCACGCAGAATCCCTCCGCGCGTGCGGCGCGGCAGAGCTCCTCGGCCTCGATCTTCGCGTGGCCGTAAGGCCCCACGCCGATCAATTCATCGTCTTCGTAAATCGGGTGCTTTTTCGGCACGCCGTAGACAGCCGTGGAGGAAATCTGCACCATGCGCACGTCGCCCGCGCGGCGGCAGGCAGCGATCACGTTGCGCGCGCCGTCCACCTCCGTGGTGCGGATGTCCTCCGGCGAGTAGAGC
>CACZAK010000404.1 GCA_902779075.1 uncultured bacterium | reverse complement strand
CCGACGCCGCCCTTCCAAGTGTAGGTAGCGGCGTCCGCCATCGCGGCGGGCACGCCGAAAACAATCGCTGCAAGTATTGCGATCGAGGCACGAACAGTTGTCATTTCATCTCCCTCTTGTTTTTGCTTTGAGGAGGATTTCCTCCCGACGGCAGAAATTATATTTCAAATTCCGTCGCCATAGTTTTATTTTCGTCTACAATGTTTTTCAAAATCAAATCATCGAAAAGGGCATAAAAAAGAAGGCGCGGCACATTTGCCGCGCCGCGCAAGGCCGCCCGGAGGGCTAGTTGTTGAACCCCTTGTGGTTCATGAACTCCCAGATGCGGCCGAGCCAGGTGTAGCTGCCCGTGCCCGGCGCGGCCTTGGCCTGGAAGCAGTGCCCGCGGCGGCAGAGCGTGTGCAGGTCGCCCGCGACGCCCATCGCGCGCATCTTCTCCCACGCCTTCACGGAGTTCATCGCGGCCCAGCCGTCCGAGTCGCCGTGGATGAAGAGCGTCGGGCACGTGGCGGAATCGAACGCGAACTCGGGGACGGGCACCGCGGAGTCGTCGTTGCCGCCCGTCGCGTTCTCCCGGTCGACGCCGTCGGTGAGCGAGTAGGCGGGATAGATCGCGACGCCCCACTGCACGTTGCACGGGACCTTGTCGATGTCGTCGACCGGCTCGTAGGCGGGGGTCTGCGAGCTAGTGACGCCCAGGAGCGTGAGGTGACCGCCGGCGGACGAGCCCATGATGCCGATCCGGTCCGGGTCGAGTCCCTTCGACGCGGCCTCCGAGCGGACCAGGCGGATGCAGCGCTGCAGGTCCTGCCAGGCCGTGACGTGCTTCGCGAGGCCCTTCGGGCGCGGCGTGCGGTACTTCATCGTCACGACCGCCATGCCCTTCTCGTTGAGGAACCGCCGCGCCGGCGCGACCTCGAAGCCGCCCACGTCGTTGAACTGGTACGCGCCGCCGGAGTAGACGATCTGGATCGCCCGGGTCGTCAGGTTGGAGGGGATGTACCACTCGAGGTACGGGACGCACTGGAAGTTCTGGAAGTCGGGCGTCTTCCCCCCCGGCCAGAGGTTCTCCCGGGCGTACTTGGCCGGGTCGTGGAAGTCCGCCGGGTAGCGGGCCATCAGCGACTCCTCGTGCGGGAGCGGCCCCAGGAACCAGCCCAGCTGCCGGAGGAACTCCATCGCGCGGTCGAACCAGTTGTCGTAGGCGCAGGCCTTGTCGCCCCGGCCGTCCCGGCCCCAGAAGCCGTGCGGCCTGTCGGCGAAGAGGTGCAGCTCGGCCGGGATCCGCCGCTTGCGCAGCTCGCGGTAGACCTGCGTCGAGGCGAGCGGCGAATACGGGTCGGCGCTGCCGTGGAACATGCACATGGGGGCGGTCTTCTTGTCGAACTGGAAGACGGGGTCGAGCTTCGCGCCCTCGCCGCCACGCGCGTTCGCGACCCCAAGCCCGTCGTCGAGCGCGTAGCCGATCGCGCCAGTGATCGCCCAGTTGAGGTGGCAGGGAATGTCGTCGATCTTGTCGACCTTTTCGTAGGCGGGCGTCAGTGCGCTCGTCGCGAGGAGCGTCGCAAGGTGGGAGCCGGCGGACATCGAGATCGTGCCGATCCGATCGGCGTGAAACCCGCGCTTCACCGCCTGCGAGCGGACGAGCCGCACCGCGCGCTGCCCGTCCTCCCACGCGCTCTGGTAGAATGGGAGGCCCTTCGGGCGCGGCGTGCGGTAGACGAGGTTCACGCACTGGAAGCCGGCCGCGGTGAACTTCTTCCCCCACATGTCCACAAGCCCGACGTCGCAGCAGTTTTTGTAGGCGCCGCCCGAGATCAGGATCATGCAGCAGCCGTTCGGCTTCTCGGGCGCGGGAAGCCAGTCGATGTAGGGTGCGGCATTGTCCCCTTTCTCGTTTGTCATTTTGGCGACCTGATGCGGCTGGGCGTCGGGCATCTTGCCCTCCGGCCAGAGGTTCTCACGCTCGGCGGACGCGGTAAGCGCCGCGAAAAGGAACGGTATGAGAATTCGCTTCATTCTATTCCGCCTCCTCCAAACGGAAATTGCGGAAGGCAAGGCCGGAGTGCTCGGCCGGCATCATCTGGAACTGCACGGCGATCGAGATGATCTTGCGGAAATGCTCCGGGACAGTCCCCTTGTCGATGCCGATCCAGACCGTCTCCCATGTCTCGGGGTCGTTGTCGGCGCGATAGGCGTCGCGTCCGTTCAGCTTGAGCTGGGGCGTCGCGTGGTCGTGGTAGTTTCCGTCCGCGTCGGGGAGGCGGTTCATCTCGAAGTAGAGGCGGCAGTACTTGCCGGGCTCGACAGGGATGCCCTCGGCAAGATCGGCGTTCCCGCAGCACCAGCTCCCGGCCGTCTCGTCAAGCGCCACGTTCCAAGTCCTTGTCGCCTCGTCGTAGCTCGCATGGACGCCCTTCCCGCCGCCAGAGCGGCCGAACTTCGGGAACTCCACCACCTTTGGCTCCGGCTTCTGCACGGTGATGGCCGCGACTATCGCGCCCGGCTTGCCCGGCGCGATGTCGATCGATGCTATCTTCTTCTCGGGCTTCGGGTTCGGCCACTGACGGATCATGTACTTGTGTCCTTCGCCGTCCTTCCAGCCGACAACTTCCTGCCCGCTCTTCGCGTCC
>CACZAK010000403.1 GCA_902779075.1 uncultured bacterium | reverse complement strand
CGCCTTCTTCGCGAACTTGAGCGCGTCGTTGCACTGGTAGTCGCCAAACTTCGGATCGGTCGCGGGCAGCACCCTGACGCCGCCGAAGTCCTCGCCGGGGTACGCCTTCTCAAAGGCCGCCTTCACTATATCGCTGAGTTCCATAAGTTTTGATATTATACCAAAACGCCGCGCCCGCTGGCGAACCGCAACCCTCGCAATCCGTCAACAACGCGCAAACAGGCATTTTACAACGATTCCGTGGGGTCTGTCCCCAACTGCGCTACTCAAACCGCATCCAGTCGACGGCGACGCGCGCGTGCATGATGGGGCAGGCCTCGAACCAGAGCTCGTCAACCATGCCCTTCCAGTCTGGATTCGCCGAAAGGTCTATCGCATATTCGTAAAACTCGCCGTCCGCTTTTACCGGGCAGCTGGCGACGCAGCGCCTTTCGTCGATCGCGAGCCCGGGGCCGATGATTGGATGCTCCGCCGTTCCCCACTTGAGCCGCATATCCGGGTTTTTAACACCGCCCGAGCCCGCCTTGGCGTTTGGCGTCACGCGCATCCGCACGCGGAAGGTCTTGTACTTCGCGGCCTCGAACGGAACGACGCGCTGGCGGATGTTGTAGTTGCGCCGCGGGAAGTTGACCCAAAAATTGAGGCTGCCGTCCTTCACCTCCAGCTCCCCGCCGCCGTAAGGCTGCCGATACCAGCCCTCGACCGAGTCCGCGAACTCCCAGCGCGGCGTCGGCGAGCGGAAGGACGGCGGGAAGTCGTACGGGCCCATGCCGACGTCGCCGGGACGGATGTTCTTCGGCCAGCCGCCGGTCGGCTTCTCGCAGAAGGCGTCGCGAATGGCGTCGTACATGCCGAAGCCGTATTCCTCGTTCGGCTCGATATAGCTCCCCTCCTGCCATTCGTTGATCGGCAGAACGATGGCGTGCTTTCGGCCGTACTTGTCGCAGAACGCCTTCGCCCGGCGGCAGATCTCGGCAAACTTCTCCGGCGTGCGGCCGGTGATGACGCGCGAGTGGGTGAACGAGCGCGGACGGTCATCCCAGCCGGTCGGAATGATCACCCAGAACGGCAGGACATTCTGCCGCGAAAGCTCGTCCCAGATCTTCGGCGCGGTGGCGACGACGGCATCGTAGCCGAATCGGTTGCGCGTGTCGCTCGGCTTCATCGCCTCTGGCGAAAGATCCGGCGAGAAATGCTCGATGCCGTAGTGGATGGCGGCGCGATAGCCCTGCTCGACGCGGCGCTTCGCGTAGTCCAGGTCGAACTTCTTCGTCCGCCACATGTCGATCCAGTAGATGCCCGGGAGCCCGGCCTCGCGAACCATCCGCTCGCTGATGGCAAACGCGCGCTTGATGCCTTCGCCTGGCTTAAGCGTCTCGCCCTTCGCGGCCGCCTCGTCGATGAAGTCGCGGTCGAGGTTTTCGGCGTCCCAGATGCAGACCGCGGGCTTGCCGTCGATGGTGTAGTATTCGGGGGTCTTGAAGTAGTTTTCGATCCAGTATTTTGTGACGGCGATCTGGTCCTCGGTCGAGTGCGAGCCCGGCTGGTTGTGGTTCGCGTACATCATGAACCACTTCAGGTACCCGCGGTACTTCGCGCGGTAGTATCCCTTCAGCCAGTGCTCGAGGCGGCGGTAGCCCTTGTTCCAGTACCAGTCGACGCAGAAGCTCGTGATGCCGTGTTCGACCGCCCACTTGATCTGCCAGTCGATCGCCTCGGGGTTGCCCTCGTCGAACCAGCCCAAAAGCGGCTTGCGCTCAGGGCACGTCCCTGCGATCACGTCCCATTCGGACATCTGCTCCGTGCCGGGATAGTAGATCGCCGTGATCTCGACATCGCTTTTCACCAGCCGCGGCTCGGGAACATACGCGAACGCCGTCCGCGCACCAGCCGCAAAACAGGCCGCCGCGATCATGAGCCGCATCAATCTGACTTTAGTCTCTATCCACACTGACTTTGCTTTGCCATTGACTCTGATCAATTGGATTCGAGGATGAACTTCTCGAAGTCTGCCTCGACCTGGTCGTTAGTGACAAAGCGGATGGCGTTCCAGCCGGCAGCGCGAGAGCCGTTGACATTCTTCTCGACGTCGTCGATGAAGCAAAGCTCCTCAGCGGGAAGGTTGATGCGCGAGCGAAGAAGATCGTAGATCTCCCTCTGCGGCTTCACGATCCCCTCGTCGCCCGAGATCACCATCGCGTCGGCAAGCGCGATGAAGTCGGCGAAGCGCGGCCTGAAATGCTCGCGAGCGAACTTTGGCGCCATGTTCGTGAGAATGCCGATCCTGAAACCGCGGCCCTTAAGCGCCTTCATCCACTCTAGCGTCCTCTCGTTGCGGTAGCACCAGCTTTCGTCGTCCGCCTTCATGAACGCGGCAGTCGTCTCGTCCGAGACGGATAGCCCCGCATCGCCCCATATA
>CACZAK010000402.1 GCA_902779075.1 uncultured bacterium | reverse complement strand
GCTTGTTGGATTGCGTCCAGCAAAAGCGACATCTTGAACATCATGATATTATATCAAATCTCAATGTCTCACGCTTGTTGGATTGTGTCCAGCAAAAGCGAAATGTTGTGCCTCATGATATTATATCAAAAACCAAGTCGAATATGCGAATTTTTTGCGTCCTGCCCGACTTTGCCACTTTGCGGATAGCAATCTGAGCGGGCCAAGATAAAATAATTCAATAAAATCAGTATTTCCTCTTGCGGAGCCGTTGCGGATATGATATAATTTCAATGTGATTGCAACCTTACAAGGAGAAAGCCATGCACATTGAGAAGTTCACCGTCTGCCAGAGGCCGTACCTCCGGCTCGTAGAATCGAAACGGCGCCTGTCGCGCAATGGCAAGCCCATGTCCGGCAAGAGGCTGGTGCTGAGCCTCGGGCCGCTGTCGCGCCACGACGACGGGAAGCCTGGATACCTCGACCGGCTCCGCCAGTCGTTCCGCGAGGGTAAACCGCTGATAGACGCGCTCAAGCCCTACATCGGCAATGCGCCGAAGGACGAGTGGGTAATCAGGTTCAAGGCGGGCGACCCGAAGTGCAAGGGGGAGCCGAAGCGGTTCGCCGCGTGCGTCCTCGACCCGTTGTTCTCGGCGCTCGGCCTCGGGCAGCTCCTTGCGAGCGTCAAACACGACTCGAAGATACGGTACGACCTCCAGGGGATTGTCAGGCTCCTCGTTTACGGGAGGATCCTCGAGCCCGCGTCGAAGTGTGCGACGATGAACCAGAACAAAAAGTACTACGAGAAGCTGGTTGCGAGCGAGAACGACGACAATGTGTACGATGCTCTTACCGTGCTGGACGAGAATGCCGAGAAGATCTTCCGGCGGATGAACACTTGCATAAAGCGCGGCGTCGGGCGCAGTCCTTCGACGGTGTTCTACGACGTGACCAACTTCTTCTTCGAGATCCCGGACGCGGACGATGACGCAGAGGTCGAGGTGGTCGACAAGGACGGGAACAAGTCGGTCGAGACCGTGGTCGGCCTGCGCAAGTTCGGCGTCAGCAAGGAGAACAGGAAGCAGCCCATCGTGCAGATAGGGCTTTTCATGGACGACAACGGAATCCCGATATCGTTCGGGATGTTCCCCGGAAACAGGCTCGACCACCACACGCTGCGGCCCGCAATGGAGAAGACCGTGGACACGTTCGGACTCAACCGATTCATACTCGTCGCGGACAGGGGCATGTACTCCGGAACGAACATGTGCCACGTCGCGGACGCGGGCAACGGCTATATCGTCTCGAAGAGCCTTAGGAAGAGTACGGCCGCGGAGCGCAGGTGGGCGGTCTCGCCCGAAGGGTACACTGTCGTGAGCGACAAGTTCCGGCACAAGTCCCGCATCAGGGAGCAGATTGTATACGACGAGAACGGGAAGAAGCGCAGGATGAAAGAGAAGATCGTCGTGTACTGGAGCAAGGCCTTCTACGACCGCGATGTGTTTGAGCACAGAAAGTTCCTGGACTTCGTAGGGCGGCTCAGGGCAAACCCGGCGGGGTTCAGAGTCACGGCGGCGCAGTCAAAGAGCCTCAAGCGGTTCCTGAAGAAGGACGTCGTGAACAGCAAGAACGGCGAGGTGCTGGACGGGACAAAGCTCGTCGCCATGATCGATGACGACAAGCTCAACGAGTTCAACGAGTTGATGGGCTACTACCAAATCGCGACGTCGGAATTGGAGATGGATGACAAGTCGGTCATCGACAAGTATCACGGCCTGACGCAGATAGAGGACCAGTTCCGTGAAATGAAGGGAACGCTGGAGGCGAGGCCCGTGTTCGTGAACACCCCGGAACACATCCACGCCCACCTCCTGGTCTGCTTCATCGCGCTTACGATGATGCGGCTCATCCAGCGGAAGGTCGCGGCGGCGGAGACAAAGAAGAATGGGGATGAAGATTTGAAGTGGTCGTACGGCATGTCCGGCGCACGGCTGTCGGCGGCGTTGCGCGACTGGCAGGTCTGCGAGCTGCCGCAGGAGTATTACATGGTGCAGAATGCGTCCGGCGAGGACATCTGCCGCATCCTGTCGGCCTTCGGCATCAACAACGAGGACAGGATATACACGAAAGGAGGCCTGGCGGCGCTGAAATCAAACATCAAGGCGTTCTGAAATGTAGGTGCTAAAAATTATGGCGTTTTTTTCGCGCAACCCGCATAAACATTGGGTCAAACCGCGCTTGTTGAAAAATAAAGTGGCAAAGTCGGGTTATACCACAACCGACGGCAAAATCAAAGACGAAATAAGGGCTGGGGGTAATAGGTTAGTGGGCTGCGCTATCGCGCGAACACGAAAGACTGCGCTTTCCGCGCGGCTACGCCGCCGTGGCGACGTGCTGCGCAAGCTACACGTCCGATAAAAAGGCGGCGGGCGGGGAGCTCT
>CACZAK010000401.1 GCA_902779075.1 uncultured bacterium | reverse complement strand
CCCTGCGTCAGATGCCGGTCGCTCGTGAGGAACTGCGGGTGGCCCGCAAGCGGCTGGAGCGCGAAGAGCCGCACCCCGCGCGGCGGAACTGCCGCGGAAAGACCGCCCTTCTTCTCGCCAAAGTATGTTTCCGTCCAGAACTCCCACGCCACGAAGCGTCGGTCGGGATCTTCGCCAAGCTCATCCCACGCGACGGAGACCTCCTTCTCCTCGTCGCTCCAGTTGAAGAGCGCCACAACGTGCCAGTCGCCGAAAGGACGCGACACGTGGAGATCCCAGACCGGGAGGTGCCCGAACATCGGATAGAGCTTCCCGGGGCGCGTCGGGCACACAGGCAGCGCCTGCTGTATCAGCCTTACGCGGTCCGGGGCAAGTTCCGCGAGCTTGTCTCCCGCGAAGGTCTGCTGCCCCGGAAGCGCAACTACCGTCGCCTCGACCTGCGCCTGTTCGCGCGCGAGGGCGGCTTGTGAAACAAGCATGCAGTCCGGGTCCGACCAGAACACGTTCGAGTGGGCGAAGAACTGGTTCACCGTGCATCTCGCCTGGAGGAGAATGTTCTCCCACTTCACCGGCTCGTTCGGATGCACAATGTCCGCACCCGTGCGGCTGGCGTCGGCATATCCCGCCTCCGCCCCGGTGAAATGTCCCTGGCAGGCGAGAAAGATACGGTCGTCGCCAATGCCCTTCCTGTACGCGGCGACAGTCCGCTCAAACGGATTGGGGCAATTCGGGTCGTGCATGACTGCGCGGATCTCGGGCCTCTCGTAGAGGTGTGCGCAGTAGCCGGGGCCGCGTCCCGACATTCCGTCGATCTTGAAGAATTCATACCCCCACCCGTGCGAGGCCTTGTCGAATATCGAAGTAAGATGCTCCAGCGCACCCGGCGCAGTCGGATCGAGCGTGTACTTTCCGTTCCACGAGCGGATGGGCTTGCCGTCCTTGTCGTGGAGGAACCAGTCTTTGTGCTCGGCGTAGAACTTGTCGTTGCCTGTTCCGTAAGGGGCCATCCAGAGTCCCGGCCTGAAGCCGAGTTTCCTGATTTCGTCCGCAAGCCACTTCATCCCCTCGGGAAACTGCACCTTGTAGGTCTCGAGGTTCATGTTGTGGAAATCAGAGACGGGGAGCTTCGGCGAGTTGTCCTGCCACGACTCGATGTTCCATATCTCCATCCCAAACGGCTTGAACCACTTCGCGGCAAAACGGGCTTCATCAAGATTCTCCTTTGAGCCGGCCTGGTCGAAGTATGTGTTCCAGCTGAGCCATCCGGTTGGCGCATGGGGTGAACGCCGGCGATCGGGCGCACGCCAGCTCGGCACCCAGCGCGACTTGTACCAGTCCTTGACGATCTTGAGCGAAAACGCGTTCTGCGTCGCATCGTCGATCCGCAACTCCGCCGACGCCGACAACTTTCCGCTTTCCAGTTTCAACTTCATCCCCTTGAGCGCAAGCGCCTCGTCCGCAGAAGGAGAGAAGAGCGCATCGTCGCCCAGCGAGACGGCCGGGCCGCTCTTTACGGACAGAACGCGGTCGCCCTTCTTCGGCGTGACGGAGCAGGGATACGCATCGTCGCGGTAGCGGACTTCGCCTTGAAACGCGAGCGTACCAGCGTATGCGAACGCCGTGCGGTGGTAGACGAGCATCGAAACGCCGTCACCGTCCGGCTGGAATGTGATGTAACCGTTCACGTTGTCGCGCGTATCGACGAGCGCAAGTCGGTTTGGGAACCCGTCGCGAGAGGAAGCGACGCGCCAGCGCGCGGTCGAGCCGTCCGCACCCATTCCCGCGCCAGTGACCGCAGCAGGGCCCGTAAACGACAGGCGACCGAAAAGTTCGGCGTTCCCCTCCTTGTGCGAAAGTGCCAGACGGGCGCCTTCGTCGGCAAAGGACACTTTCCAGCTGCCCGCGTCAAACTCGGTGTCGGCGAAAGCGGCCAAGCATGCAAATGTCGCGCAGACAGACAATGTGCATCTCATGCACAGCTCAACCACGCAGCGTATCTTCGCGGGCAAGTTAGCCTGCGGCCCAAAATATAGTTGTCTCATGTTGTTCATGTTGTTTTCATGACTCCTTAGTCGACTCGCGCACGACGAGCGGAGCGGGGACGAGGATGCGGCGAGGCGGAAGCGACGGATCGCGCATGCGCTCGCGAAGCGCACGGTAGGCGACGAGTGCGATGTCCTCGCACGGCTGGTGCACCGTCGTCAGCGGCGGAAGCATCGTGACGGAGCAGCGCACGTCGTCGAAGCCGGCGAGCATCACGTCCTTCGGCACGGAAAGCCCCAGTTTGTCGAGCGTGTTGCGCAAGACAGCGGCGACGTAGTCGGATTCGCAGATGACGGCGTCTGGTCGGCTCTTCTTCCGGAAAACCGACGCAAGCACCGCAACGTCGTCGGGCTCCGCAACGATTTCGAACTCCGCCCCGCCG
>CACZAK010000400.1 GCA_902779075.1 uncultured bacterium | reverse complement strand
CGTACGGTCGCTGAGGATGCCGGCGAGCGGGTCGATGAACGCATCGAGCACACGCGCGCCAAGCAGAATCAAACCCGCCGCGCCAGCGCCGATGCCCAGGACGTCCGTGTAGAACATCAGCTGGAACATCATCATCAGCTGGAACACGAGGTTTGCCGCACCGTCTCCCAGCGAATATCCGACTTTTTCTGCGAATGGCACTTTCATGTAATTAGTATACCAATTCCGCGTGGTACTACCAATTACCCAAAAGTACTACTTGCCGTCTGCAAAATGGTCTGCCCAGACGACGGGGCTCTCATGGCGCAATCCCGCCGTTCGCCCACTTCACATCACGCAATTTGCCGAGAGGCGAGGATCGCTCCGCCGAGCGCGGCCGAGTCGGGAACGTCGAGCGTCTCGACCTTCTCGGCGTCGGACGCGGCCTTCCAGTCGAAGTCGGCCTCGTCGACGGAACTACGGATTCGCGATAGGCCGCCTCCTGGCGCATGAAAAGCTCGACGCAAGGAAGCGACACAACGCGCACTCCGCGACCCTCCGCAGCAAGCACCTTCGCCGCTGCGACGCAGAGATGCACCTCCGATCCTGTCGCCACGAAGAGAATCGTGTTCTCGTCCTGCCGCCCTTCCTCAAGAAGGACATATCCGCCGCGCATCACCTTTTCTGGCGTGGCATCAGGCCAGGAATAGTTTTTCTGCCGGAACGATGAAATCAAAATAACCGTCAGCAGGAACTCCTTCCGACAGTTCCCCCGCGTAGACAAGCGCCGTGCGTATCGAGCGGTCTGAGGAGACCTTAAGCCGTTTAACCTTCGCCCGGACTTCGTCGATTACAGTCCTGTCGATTTTCTTCCGCCGTTTGATTTCCACAACAAGGGCCGTACTGGCCGTGAGGATCAGCAAGTCAATCTGGCAATTCTCACCTGCGGCGTTTTTGCGCAGATATGGCGCAGCTGACAAGACCAGCGTCCTTCCCAGTCCAAGATGGGGGAATAGCTCCGTGACATGATTCAGCACCAGTGTTTCGAATTGAAGCCCGAGCCAGGCGCTCCAGCCGACGAGTTGCTCGACGGACGAGAATTTGAAGAGCCCCTTTCGAATGGCTTCGCGCTTCGGTTCCACGTAATGCAGATAGAACCGCGTATAGGCGTCACGAATGCGATAGCGTTCGATCCGAAACGGCTCGCCAGTTTCAGGATTCAATCCGGAGTCTCCAGAAACGAATCCGGCGTATTCCAGTTCCTTCAGAATCCTGGAAAGCCGCCCGTTTGCAGGATGCTTGCCGACGGCCGCGAGCTCCGACATGGAAAGCGGCTTCTCAGCAAGCGCGCGAAGCACCTTTCCCCGGCTTTGCGTGGTTCGACCGAACACCTCGCTGAAAGTCGCATCAAACTCCCTGAAGAGAAGCCCGTCGGACGAAAAGCACATCCGATTGATGTTCTCGGCGACAGAGTATCCAGGTTGAACTTCCTCGACATATCGCGGGACACCTCCCGTCACAGCAAGAAAATCGAGCTTCTCCAACGCCGAGAGCCGCTCGCCCGCGGAACCCCAGCATGACACACATTCTGGCAGAGACAGTTCGGTCACCTCGACATCGAGCGAATTCCGTCCAACGAAACCAGTTGAGTTCAGAATATTGTCGGCAATCCATGACGAGACCGAACCGCAGAGGACAACGACCAGATTGTCGTGCTTGCGCCAAAGCTTGTCCCAGGCACCTTTCAAAAAACCGGCGAAATCGGGATTGCGCGACCCCATCCAGGATATCTCGTCAAGGAGAACCACAGTCCGCCCTCTCTTTGGAATGACATCGTCAAGCATTCCAAACGCAGCCGTCCATGATTGCGGCGACACTCGGCGACATCCTGTCTGGTCGGAAAGAATCTCGCAGAAATGGCGGCGCTGGCGTCGATCCGTCATTCCCTTGCGCGGCGGAAGCCCCTCTATCTCTATGAAATGGTCGGCAGTGCGCGCCGCGAATTCCTCAATCAGCGTTGACTTGCCGATACGCCTGCGTCCGCGACAAGTCACCAGCGATGCAGTAGGCTTATTCCACAGCATCTCCAATGAATCCAAATATTCCTTTCGTCCGATGAACATAGGAACCCTCCCGTTGTTGACGGCTGACATTGTATCATTTTTTGCTCGAATATGTCAACTTTCATATCTACTATCTAATTCTTTTGAATATTATAGCCTACAATGTTTCGTTTTTTGCAGACTTTATGGTCTACTATATAGAAGAACAGCCGATAATAGCACACTTACCATAAATTCGTGGATTTCGGCTCTATAGTGATTCGACGCACACTCTGATAAAGGATTCGACTTCTGATAGCGTGAATTGCAAGTCAGGTGAGTCAATTTTCTGAAGATGGATCCGAGGGGTCTCGGCAGCAGTTCGAACATTTTCATTTGAGTTGTCTCCTTTATGC
>CACZAK010000399.1 GCA_902779075.1 uncultured bacterium | reverse complement strand
TCGATGCTTATTCAGACGTCTTCTGGCTTGATCCGGGCGACGCAGCGATTTTCACTCAGGCAACTCAAACAAATAAAGGCACTGGAAGATGAAAAACATAGGAACTTGCGGGGACAGACTCCAAAAGACCATATAAACTTGGTAATGAAAAGTCCACAAATCTGGTAATGAAAAGTCCACAAATCTGGTAATGAAAAGTCCACAAATTTGGTAATGCCTATTGACGGATGTGGGCGGTATATGCTATAATACGCGTGTCTTACGTCAAGAAAGGCTTATATGGCAAAGTCTGAATACATCAAGAGAGTCTGCGACAAAGAACTCTCATTCCAGCTGGAATGTGCGGGGGCGGTTGTGGTACAGGGGCCAAAGTGGTGCGGAAAGACCAGGACTTCTGAAGAAATGGCGAAAAGCGCAATCAAGCTTCAGGACCCGCTGAAGAAGAGGGAGTATCATCAGATAGCCCAGACGATTCCTTCCGTACTGTTAGAAGGAGCGTCGCCGCGACTGATTGACGAGTGGCAGGATGAACCTGACCTTTGGAATCTCGTCAGGGCGACTATTGATGATCGCGGCGGCGCCGGGCACTTCATCCTCACTGGCTCTGCCGTGCCGCGAGACGAACGCGACGACGACAATGAACCGCCCCGTCATTCGGGGACGGGGCGCTTCGCTTGGATCAAGATGCGCCCGATGTCCCTTGCCGAATCAGGCGAGTCGTGCGGAGCCGTCTCGCTCGGTGCGCTTTTCGATGGAGCGGATGGGGTTGCAGCCACGTCCAAGGTGTCTGTGCCTGATTATGCGCATATCATCTGCCGCGGTGGATGGCCCGAAGCCGTCCTTGCGAAAAACCCTCGCGTCGCCTACCAGAAATCCATAAACTACGTCGAAGCCGTGATTAACGAGGATGTCCACCGCGTGGATGGTGTGGAGAGGAATCCCGCGTTGGTGCGCCTTGTCCTCCGCTCGCTCGCCCGCAACATAACGACGCTTACCGCCACGCAGACGATTCTCGACGACGTGAAGAACCACATGCCGACGACAAGCGTAAAGACGCTGGATTCGTATTTGAACGCCCTTCGCCGCATATTCGTGGTAGAGGACGAGCCCGCCTGGCTGCCATCCGTCCGATCGAAAACCGCAATACGGACGAGTCACAAGCGCCAGTTGGTTGATCCTTCGATAGCGACTGCCGTCCTTGGCGTCAGGCCGGAGAGGCTGATGAAGGACTTGAATCTCTTCGGATTCCTCTTCGAGTCCTTATGCGTCCGCGATATGCGCGTATACGCCCAGGCGAACGACGGAGAAGTATTCCACTACCGCGACGCATCGGGTCAGGAAGTGGATATGATCGTGTCGTTGCGCGATGGCCGCTGGGGTGCGGTGGAGGTCAAACTGGGAGGCGGACAGATAGACGATGCTGCGAGAAACCTTCTTGCGCTCAAAGGGAAGGTCGATGGCGGGTCAATGGGAGAGGCTTCATTTCTCATGGTGTTGACGGGCACTGAGTTCGCATACAGGCGCACGGACGGCGTGTTTGTGGTTCCATTGGGCTGTCTGCGGCCTTAGGGATGGCGTGTCATTTTGCCGTCGCATGAATTCGAGAAAAGATTCTTTGCCGAAAAAGTAACCATTTTTTGCTTGTTTGTTTATTGCGCATCCGAGCGAACGTCCATGGGGACCCCATGGACGCCTCGGCGATGCGCTCAACTCGACGATCAAGCCGATGGTCGAGCGGATAACCGCCGCCGTGCGCAGAAAACGCCGCGCGGGGGGATTGACAAATCGCAGAAGGATGTGCTATCATACAACCCGTCTTCTTTGGGAGACCAACGACGTTGAACGGTAAATCGCATAAGACGCCAGCGTGGAGGCATGGAACGGCATCGGAAACGACGCCGCGTGGGAATGTTGCCAATGTGCAAATGTTGCCAATAGCCAATGTCCAATGTCCAATTGGGATTGGCAACATTGGCAATTGGCAACACTTCCACATTGGCAACAATCATTTCATGAGCCGAGAGACGCAGACCGCGCCTCGCGGCCCGCGTTTTTCACACACCCAATCTTCAACAAAGTTAAGAAAGGAAGAAAGCCATGACAACAGGAAAAGCACTCAATGGAAAGCCGTATGCGGGAAATCCGCACGTTGCGCCTTCGCAACGCTACGGCGGCACAAGCCGGTTTGACGAGGGGGACGTCGCATCGGCGGCAACGCCGAGGCGTGGGTCTCTACTCTACAATAAGATTGCGTTTCTCATGTCGCTTACAACCACTACCTCGGCAGCGGCGCGGGCACGTTTGAAAGCACGGACGTCGTGGACTTGAACGGCCACAAGCTCTACATCGACCATACGGCCCTCAACGGTGTAACGTTTATTGATTCGTCGTCCGGCGAACCCGGCGAGCTTCATGTCAGCGTAGCCACCGGCGAAACGGTTTCCATGGACGCGGCGGACGTCTCCGGCAACCTCAAGGTCGTGAAGGAAGGCGCCGGATGCATGTTGATGCGTCCGAAGGAAATCGCGGTTAAATGCGCGGAGGGACGGCTTGACATCGGCGGCAGACGTCCGGTCCACCGCTGGAGTTTTACGGACGGTTCGCTCGCCGACACCGGCACCGTCGGCGGGAAGACTTACGCGAACAACGCCGTGACGTTTTCCGGCGGCGCGAGAGGCGACTGCTGGCTCAACCTGGGTGCGGGCGTGATTCCTGCGTCCGGCGACCTCACGATCGAGATATGGGGGCAGCAGAACTCTGTCAGGAACTGGCAGCGCATGTTCAGCGTTGGTCGCGCCAACAATTATTTCCTGTCCATGACGTGGGCGAACTACCAGGGCAATGTGAACGGCGACATGGTCCAGGTCAAGAAAAACGGCGATCTCATCAGCGGCGGCACCGACAAGCTGTGCCCATACAACTTGGGCACGAAATACCACATCTCGATGCGGATACATCCAAGGGAGGACGGCAAGTCGGATATTTTCTGCGCCAAGCGCAATGCGGACACCGGCG
>CACZAK010000398.1 GCA_902779075.1 uncultured bacterium | reverse complement strand
GTCATCAACGAGGTGACGGATGTGAACGGCGACGGACGCATCGACCTCGCGGATGTGGAATGGCTTATAAAGAACGACAAGAACGTGTTGACGCGGCTTAAAGGCGACGGCGACTTCCGCTCCGCCGAATGCGTCGAGCTGCTGAAGGAATCGGACATTGTCGTTACCAATCCGCCGTTCTCTCTCTTCCGCGAATATGTTGCCCAGCTCGTGCAGTACGGCAAGAAGTTTTTGATTGTCGGGCGTCAGGATGCCGTTACCTATAAAGAGATATTTCCGCTTATAAAAAACGGTAAAATGTGGCTTGGGCACGGCTTCCCAAACGGCAATGCGTACTTTGCCATTCCAAAGAGTAATGTTAGAGATTTTGCTGGCGGCGTATATGACGAGGCAAAGGGGTTGGTTAAATTCCGCAACTGCACTTGGTTTACGAATCTTGATCACAAGAAGCGCCACGACGAATATGTCTTTGTTCGCAAGTACAGCCCTTTGGAATATCCGCAGCTAGATAACTTCGACGCTATTCTTGTTGAAGAGACAGTTGATATTCCTGAGGATTTTGATGGCAACATGGCAGTTCCATTCTCCTTTCTAGACCGCCACAACCCTGACCAGTTCGAAATAATCGGCATCACAAAGACTTGGGACGGCGGTGCAACAAAGAAGTATCCGAAGCAGATACAGGTAGACGCCAACGGCAAGCAAAGCAACGTGTCGAAACTGAATGATGGGGCTGTCATCCGATTGGGCAAACCGCCGCAAGGCAAGACTTACTATCTTGTCGAAAGCGTTCCCTATATTCAACGCTATCCGCGCATCATCATCAGGAGGAGGAAATGAAGATAGAGCCGCATACGATCAAAGTGCGCGACCTGGTCGCGGGCTACAGGAATGATGACGAGGAAGGTGTCGTCGCATACGGCGGCAAACTCGACGTGCGCCCGAAGTATCAGCGCGAGTTCATCTACTCCGACGCCGAGCAGAAGGCGGTGATCGACACGGTGACGAAGGGCTATCCGCTCAATGTCATGTACTGGGCCGTGCGCGGAGACGGCACATACGAGGTGATGGACGGACAGCAGCGCACGCTCTCGATATGCGAGTACGTCGCGGGCAAGTTCGACTATTTCTTCCGCTACTTTTCAAATCTCACGAAGGAGGAGCAGAACCGGATTCTCGACTATGGACTCACTGTCTATTTCTGCGAGGGTGGCGACGACGAGAAGCTGGAATGGTTCAAGACGATCAACATCGCGGGAAAGGAGCTCACGGGGCAGGAGCTCCTGAACGCCGTCTACGCCGGGCCCTGGACTGCGGACATGAAGCGGTTCTTTTCCAAGTCGTCGGGTCCGGCCTATGCGCTCGCCAACCGCTACCTGAAGGGCGAGCCGCTGCGACAGGACTACATGGAGACGGCGCTCGAGTGGATTTCGGGCGGAGACGTGAAGTCGTACATGGCGCTCCACCAGCACGACACCACGGCGATGGCGGAGTGGCTGTACTTCAAGGGCGTCATGGACTGGGTGCAGACGCTCTTCCCGAAGTACCGTCGGGAGATGAAGGGTCTCGACTGGGGCGGGCTGTTCCGGCTCTACGGCAAGGGCAAGTACGATCCCGCCGAGATGGAGCGGGAGATACAGAGACTGATGTCGGATGACGACGTGACGCGTAAGGGAGGCATCTACGAGTACCTTCTTTCCGGAGGTGAACGCGAGAGCGCGCTTTCGATCCGCAAGTTCACCGATTCGCAGAAGCGCGCGGCATACGAGCGACAGGGCGGGAAGTGCGCCGACTGTGGAAAACACTTCGAATTCGATGAGATGCACGGCGACCACAAGACGCCATGGTCAAAGGGCGGACACACGGCGCCTGACAACCTCCAGATGCTCTGCGCCGACTGCAACAGGCGAAAGGGCGGGAAATAGCAGGTGCGGCAGAAGGAGGCAGGGAATGGTCACAGTGCAGTACACGAAATCAGATCGGAAGAAACTTCGGGCCGCCGCCCTAAAAGCGGAGAGGGAGCATCCCTTTACGGTCGCGGCAAATCTTGCATACCATTGGTACGACGAGATTGAGGCAGGACGGAAGAAGACGGAGTACAGGGATATCTCGCCGTATTGGACTGATCATCTTTTCAAGGATGGCGACATTTACGGGCAGCGGGCGAGTTTCATCAAGTTCTCTCGGGGATACACCAAGCAGAACATGACATGGTCTATTCGCAGAATTGACATCTCGGAAGATGATGGCTGCTACATGATTAGGCTTGGGAGACGAATTTCTTAGCGGGTATGGGCGTTTGAGGCTTTTATGAGACGGCGAGATCGCGGCAAACGCGGCAAATCCGCCGCGTGAAATGGTATAATACCGGCGTAGCGAATGAAACACTTGTTAATAGTCTTGTGTTTGGGTCTGGCACTGGCGGTACATGCGTCTGCGCGGGTTGTCGTGCCGTCGCTGCCCGAGCCGGTGCGGCCGCTCGCGGAGGTTGAGACGAATGTCGTGTTCTCGACAGGGGCGGCTGCGGACAACAAATGGACGCTGACGATTGAGCGCGATGCGGCGGTGAACAACAGCGTCGAGGTTGTGTTTGGCCGTGACGCGGACGAGGACGACGTGCTTGGGGTCGAAGAAGGGGAGCTTTGCGTCGGCTGGGACTGCGGGGAGTGGTTCTGGCGCGACAGGCGCTCAAACGCGGCATGCCGAGTCGAGGGAACGGCCCAGCGTCTCGACATGACGCTATACCTCAACCGAAACCGCGAGGCGAAGTCGCTGGCGTCATCGGTGTTCCCGGCGGTCGTGTCGCCCACGTGCTTCAACCCAGACTGGAACCTTGCCCGCGTTGTCTCTCGCGGTGCGGAAATCGTTCGTGTTGAAAGCAAGGTTTCGATTAACGCATTAACGTTGAGGGTCAGGTAACATGGCGGCGCTCTTCCAGACTGTGCTGATGCGTTTTGCCTTGTGCGGGCTTGCGGCTTCGTTACTCTTGCTCACACTTCGTTCGCGCATAGCCCGCGAAACCTTTGCTCGACTGCTATCAATCTGGCGTTCGCTTACTGCGTTTGGACGCGTCGCCGTATGCTCGTTCCTTCTGATCGGCGTCCTCGTCGGTGGCGACAAGACGAACAGCGTCAACAATCTTCCGCCGCAGCAGATGATGTCGCCGATGGTGCAGCAGGGGCACGGTTTCCTGTTGACAGGATTGGCGGTGAATGGTAATCTTGCCAATGTAATGAATCTTGTTCAGCCACAGACAACTTTCGCAGAACGAAAAATCGCGAACTGGAACATTCGCGGCGCGTGGAAGGATTCGCTTTGGCTGGACTTTGAGGACGACTTTGTGTTCCCCTGGGGCACGAACCACCTGTCCGGCGTCGAGGTCGTTTCATGCGGACAGATTTGGCCGACGCCATTTGACACAGACGCCGTCGCCTCGGCTGGCTTGCCGTTCGAAATCGTGCCGGGGCTTACGACATTTGCATGCGAGTTTACGCCGTCCAATTCTTACCGCTTCGCATGGACTGACGCCGCCATCAACCGCGACACCAACATTCTCGTCTCTTCCGCGCTTGAACTTTTCCGCAACGGCGACGTGTCAGTCACGACAAACGGCGTCGCGGCATATCTGCCGCGCGAACTTCCATTCCCCCACGACGGCTTCGGGCAGGACGACGAATGGGTTGCGGCGAACTTCACGAACGCGACCGAGATTCTTGCCGTCGGCTACCCGCAGTGGGTCGACGCGCAAGTTGGCGAAGGGCTCACGAATGGGCTGTACAAGTTTACGGCGACGATGCCTGACGATCCCCCAGAGACGGTTCAGCTCGTTGTTGGCGACTTGTCGGTCGCGGTCACCAATGCTGGCGAATACGTTTTTCTTTTGGAGAAGGGGATTGATTATGAATATGGTATAATTCCTTCTATGACGAATGTTTCATATTCCGCAGTCGACGACGTGCCGCAGACGCGGGGCGTCGTGCGTGGGGGGCAGCGCTCTTCGCCCGGCGACGCGACGCGCACATGGACCGTCGATGGCGGGTACGGGAACGAGCCGCAGACGGAATATGCATTCGGCCGCGTGTGGTGGCTCCCGTTCTTCTTCGGCTCGCCAGACGTGTCGCATATCGGGCCGGATGACGAAACGCAAACATTCACCGCCAACTTTGCCGACTGTCGTCAGCTGCCGGTCGCTTCATATCTTTGGACGGCATCTGATGGCTTGACTGTCCATTCTCCGAACGCGCAGACGACGCAGATAACTGTCGACTCGATGCCGAGCTGGGCGCAGGCGAGCGTTTCCGTTACGGCGACGATTGGCGACCACGAGCTCAATTCCTACCTCGACGGCTTCACCTACGGCACGAACGACACGCCGCAGGTGCATTTGTCGCTGGATGCCCCCGATACTATTCTTGTTTATACGAATATATATACCAACGCCGTATCAGGATTGCTAAGTCTGAGCATGACTGTAGATCGTGAGACGAACGGGATATTGTGTTTAGATTGCGTGCAAAATGCAGAAAGGGTTTTGTTAAAGGACGATGTCACCGGTACGACCATAACATTGCC
>CACZAK010000397.1 GCA_902779075.1 uncultured bacterium | reverse complement strand
CTCTAATTTCGCAATCCCTCTGCTCCCATGCCACCGTGTTCAACGGGGCTTGGCAACCATATTAGACGCTACACCATCCCCAACTTTGCGACATTACCAGTTATTGACGTCCGCCACGCCGCCGGAAAGCTCGAACTTGCCGTTGCTCGTTGCGCCGCCGGTTCCATTGTAAGCAGTCGCCAGCGAAAGGTCGTTGTCGATCTTGAAAAGACCGCCGCTCACGCGAACGATGCCAGTCTGGGAAGTCCTGTTGTTCACGCCAATGCGGATACAGGCATTCGCACCGTTGGCGTGGAATCTTCCGCGTTTCACTTCGAGAATTCCCTCGCCCCATCTATCAACCGCCACGAAGTTGCAGTTTCCGCCCCTGTCGCCGGCCGCCTTGAACGTTCCGCCGTCAATGATGAGTTTTGTCGTCACTGAACCGTCGTTGTCAACTCCAGCATACCCCATGCCCACACGTCCCGTGGAACCAGTCAGATCAATCGTGAATCCATCGGCAATCGTAACCGTGGAACCCTGCCAGTTCCACTGCCCAGCCATTCTCCATGTACCGTTCGTCAGCGTGATTTCTTCACCGTGATAGCGACGTGAGCCGAAATTGAGCGTACCTGAATACGTATTCCCGCCGAGGTCGAGGACGCCCCTTCTCGGCACGATCATGCTTGGTATCGTCGCATTGTCAAGGACAAGCTTACCAGGACCGTCCTTGCGCGGCGTGGTGGCGGTAAGCCCGCCGGAAAGCGTGAGGCATCCGCCTTCCGCGACATAGATGCTGCTGTTCGCCGTGGAGAGCGTGACAGGCGCGGTGACGGTCTGCGCCGAGGCACTCTCATCCGCGATGTCCTGTGTGAGCGTCAACCCATCGCCGCCGACCGTGAACGCACCCGCCGTATCCGTGAACGCAAGGCGCGTATAGGAAGATTCGGCGGGCGTGTCCGCGCCGCCGGCGGCGGCGGAATAGACCAGGCCAATCGCCGCGTCGGCGGGATCGAAGGAGAGGTAGATGGTGTTGCCGTCGCGGACGAGAACGCCCGCGCCGCCGCCGGAGACGGTGATCTGTCCGAGCGAGCCGTCAAGAGAAGATGTGCAGGCGATGAGCGGATAGCGTCCCGTGGGCGAGGCGGGAAGCGTGACGTTGAGCGTGGCAGGGCCGATGATTTCAAGATTCGGAGTCGTGAGCGGCGTCGTACCTGCGTCGAGCGTACCAAGGTTCAACGTGATGCCGTCGAAGATAAGGCCGTAGGTGAGGGTCGATTGCGAGAACGTGACGGCGCCGCCGCCAGTGAGTCGCAGCTTGCCGGTGCCGGTGAATGCGGGAATCGATTGCGCGAATCCTGCGGTGTCGAAGGACGCAGGAGCGCCGGTGATCTGCATCGTCCGCGTCTTGGTGTTGGATGCGTCGTATGCGTTCACAGTGAAAACATTGGCCTGTCCGGTAACAAGCGTACCATTCCCCCAGTTGAACACCTGACCGTTGCCCATGCGGAACGTGATATTGTTCACCGTAAGCGTGCCGCCGTTGAGATTGAGTGTGGATACGCCCGTACTGACGGACTTTGTGCCCATGTAGATCGTACCGACCGTCGCCTCGCCGCCGTTGATGGTAATTGTGCCGGATGCGGTGACACCCGCCTTGTCGTCCCATTGCGCAGAACTTCTCAGCACAGTATCGACCTTGAGAATACCGCTGTTGAGCGTCAACGTGGAAGTGTTGACCTTGTCGATGCCACTGCCGACAGCCAGATAACCCGAACCATACCCTGCGTCCTTACAGCACCAAAACGTACCACCGTTGATGGTCATGGTCGCACCAGAATATCCGTTTTCAATACCAATGAAGTTGCATGAACCGGAGGCGTTGCCACCCATCTTCATGACAGCACCCTCATTGAGTGTCAATGAACCCTGATAGATAAGCAAACGCCCAGAAGTATCGAGAGTATAACCCGCGCCCAAAGTCGCTGAACCTGAGTTTGCGGCTTTGTTACCACCGCTACCAATCTGATAGCTTGCGGTACTCTGCGCCGCCCGCACATTGCTCGCGCAGAGTGAAACGACTGCGGCGATTATGACGGCTGCCTTTTGCGTGACTTTGAACATCGCGATAATCCCTTCTGCTTGCCTTTGAGGTAATTCATAAACCCCGCTTTCGTGGCGTTTGCGGTTCAAGCCACTTGACTTGAAAAGCACCGCATAACTGCAAAAACACAATCACGAAGTCCACGGCGCAAAGTGTAGCAAAATCTCCGCCGTCTGTGCAAGCAGAAAAGCGGCAAAATCCACTGCCTGTGGCGCGCACTCGAACAGGGGCTGTTCCCGTTCATGATGAACGAGGTCAGGGAACTGACCGAGAAGAACAAGGTTTTCGTGGCGGTCTGCCATGCTCTGCTGAATGGGATGCCCGGAAATGGGCATGAAACCCAAAGGCGTCCCCGACGGGTCGCCAGCCTTGTCATACCCTTCGGCGGC
>CACZAK010000396.1 GCA_902779075.1 uncultured bacterium | reverse complement strand
TAATTTCGCAATCCCTCTGCTCCCATGCCACCGTGTTCAACGGGGCTTGGCAACCATATTAGACGCTACACCATCCCCAACTTTGCGACATTACCAAATATTTTTGAGCCAATGTTTTCAGGGGTGCGACGCAATTTCGGGATAACTCATCCCGAAAAAGTCGGGATAAGCGTGAAGGATGGGAGACCATTGACTAAAACGAAAAGGAAAAGTATAATATTGCAAATCCTTCTAAAAAGGAACAAAGGCATGACGACACAAAAAGCACTCTACGCGAAACTCGCAAAGACATTTCTCGTTGCCACTGTCGCCGCAGGCGTGTTTGCGAACGCCGCCGAGTTCGGCGCGTCCGTATGGCGCGGAGAGACGGCGTATGTCGAAATCTCGAAGGCGCTTCAGAACAAGGCGGTCGCCCTCTCCGCGCAACGCGCGGGTAATGGAGTTTCTCTGACGCTTCTGCGCTTCGACGAAGTGAAGTACGATCTCATGTCCGAACTCAAGAAAAACGCGAAGGGCAGGGACTACCGCGAAATACTCGGCAAGACGAGCGTCCCCGACGTCTGCCGCGAGTGGAAGCCGGGCGATGCGGCGAAGCCGACGATGATCAAGGTCATCGCCAGTCCCGATGCAAAGCCGGGGAAGTACGACTTGGGGCTTCTTGAACTGAAGGTCATCGATCGCGTGCTGCCGCCAGCGAAGGACTGGAAATACTTCCTCGACCTGTGGCAGCACCCGTGGGCGGTTTCGCGCTACTTTGGCGTGAAGCCGTTCTCGCCGGAACACTACGCGAAGATGGAGCCCATCTACCGCGCGCTCGCCGACTGCGGCTGCAAGGCGCTGACCGTTACGCTGCTCGATCTGCCCTGGAACCACCAGTGCTACGACGGCTACTATACGATGATCGGCAGGGTCAAGAAGTCCGACGGAACATGGGCGTTCGACTACAAGATCTTCGACGAATACGTGGCGTTCGGACGCAAGTGCGGTTTGGGGCCGGACATCGCCTGCTATTCGATGTGCCCCTGGCGCTATATGATGACATGGAAGGATGAGAGCGGGGAGCAGCATCGCGTCAAGATGCTTCCCGGAACGACGGAATTCGAGGACTACTGGGGCTCGTTTCTCGTGGATTTCGCCAAGCATCTCAAAGAGAAGGGCTGGTTTGAGGATGCCTACATCGCGATGGACGAGCGCAGTCCGGATGACGTCCGCAAGATTGCTAATCTTATTCAAGCCAAGGAGCCGGGGCTGAAGATCTCGGCCTGCGGCAAGACAAAGCCCTCGGCCTTTGACGGCATCCAGATCGAGAATTTCTGCCTGGGCCTTATCCACCTTCGCTCCAACTTCCTGCCCGAACTCCAGCCGCGCCGCGAAAAGGGCTTCAAGACGACGTTCTACGTCTGCGGCTCTGCCAGGACGCCCAATACGTTCATGTTCAACAACCTGGACGAGGGATACTGGCTTGGCGCATATCCGGTGATGATCGGCTTTGACGGTTTCCTCCGCTGGGCGGCGAATTCGTGGTCGAAGGACCCGTATGACGATGCCTCCTACAAAACCGAATCCTGCTGGGTCCCTGGGGACATCTACCTCATCTATCCGGGCGGCGAATTGTCGGCGCGCCTCATCGCGCTTCGCGCAGGAGTGGTCGCCGCCGAGAAGATGCGTATCCTCTGCGAACAGGAAGGCGAGCGCGGCAAAAAGGCGGCGGAGACCGTCAAGCGCCTCGCCGCCCCATACGGTTTCCGCGCCGCAGTGCGCGGCTTCCGCAGCACAGACCCGTGCAAACTAGACTTCGCCGCCTTCCGCCGCGGCGTCGAGGAGTTCGTTAATTTTGAACAATGAAAAAAGGAGATGATCATGGACACTGCAATACTCACAAATACAGCACGGCGCATCTTGCTTGCGGCGGCGGTCGCGGTAGGCGCGACTTTCGCCGTGGACGCGGCGGACGCGAGCGGCATCTCGCTCAAGGTCACGGGCGTCGCCGTGGTGGACGACACGTATGAAGGCAAGAGCGGGGCCAAGTTCCTGCCGCCGGAAACGCGCGTCGTCGTTCCGTCGGACAAGCAGCTTGCTCTGTTTCGTGTGGAGTATGACGTGCCGACGAACATGAACGTGCGCATCTACCTTGGAGGGAACGGCTGCGCAGATGAACTCGGTTATGTTTTCGGCACCAGCGGGTCCGGCCTCTATAGCGGTACCGGTGTCGGGACAAGGATTCTCCATCTGGATGCAAGGAATTACCTTCATGGTGGCGACGTGTATGACGGGGGTGTCTTGGTTAAGTCGGTTAGGCTGTTTTATACTAATGGAAACGACTCCCATTTTGTCTGCGACGCGCCGGTCAACGTCCTGTTCGCGAAGGACGGCGACAAGAAGACGGACGGCTTCTATGTGCTGAAGCCCCTGCCGCCTCCTCCCGCCAAGTCCATTTCGCTCCTGCCGGGGTGGACGGAGGACTTCAAGGCGGCGAAAGCCCGGGCTGCGAAGGAAGGGAAATTCGTCCTCGCCTACTTC
>CACZAK010000395.1 GCA_902779075.1 uncultured bacterium | reverse complement strand
ACTCAATGGAAAGCCGTATGCGGGAAATCCGCACGTACGGTTTGACGAGGGGGAAGTCGCATCGGCGGCAACGCCGAGGCGTGGGTCTCTACTCTACAGAAAATATACATGGAAAGCCGCAGTCTCAGCGGCGGCAATCTGCACAGCGGCGGCGTTGCCGTCGTTGGCCGCGACGCGAACCGTCACGAACACCGTGAACGGCATCGCTTGGCAACTGCTCATCGACACCTCTGCTAACACCGTCAGCGTAGGGCCGATATGGGGTAACCCGGCGGATTCTACAGGATGGAAGAACGACTCGTATGCCATGTGTCGAGCTTTGATCGACCGTTCGGTATCCGGCGTGCAGGGGACTATAGAAGTGCCGGGCAAGTTCAGAATTGACGGCGTTGACTACACGACTACGGTAATCGGCAACAGATCGTTCTATGCAACCTCGAATATGTCAACCATTGTTCTGCCATTGTACGCATCGACGACGAAAATAGGAACGTGCGCATTTTGGACTTGCGGCAAACTGGCAAATGTCGTGTTGAAAGGCCCTGCGACCGTTACGCCGAGTGAAACGCAAAACTACAATACACTGACGTTGGGTTACAGTTCATATTTCGGAGAGTGCAAGGCTGTCAAACGTGTACTTGTCGGCCCGAACATAAAACTCAACAATACGACTTCAAGGAACAATTTCAAGATCACGCAATCCTCAAACACGGTGTGTCTGCTGCCATCAACAAGCGCAAACACGACGTGGGTCGGCGTGGACTTGGGCGGTACCGATCAAACGGTCCTCTACTATGGACTTTCCGACGATAAAAAGTCCATCTCGTATTCGACTGCGGACGCAGCCGAACTCATTGCGTTCTTCGACTTCGCGCCGCTCGTGAAGGAACACCTCGGCCTTGATACGCGGCTTTCGATCACCAACTCCGTCACGATGACGGAAGAGCAGACGACGACGCTTTCCACTTATGGATTCGACACGCTTGCGCACGTGAAGTTCGAGGCGAAAGACGCGGCCCAGTACGCCAACACGGTCGCCGCCGTTCCTGGTGCGGCGACGCTCATTGCCGATCCCGCGAAACTGCGTGGAGCAACGCTCGCCGTGCCAGCCGGGCGCAAGGTGATTGTGCCGATTCCAAATGGCGGCAAGTACAGTCCGGGCGGGAACGGGAAACTTACCCTGCCACGCGAGGTAAAATAAGGGAAGGAGACACAACAATGAACAACATCCGTAAATCCATTGTTCGCGGCATTGCCGCACTGCTTCTCCTTTCGGTTGTCTCATGCCCTCTCACTGCATCGGCGGCGTGGTCGGAGAACGTCATCACACAGACACTCGACGGAGTGAAGTGGCGGTTCAAGATCGACGAATCAAACAGGACGGCTCTCCTCGGTTCCGAGGATTCCGGTAGTGGTAGCGATGCAGCTCAATATTGGGCTACGGTCACGGGCACCACAAAGGAAAACAACATCAATGTCAAGAATGGACTTAGGGGCGTCGTGGAGATTCCATCCAGTTTCACTGTTGATGGAGTTGCATACGACTTGATCGCCATCGGCAATCGTGCGCTCATACGCTATGGCATGTCAACGTTGATCCTGCCAGAGAACATCGGACGTCTGCGGAACTGCGCACTTTACCAAATGCCGTACATGACCAACCTGTGGTTCAAGGGACATTCAACGCCGTCAAGGGAATTTGGGCGGTACTACGTCAATCTCAACTTCACGGCAAACTCGGTACTCTCAACGACGACGGCGATAAAACACGTTCTTGTTGGACCGAATCTTAAGCGTTCAGGGAGTAATTTCCAGATTCCGGCCGGCACGAGCGTGCTTGTGCTGTTCCCGTACCGCAAGGACAACACGACCTGGGCGGGGGTGAACGTGGGCGGAACGACGCCGAACGTCGTGTATTACAACGATATCGACGAAACGACCGGCACGATCACATTCTCGCCGACGAATGCAACGCAGCTTGCGGAGGCGTTTGCGACGTTGCCGACGATCGCCCCGCAGATCAAGACGGCGTTCGGGTTTGACGCGAAGGTGGTGGTGAACACGCCCATTGAGGAGGCGACGGCGATCCCCGCCGCGTTTCTCGATTCGGGAATCCCGCTTGAAACGACGGAGTGGGTGGCGTTTACGGCAACGACACAGCAACAGCTTCAAGACGTGCTGGACGCTTGCTCTGCGGACAGCAGGATTCTGATCGATCCCGCCGACGCAACGGAACGGCTTGTCGTTCCCGCCGGACGTAACGTCGCGATGCTCATGTCGTCCAACGGCGAGGTGAAGCCTGGGATGAGCGGATTTATGATGATTGTGAGGTAATCCCGCGCTACTACACGTTCTACATGTTCTACACGGACAAAAACAACGGACAATGCAAAGGCGAAATCCTGTCAAACCAAAACCACACATCAAAAGGACCAACAGCATGAGTTGTGGCAAAACTGGTCTGACCTGTTTTGCCACATCTCCGGGCCGTCCGGTGGTCGGCCCCTACCGTTGGTAATGGCGGGCGGCTCGC
>CACZAK010000394.1 GCA_902779075.1 uncultured bacterium | reverse complement strand
CACCTGACACCCGCCGCTCGAAGCGCCCGACGAAGGCGACGCTGGGGCTCGGAAAACGCCCGAAATCACCTTAAGTTAGCGGCATTCGGGTCAGACCCCATTGGTGGAGTGGGAGTGGTGGAGTAACTTCATGTCATGGCTCATACTCGTCCAGGTAAAAGGCGAGGTGGGCCACCCGTCTTACCAGGTGGCGGCATCTGTCCGTTTGAAAGTTCCTTGGGCGTCGCATGGCAGACAGTTTACCAAAAAATCAGTCACTCCACCACTCTTACTCCACCAATCGTGTCTGACCCTCGGCCTCCCCCATGGCCAATTGAAACGCCATCATGTTACCATAATTTCACCGCCTTCCGCAAGCCGAAAATTTCGGCTCGTGACAAGCGCGACCGCTCCCGGTGGGCGAGCCGTCCCCGTTCCGCTCGACGATCGATCGTCAGAGAAAGTCACCCGGGGGAATGGCGACAGGCTCGAAGAGCGTCTTGCCGTCCATCTTCACGCCCACCGTGTCGCCCCGGCATGTGATTTCGACGTCGTACCAACGACCGGTCTCAAGGCTGCCCCTGCACGTCACGACCTCTTTCTTGAAGGCAGCGTAGCCGCGCACCTCAAGCGCATGCTGCTTGTTGAACCACCCGCCGATGTTCACCATGACGGTGCGTCCCGGGTTCTCATGCCTCACATGGAAGATGAAGCCGTGCCGTCCGCCCAGCCGGCGCGCCTTGAAGCGCACGGTGCAGTCGCGCCATTCATCCGTCCCGAACGGAAGTTCGGTCTGGATCGGATTGGGATCGGTCTGCCGTATCACGTCGCCATCTACGGCCCAACGTCCCTGGCGCGAACGACACTTCCTGAGATCGGGCAGCCCCTTCCAGATCACCTTGCCGTCGGCGCCGACGATCTCGATGTCCTTGTACTCGGCAACTGATTCCCATGCGTGGAGCGCGAAAGCGCCCGCGAGTTTCTCTTCGCCCTTCCACACGACCGAGAAGCCGCCGTTCTCAAGACGGTCGCGGAAGGGAACGCAGATGTCGCCGAACGGCCCCTCCCACGAATAGACCGTGGGGCCGCGCTGATACGCCTTGCGCCCCCGGCAGGCCTCCACGCGCTCGTCGGCCGTAACCTCCTGATACGGCATCGGCAGCGCCCACGAATACCTTGCTGTCGTACGCTTGCTGTCTCCTCCACCCTTTGGCGCCACCTCCCGATACCCGTGCTCGACCTCCGGCACGGCCTTGTACAGAGGCGACTCCGCGCGGTCCGGGTAGCGCACCACGACCTTAAAATCGGGCGCAGGCGAAATCGACAGGTCGATCCGCCCGGCATCGGGATAGCGCGTCGCCATCTTCACGTGGTACGTCTTGCCGCCAAGCGTCACGTCGCTTTCGCTGTCCATGAAGTGATCGACGTAGAGCGTTCCACCGTCGCGCGAGTAGGCGTACATCGTGTCCTTGAGCGCGTAGAGGGCGCGCGGGATGTTGCCGATGCAGCATGGACACGCGTGCCAAGGGTAGTGGCGCTCGCGCCCGTTCGGCGGATTGCGGTAGAGGAAGTTGCGTCCGTCGTTTGATATCGACCCGAGGAGGAGGTTGTAGATGAGCCTTTCGCGCACGTCCTCGGTGCGGACGCCGCGTCCGCCCGCGTGGAGCTCGACGCACCAGAAGCTCATGGCGCACGAGGCGCACGCCTCGCAGTAGCCGTCGAGCGGCAGACACCAGTCGGGCTCGAACGCCTCGCCTCTCGCCGCCGAGCCCACGCCGCCCGTGATGTACCACTTGCGGTCGATGACGTTCGAGAAGAGGCGGTCGGAGGCCGTGGCAAGCGGTTCGTCGCCGAAGCGGTTTGCGATTGCGGTCATCCCCGTGTAGAAGTAGCAGGCGCGCACGGCGTGGCCGGTCGCCTCCTTCATCTCCTCGGCGGGACGCTCAGCCTGGTGGTACGAGGCCTCCCATCTGTCGTTCGTGCCGGGCGCCCTGTGCTGGTTGCAGATGAAGTGGCGCGCGAGGCGCACGTACTTGTCGCCCTTGCCGGGACCGTCCGACGCATTCACGGCGTCCGCGAGGCGGCAGAACGCATACTCGATTCCCGGGCATCCGTTCAGCCACATCCGCTTCGGTGCGGGACCAAACACGGAGTCGATGTGGTCCGCGCACCTAATCGCCGCGTCATAGAGACGGCGGTCCTTCCCCTTCGTCATGCGGTAGTGCGCGATGCCCATCTCGATGAAGTAGCCCATCGTGTAGAACTCGTGTTTGGCGGCGTTGGAAAAGTGCTGCAGCCCGTTGAGCGCGTGGAACGAATGGATGTAGCCCGAAGGCTCCTGCGCCGCAAGGATGATCGGAATCCACTCCTCGAGCTTTGCGCGGAGATGGTCGTTGGCCTTGCGCCATTCGGCGTCGGCGCCGGGATCGATCTCGAGCGCGAGACAGATGGACTCGACTGTGTTGAAGGGATAGGCGTCGCTCCATGGGCAACCCGCGTGCGTTTCCGGCGTCCCCTCTCCCGCCGCAATTCTGGAGGTTGGTTGTCATGGTGTGG
>CACZAK010000393.1 GCA_902779075.1 uncultured bacterium | reverse complement strand
CCGAAGGTGTGCCCGCCGGCCTTGACGTTAGGGCAGCTGACGTTCATCTCGACGGCGTCGACCGCATCGCCCATCTGCGCGGCGACCTCGGCATAGCCCTCGACGGACGAGCCCCAGATGTTGGCGATTAGCGGAACGCCCTTCACCTGCTCGCGATACCACGGCACTGTGTACTTGAGGAAGTGCTCGACGCCTGTTCCCTGCAGCCCGATTGCGTTTACGAGCCCGCCAGGCACTTCCGCATGGCGCGGAATCTCGTTTCCCGGCCACGGCTCTACGCGAATTCCCTTCGCCGTCACCGCGCCGAGTTTCAAGTAGTCGACTGCGCCAACATACTCAAACCCATAGCCGAACGTCCCGCTCGCCGTCGCGAGGAACGTCGGCATCTCAAGCCCGCCAAGATTCACAGATGTTTTGATCATGCACCTATTATACCAAATCCCCGCCCGTGCTGGCTTGCCTTCCAGCGTGCGGTCACGGTCGGGGCAACGGTGCTCCCTGTGCAGGGCGGGCGATTTGCGCGTCCTTCGCCCCACTCGGCGTATACATATACGCCGTCGGGGGCGAGTCCTGCACAACTCGCCTCCCCCTGCTTCGGTCCGCCCCGCTCGGCCCTACGAAACTATGGCTTTGTTCCAAAGCCTTGTTTCTGTGGGCTTTCCGCTCGGCCTTCGGCCTCGCCCCTCAAACGCTCCGCGTTTTTCGGCGGTTCTCCTCCCGCGCGCTGCATCCACCGTCCGCAGCGCGATACTTCGTCGGCGGGATACCGTCTCCTCGTCTCGCGCGCGTCCGCTGGCGCATCACGCGAACTGTCTTCGCGCCGTTCCCCTGCGTTCGCTCCTCACACATGCGCCGTTAGCCCGACCTTCCGCTATGGCGCGTTTTTCTTCGAAGCCTTTGCGCTTGCCGCCGTTCCGTCGGCTCGCTTAGCAGTTTGGGTAGCCGCATCGCCTACGGCAACACGACCTCTGCCTTGAAGAACCGCACATCTGCCTTGTTCTCGTCCGTCACTAAATTAGTCAACTGTCAACCCCGGCGAATTCTACTTTGTAGAGCTCCTGTATTTCCTTCTCCGAAAGCGCACGGTTAAACAGACGGACATCATCCATATCCCCATTGAAATAATCCACCCCCCCATACGGGTCTTTACCTATAAGCAGACTATCGTCATTCTGTGGCAACATCTTCTGGACGGATGTCAGTTGACCGACAAGCACACCATCATGATAATATCTCATGTTTTTTCCATGCTCGTAGACCAGCGCAACATGCTGCCATCCGTTCATTTCAATTCTATCAGCACACCTTAGGTACAGATCTTCACCAATGCACAGAACACGTTTGTATTTGACGTGGTCGATAATCTGAAATTGGTAGTGAGCTCTATTCAGATCGCCTTTCTGTATGATGGCAATGCAGTGTTGATCCCAATTCTGCGGCTTTATCCAAGCAGTCACTGTAAACGCCTTTACCATGTTCAATGAATGCGAATGTGGGACTTCGATGTATCCGGACCCGTTAAACTGAAATGCCCCATTTACATTCCCGTAGCGATCTTCTGTTGGCTGCACATTATGTGCTGTTCCGTTGTTGCGGCTTCCACTTGCATCTTTCGCGTCGCCGTCAAACGGCCAATACCCAACCATCCCTTTTCTCAGCTGGGGTTTCAATCCTGGTGTCTTCTTCCTGTTCCTTGTGTCGGCTTCGTTCTTCCCGACAGCATCTTTAGAAGGTGTGATCACGTCCTCCCCTTCCGCAATGCGCTGCTCGGCAAGCATCTTTTTTAGTCCGTCGAGCATCCCATTGTCTATGGCTGTCCTGTAATGCATTACGGCGCGTTGGGACATCGCTTTCTTTGCGCTGCTTTCATGCGGCGTGTAGCTCCACCAGAAATCGGCAAGCGTTGCGGCATTGGCCACACCGTCTAATTCCTCCTGCGCTATCTTGCCGATGCCGCCTTCAAGCTTTGCAAAGATCTTAAGCGCCTCATCCCATTTCCCCGCCGCGGCAGTCAGTTCTGCCTGACTGCGGATGAGAGCTGCATCCCCTGGACGATTCTTGAGTTCGCGCACTACGGCTTGCAATGCCTTTGCATTCTTTGCCTGCATCTCAGCTTCGCCATGAAGAGCAAACAGCCGTGGTGCAGTTTTGGGAGACACGCCTTTTGTTGCCCGCGTCGTAATCTCCAAAAGCGTCTCTGGGGCAATGTCCGCAAACTGTTCCTTAACGGCATCTATCGCGTCGGCAGCCTTGTCGTACGCCTTGCCCTGTACATAGTATGCAGAGGCTCCTTTGAGAAACAGAAATTTTGCACCCTGCATGTCTGCATCGGCGTTAGAGGCATATTCCATCGCCTTGTCCCCGACCTCCGTGGCCGACATCGATTTAGCTCTAAGCTTCTCCACATGAGGGCGCATCAACTCCCTTACAAATGATCGTGCCTCGTCAATTTCCTTCTGCGTAGGCATGGCCACAATCGGTAACACGTACATGCCGAAAATGATTGCAAACAAAAGCATCGATAATGTTTTCATGGTATATTCCTGTTGTGCGTTGAAGACTTCACCAACTTCTACATCTCTACACTTGCCGCCCCACTCATTATCTTCTCGCTAATCATGGTCATTGTCATATACCTTTCTCCCGCGCCTTAGATTCACAAGGGCCCAGCCACCGAAGGCGCAGAAAAGAAGAGTGGCGTGCCTTACATTCTCACGTCTTACAGGAGGCGTCGCCAAACGCCCATCGAAAAACATGATATGAAGACACGCCACGTGTGATTTGCACACGTAGCGCAACCTTCGTATTCCGCTTTTCGATTTATAACTTTGGCGAAGTTTCCTGTAAAGCGTCATACGCTGTTGCGTACGTCGACGGGTGTTGCCACCCGCCCTTGGCGGACTCCGCATCTTGCGTGCCGCCGGTCCCGGGTCGTCATGCGCCCGGGGTATGGAAAAGATCAACCACCCTGCGGTTACCCGCGAGATATGAAGATTATACTACATTCACCATTTCGCCGTCAAATCGCAGAATAAAAAATCAAGCACGGCGAAATTACGGCGCGGACGAAATCGCGACTCATTTGCCGCGCAGAAAGTGACAGGGTCAGGTTAGGGTCGGATAGGGTCAGTAGTGTCAACGTAAATTTGGGTCGCGGGAGTGCCGAACTGAGCGACATGCGGCGACGCGGTTCGTCGGATGCGCGGTGAGACACGTCGCAAGGCGAGGAGGCGGTATCCCGCCGACGAAGCATTGCGGCGCGTATCGCCGCGAAGACGACGAGAGCGGCGGCGCAGGGAGCGGGAGGGAGGCCGAGACCCCGAGCACCGCGCCGAACTCCCGAGGGTGCCAAGCGCGGCTTTGTTTCGGGCCGAAGCCGGGCGGAACCTTTCTGGGCGCGGCGGACTCGACAGGACCGCGGCCCGACGGCGTATATGTATACGCCAAGCGGCCGCGTGGACGGAGAAGCCGCCCGCCCAGAAAGGCGAGCACGGTTGCCCGAAAC
>CACZAK010000392.1 GCA_902779075.1 uncultured bacterium | reverse complement strand
CGATTCGCCGCTTGCCCTCCTTCAAACGCGCGGTGGGCGACGCGGCTGATCAGGTGATAGCACCGATTTGGAAGATTTATCCTGCAACGTCTCATACTGGGCAGTATATCATAAACTCCCGCTACTGTGGCAATCTACTGTGGCAATCAGGTCTGACCCTGTAGTCACTGTAGTCACGGCGGCAACGCCAATCCGTAACCGGCGGCGTCCGGCGATGCACCGGATCATTTTTCGCCCTGCGTCCGCAATCGCACCTCCAGCGGACGCGGGGTTGTTGTTTTGCCGCGGGCAGAAGCGACGTCACTTGAGTCTTCTGACGTGAAGCTGGTACTGGATGCCATCCTCCGTCTGCACCTCGCCTCGGCCAAAAGTCGATTTCGAATAAGCACCGGCACAAGCCCACACGCGAAGCGTTTCCGACTTCCCCTCCAGTTGAATCCAGTCGCTCGATCCGTCGGTGACGGCAAGGCGGATGCCGCAATCGCCGGCAAAATCCCGCATCAGTTCATCCGCCCATTTCCGCGCCTCATCGATGCTGAACTCGCAAACGACGTAGCGGTTGAATATCAGGGCGTAGGGCAGCCTGCTTTTTACATCACCCCTTGCTTCAACGCTCTCAAAACCATGATAGGGACTCTTTAACTCATACTCCAGATTGAGAAACCAACCGTCTTCAACACTGTCGTCGATCGAGTGATCCCGCTCATTCCATTCAATCTTTGAATCAAAATCAAACCCCATAAATGCAACGCCGTCAGGATTGGCGCAGGGCACGAGAGTCAAAACCGGGATGTCTCTCGCCGCATCCCGGATGCTCGCCATCAGATCGTCGACGTCCTGCAACATGCTCTCTTTTCTCTTTGCCTTTGTCTTCGCGACATTCTCCGCGGCCATCTCCCTGCGAAGCGCCTTCAGCGCCGGGAGTCTGTTCGCGGCAATATTCTTCGCCGCCTGGCAGGCCTTTCTGCGATCCTTCTCGTCATAGACTCGTACTTGCAGCTCGTCGCATATGGCAGAATCCAAGCCATCCCACTTCTCCGTAAGTTGCGCAGAAAACACGTCCTTCCGCCAATCGTCCCTTGTCCACATCAGTGAAAACTCGTCTTCGACGGTTGTGTAGACGCAACCAGCCGTCATGGCCATTGCCGCAAGCGCGGCAAAAACGATTCCCTGTTTCACTTTACCCTGTTTCACTTCCCCCCTCCTTCGCCTTGGACGCTACTTGCTCAAGATCTCTTCGAACCAACAGGGTCAGACTTGATTGCCACAGTAGGTTTTCCTTGTCATAGCGGCGCGACCCTTTCGATTCGCCGCTTGCCATCCTTCGTCATGGCGCGGTGGGCGACGCGGCTGATCAGGCGACAGCACCGATTTGGAAGATTTATCCTGCAACGTCTCATGCCGAACAGTATATCATAAACTCCCGCTACTGTGGTAATTTACTGTGGCAATCAGGTCTGACCCTGTAGGTGCCCATGACCCTGTAGGTGCCCGTGGTTCGTGGTTCGCGGTTCGTGGCCACCGCAAAACACCGCAACGCATCTATTTCGCGAAGAAGTCGGCGATCGGCTGCGTCTTGTCGGGGTCGAGACCGTGGGGATGGTGGCCAAAAAGGTCGCGCGGAATCACCTTGAGCTCGCCGCCGGCCGCCTTGAAGCGCTCCGCGAAGAGCAGGCAGTTCTGCTTCGGCGGGACAATGGTGTCGCAGCCGCCGTAGACGAGGAGGACGGGGATTTTCGCTGCCGCAAGCGCCGCCGCCTTGTTGACCGGCATCTCTGGGTCGGCCGTCCAGTTGCCGTCGGCAGGCTTGCGGTTGGCCCAGATTCCGATTACCCCATAGTCGGGGTTGCCGAAGTCTTCGAAGTTCATGAGCGGCGCGTCGAGGTAGATCTTCTGCACGTTCTCGGGATGCGCCGCCGCGTAGCGCGTGGAGAAAAACCCGCCCCAGCTCATGCCAACGAGGTTGGCCTTCGGCGCGAAGCCAAGCTCCTCCACGAGGAACTTCTGGTACGCGGCAGCGGCCTCGATCCCTTTCTCGTCCATGCGCGTGTTGAAGAGGTCGATCGTCACGTGGTGGTAGCCGCGCCTGAGCAGGTCAAGGACGCCCGTCCGCTCGACGAACGCCTCGGCCCACTGCATCGTCCAGGTCCACGGCATTCCCTCCGCCGCGGCGACCGACGGCTCCACGATCCACGCCTCGCGTCCGCCGAAGTCGAACTTCGTCCGCCGGTAGCCGTACCACATGTCCTCGCCGGTGATTTTGTGCGTCTTCGCGATCTTCGCGCGCAGCGACTCGCCCTTCGCGTCGAGGTCCGCCCAGGCGTTGAGGTTGCGCGCCACCGCGATCTCGTATGGATCCCACGGATGGTGCGAGATGCGGAAGAGGTCGTGGAACCAGCGCGTCGGGTCGCCGGTTGAACGAGGCGATCTTCCGCTGGGCGAGGAAGGCGTAGTTGTCCGCGAACTCGCAGCCGTGCCCGCGCAGCAGCCACTCGGTGTTGAGGAGCGGGCGGGCGTACTTCTTCGCCAGGCTGTCCGCTACCTTCACCTGCGTCTCCAGCGAACAGTAGCCGTGGTAGCTGATGACGTCCGAAAGCTCGAGCGCCAGTTTCTCGATCGGCTCGGGGTCCTCGCCCGCGGCGATCCTGCCGAGGCTGCGGGACCACGTGTCGGCGCAGAGCGGCTGCTTCGGGTCGATCTTCCAGGCGAGCTCGAAGAGAGCGCGCATTATCGGCGCGGACTTGTCGCCGCGGTTGCCGGCGCCGGGCTCGTTCCAGAGGTTCCAGACGGCCACGCGGTCGTCCGCAGCGTACTTCGAGATTATCTCGCGGCACATTTCGTAGAACTTCGCGCGCCACTCGGGCTCGTCCACCATCAGGTAGCCAGGCTCGCTGAAGCCGCCGTGCTGGGTCTGGCGGCGGCCGCCGTGGTAGCCCACGTCGTAGCTCTGCTCGCCAAGCTGCGGACGCTTCCAGACCGACTTCGGGCGCGAGCAGTCGTTGCCGAAGACGACGACCGCGCGGATGCCGTGCTTCGCCATGATGGAGAGCGTCCGCTCGAAGTTGGCCATGAACGCGTCGTGTTCGTCCAGCCAGACGCAGAAGCCGTCCTCGAGAACAAGGATGCGCATCGCGTTGAAGCCGACCTCCTCGGCGAGCGCCATCTCGCGCTCCA
>CACZAK010000391.1 GCA_902779075.1 uncultured bacterium | reverse complement strand
CCCCCCATTCGCCGCAGCGAACATATCGCTTGACTGCGAAGGGAAGGAGGGCTCTTGCATGAAGTTACTCCACCACTCCCACTCCACCAATGGGGTCAGACCTCTGCCCCCCTTGGACGGTCATCTCTAAGGGACGCGAGGCATTCAACAAGTTCAAGGTCGATGGCGATTCCGTGACCATCACGCTCGCGCCGGACGAAATGGTCCTCATTCAATAGCCCTCTCCTTTGTCATCTGTCTTCTGTCGTTTGTCCTACATTTGCATCCCTCCAAAAGCACATGAAAAATGCATCCCCCGTCGGGGAAGCGACACTGGTCGCTTCCTGATTTGAAGCGGCGAGAGCGCCGCTTCCCCGACGGTGGGTCTTCTAGTATCAGCTTTTGGGCAGATGCAGGTTAGTGACCGATTACTTGTCGGCGTGAAATGCACTTGTATCTACTGCGGGATTTTTGCTACACTTATCGCCGTGGACGCCTTGATTGTGATTTTGCGGTTATGCGGCTTGTTTCAGGCCAAGTGGCTTAATCTGCAACTGCCACGAAAGAGGAGTTTATGAATGCTGGAAAGTGAGTCCTAAAGATGAAGATGAACAAAAAAACGGCACTGGCACTAATCTGCGCGGCGACGGTGGCGGTTGCTGCGAGCGATATGGACGGCGCGAAAGCCGTTGTCGGGAATCCCATCAGCGCGCTGATCGGGTGTCCCGTGGGCGACACGCACATGATCGAGTGGAAGGGGCGCGTGTACCTGTTCGCGGGGCATGACTTCGCGCTGGAGAGCAAGGGCTATGACCTGCGCGACTGGTGGGTGTGGTCGTCGCCGGACCTGCTTGAATGGAAGCTCGAAAGCGTGCTGAAACCGGAGGACACGTTCCTGCGGCGTCCGTTCAATTCGTGTTGGGCCACGTTCGGCGTGCCGTTCCCCGACGGGTGGCGCTACTACTTTTCTGCGGGGCCGACGGAGATCGGCGTCGTGACGGCCAAGTCCCCGGCCGGCCCCTGGAGCGACCCGCTCGGCAAGCCGCTCGTCGCGAAGGGCGAGTACCGGACGCAGGCGCGCGATCCAGACGTCCTGCTCGACGACGACGGTTCGGCGTATATCGTGTTTGGCACGTTCAAGTATTTCATCGCGAAGCTCGGCGCAGACGGACTCTCCCTCGCCGAGAGGGCCCGTCCCGTCGAGATCAAGGGCGAGTTCGGCCCGTACGGACAAGGAAAGACCGATGACAAGCCCTCGCTCCACAAGCGCAACGGGCTCTACTACCTTTCGTGGTCGAGCTTCTACGCCGTTTCCGAGAACGTGTACGGTCCCTACCGCTACCGCGGCTCGGTGATCGACGCGGCATACGTCGCGCCGAAGTTCAGGCGCGACAGGATCGATCTCCACTACGACCGTCACGGGAACTTCTTCCAGTTCAACGGACAGTGGTACTACGTCGCGAACGACTACAGCCAGCCTGGTCGGACGCGGTTCTTCCGCGACGCCGTGATGGGATACGTCCACTACCGCGGCAACGGCGACATTGCGCCCGTCAGGATCGACGAGGTCGGCGTGGGGCAGTACGACGCGTCGCGCGGGGAGATCGAGGCTGAGGACTTCTTCGCCGTACGCGGCGCGAAGGTTGGGGAGTGTCCCGTCGGCGGCTTCGAGCTGCGCATGGGCGATGGCAACGCCGTGCGGTATCCGAACATCCGCAACGTACCCGAAAACGCCACGCTCGCGCTCTCGCTCTGGGGCAAGGCCGGCGGCACGCTCGAGTTCCGCGAGGGGAAACCCGACGGACGTCTCCTCGGATCCGTCAACGTGAAGCGTGGAAATCCCGGCCATTTCAGGAAGTTCTCCGCCAAGTTGCAAAACGCACCCGGCACGCTTGATCTGTGGATTGTCGCGAAAGGCGGCGGCGCGGAACTCTGCCATATCGACTGGCTCGCGTTAAGATGATCGACGGTGAATAGTATGAACTCTCCATCCAGTAATCCGAAAGAGATACCAAAATGAAGATTAAGAAACTCAGACGTTTGCAGAAAAAGGACCAGAAAGAGGATTAAATAATGAAAACGATTCAGATGTTCATGGCAGGCGTGTGCACGGCGTGTGCGCTGATGCCGTTGGTCGCAACGGCGCGGGAGTATTTCGTGGCGACGGACGGCGACGACGCGGCGGAGGGGTCGGCGGTGAAACCGTGGCGCACGATCCAGCGCGCGGCGGACGTGGCGAAGGCCGGCGACACGGTGACGATCCGCGGGGGAACGTACCGCGAATGGGTGAAGCCCGCGCACGCGGGGCGCGCGGACGCGCCGATCGTCTACCGGGCGGCAAAGGGCGAGCGCGTGGTCGTGACCGGCGCCGACCCCGTGACCGGATGGACGCGGCGTCCCGACGGGCTCTGGATGGCGCAGGTGCGGTACGACTCGTTCCGGGGCATGAACCCGTTCACCGACTCCATCTCCGGCGACTGGTACGAACCCTACGGCAAGCGCCACCTGCGCGCCTGGATGATTCAGGGCGGCAAGGCGTTGAAGACGCATCCCGTCGAGCTTTTCTGGGACCAGAACGCGCACGGCGTGCCGATCGTCAACATCGATTCCCTGGCGTTCGGCCCGCACAGGCTGAAGAAGGGAGGAAAGCAAGGTGAAAACGGCAAGGTGCAATA
>CACZAK010000390.1 GCA_902779075.1 uncultured bacterium | reverse complement strand
TATCGTTATCTAATCAGTGGCAGCGGCCGTTGGCGCGGCGAGGGCAGTTCGACTTGGCCGCTCCGCCCGTGCCGAGGCAGCGGTAGCAGATTTCGTTTTGTGCGCCAACATTGACTTTTGAACCCGAAAATGCGACAATACCAACATCTTTTCTTTCGGGGTACTATGCCATCGAACGGAAAGCGAGGTGAAGAAATGGCAACATCGAGCATAACGGCAAACTTCTATTGCGATGACGCAAAGGCGGCAAATGCCTTTGTGCGCATGCTTGCACAACCCGTACGAACCGTTGTACGCAAGAAGCGTTCTCAGACTGTAGTCAATGATACTACGGTCGATGATGAGGATGCCTTTGTGAAGCGATTCAAGGCAAGGTGGTCTCGTTCAAGGAGAGTCCGCGCATGAGGAAACTCTCAGTTTGGCGTATTGACAAATTCGCCAAGACGGTCGGAGAGGCGGATCGCGCCAAGCTTCTGGAGTTTTACAATGCGAACGGATTCAAATCGTGGAATGGTCGGTACGACAAGAAGGATCAAGTTCAATACGACCAGATGATCCGCGTACTGGAAAGCGTAGCGTAACAATCTCAAATCGTGGAACTGAAATGAAAGGAAGAAGCCCATAGACAGTTAAAACGATAAGGCGGGGGTAACCGCCCCTTGCGGGGGTTCGCGACCCATGGGGAGATGCGCCTGCGACGAAGTCGTCAGGTTGGCCGAGGCCGAAGGCCGAGCCGCGAAGCGGTCGCAAGAGCCCGCGCGAACACGCCGAGCGGGAGCGAGAGCCGAGAAATCCGCACCACTCTAGCGACCGCTTCGCGGCGGTCTGCGACCGGTGGATATGACCTCCGCAAGGAGGATAGACAATTTGCGCTGCAAAGCAGTCGTCACGGGAATGTAGGAAGTTCAAGTCAGACGACACTTGGCAGAGGAAACGCGCAAGCGTTTTACCTCTCTTTGTGTTTCTGACTAGGCAATTCCTACAGCCTCCCGTGAGACACGAAGAGAGGTTTTCCTATGCCCTCGATTCGTGTCAGCGATTGCCGCGTAAGCGGAGCAACACGGAGATAGGAGTCGCCCGACCTTGAACCGTACAACCAATGAGGGCGACAAGGAACAAGAAATGAAGTGCACAATCTTATGCGCGATAACAATGTCCGCTTTTGCGGCGGCAGAGGTGGCTGCTGCCATATCACCATACGACATCGAAACCCCTGCCGGGAGGCTTGTGAACGAGTCTCTTGACGGATTCGGATATTCAAGACGAAACCCTGCTGTGGGTGAAATTTGGGAACTGGCCTCGCCGTCCATGAAAGTGCTTCAGGTCGTGGATGGCGGAGTTCTTGTCACAAGAGGAGCGTTCCCCACGCCCGATGCAAAGAATTTCTTTGTCAAGACCTCGCGATCCTACGCCGACGGTGACATTCTTGCAACGGGCTACTACAGGGCAGAGGGAACAATTTCATACACCAGTGTGCTTGGCGCTCAACGGACAGTCTATGCGTTTTCTGAACTTTCGCAGGACCAATCCCAGACAATAAACGCCATCCGTCAGGACAAGGCGGCAATAGCCGAAGCACAACGCCGTGCGGAAAAGGAGCGTCGTCAGAGGGCGGAACAGTCCGTAGAGTTCAAGAAAAGTAAGGAGCGAATAGCGGCGGAAGAAGCAGCGGAGAAAGAACGGCTTGCCAGAGAGAAACAAGAGCGTGAAGATGCTGCGGAGATTGCAAAGCTCAACGCTGAAAAGGATAATCGCGTTGCAGCTATGAAGGCAACCGCAGAGGAGGAGGCAACCCGGCAGAAAGCAGAACATGCCCGCGAAATGGCGCGACTTGCCCGCGAACGCGAGGAGCAGGATAAGGAAGATCGCAAGCGCATCGCAGCAGCCAAAGCCGAAAAACGGCAAGCAGATGCGAAACTTGCCGCCGAGATCCAGAAGGAGCGTGGCCGATATGCCGCAGACGCGCTTTCCGCATTCGATTTCAATTTTAAGCACCATTGTGTCATTCAGCGAAGTATCCGTAAGAACGTGCGTGTGGAACTCATAGATCCGGAATGGGCCAAACTCGCAGACCTTCAAGCAAAGCAGGACTGGCTCGGACTGCTTGGCGCAATAGATGGCGATGAATATGACGAGTTTCCTTCAGAGAAGGAGATTGACAAGATTCTGGACGAGTTGAAGAAAAAGGCGTTTCGTATTTTGGTCAAAGGTCTGCGTCCACCATCGTGCGTGGATATACATGCGAGACGCATGGGCGGCAATTCTGGTGTATATGGTGGCGGCGATGGCTGGGGGCGTTTGGATGTGTTTTGCAAAGATGCACAGATGAATCGGATAAAATCTATTGATGATTTGAAGGGCGAAGAGGTAAAGGTCGCCCCATTCGACGGAAAAATCTTTGTCATTGGCAGCGATCATCACCGTCTCAACCAAGAAATAGGGCTGAAGTCTTGGCAAGATTTTCATTCCGCATTGGGCGAAAAGGCTGAAGAGATAGAGGAATGGCTGAAACTGAACTGAAGAAATACATCAAGGCAATATAAGTCGCCTCCTTCACGAATCGATTATCTTCCCGTCGAGCGAGATTGTCACGACCTGCCAGGGGATGAACTTGCCGGATTCCTGCAACGCCTTCTTCGCAGCCATCTCAAGCCCGCCGCAGCACGGAACCTCCATGCGCACGATGGTGACGGAC
>CACZAK010000389.1 GCA_902779075.1 uncultured bacterium | reverse complement strand
GGGCTACTCCTCATGCCCAAGGGCGGCTTCATGCTCATCGTGCGGTAATCCTGTCGCGGCAACGGGCGAGATGTCCGTTGCCCTGGTAGGGCGGGCGTTTCGCGGAAAGGTTTTGCCATTGACGCGCAGGGGGGCGGTCTGATATAATCCGGCCCCATGAAAAAGTCAGTGAATCTCTACGTTCTCGCCGCGTCGGTTGCGACTGCGGCGGCAGTCCACGGCTTTGAGGCGACGCTGGCCGATCCGCTGGCGTGGCTCTACCCGGACTCCAATGTCGCGTCCGTCGAACGGATCGGCGAGATCGACGTGCCGGCGAACGGCGTGATCGACGTCAACCTGCTTCTCAACGGGCTCAAACCCGGCGAGCGGCTTGTGCTCGAGTCCTCGGAAAAGGGCGGCGCATGGTGCCGGATGGTCGCCGTGCCGGTGTCGCACAATACTGGCAACCGTGGTTTCCTCGAGGGAACACCGGGCGAAAACAAGTCCGTGACGCGCCGTGCGCCGTTCGAGGTGTACGACGCGCTCGAGCCCCTGGCGGACGGCGCGGTCGCCGCGCCGAAGGAGACGGAGGCGCTGTACTTCCGCATGGACCGCCCGCCGACGGGCGCGAAGTCGCTTGACATCCGCTTCCGCGTGAAGCAGGGCGCGGAGGCGAAGGAGATGGCGCTCAGGGTGAACGTATACGGCGTGTCGCTGCCGCCCGTCGGGAAGGACAGCTTCAAGTACACGAACTGGATGAACTACGAGGGCATGGCGAAGTTCCACGGCCTCGAGCCGTGGAGCGAGGCGCACTGGGCGATGATCGAGAAGTACGTGCGGCTCGCCGCGCGCGGCCGGCAGAACTGCGCGATCATGTTCGGCGTGTTCCGGAAACTGCCGAACGGCGACGTGGGCGTGGACGCCGAGAAGTTCCGCCGGCTGCTCGGCATCTACGACCGCGCGGGGATCTGGTACATCGAAGGCCCGCACCTCGCTAACTTCTCGAACGGCTGGGGATCGCCCACGTTCTACACGGCGCTCACCACCAACGTCACCACCTCCGTGCCCGGCGCGCTGAAGCTCTCGCGGCTCGCCCGCCAGCTGCAGGCGAAGATCGACGAATACGGCCTCAGGGACCGCTGGTACCAGCACGTCGCCGACGAGCCCGGCGGAAAGAACGTGGGCGAATACCGCATCACGGCGGGAATCGTGCGGCGCTACATGCCGGGCGTGCGCACCATCGACGCGGTGGAGGAGCCTTCCTTCGCCGGCGCGCTGGACGTGTGGGTGCCGAAGGTGGACGCCTTCGAGCGGCACCGCGCGCTCTACGAGAGCTTCCGCACGAACTTCCACGACCGCGTGTGGTGCTACACCTGCTGCATCCCCGGCGGCAAGTGGATGAACCGCCTCCTCGACCACGAACTGCTGCGCCCGGCGCTGATCCCGTGGGTGTCCGGCATGTACGACGTGGACGGCTTCCTGCACTGGGGCTACAACTGGTGGCGCGACGGAAGCGACCCGTTCAAGGACACGATCATCCTGAAGCGCAATCCGCCGCTTCCCGCCGGCGACACGCACATTGTCTATCCCGGAAAGGACGGCCCCTGGTCGAGCGCGCGCCTCGAGGCGACGCGCGCGGGCATGGAGGACGCGGACCTGCTTGCCATGCTCCGCCGGCGCGACAGGCCCGGGGCGGACGCTATCGTGCGGCGCATGGCGCGCGGCTACGGCGACTACTCCACGTCCTGCAAGCTCTACCGCGAAACGCGGCGCGACCTCCTGCGCGCCCTCTGCGGGGACGCCGGTCCCGGACCCAGCTGGCGGCTGCGGTGGTCTGACGAGTTCGACGGCGCGCAGCTCGACACCAACGTGTGGCGGCGCATACCATGCGGCGGGGCCGACTGGGACCGCCACATGTCGCCGCGTCCCGACCTCACCGTCGTGCGCGACGGTGTGATCACGATGCGCGGCATTGTCAACGACGGCCACGACAAGGACAGGCATCCGTGGCTGACCGGCGGCATCGACAACCGCAACGGGCCGGACATCTCCCTGATGCGGCAGGGCAAGGTGCTCATACGCGCGAAGTTCCAGGACCACCAGAAGGGCGCATGGCCCGCGCTGTGGATGTGCGGGGCGAAGCCCGACGCCAAGGGACGGGGGTATCCGTGGACGGGAGAGATCGACATCGTGGAGCGTCTGAACGGCGATCCCTTCGTGTACCACACCGTCCACTCGGGCTGGACGCTCAACAAGAAGCATCCAAACGAGCCGCGCCACGGCGGCAAGGGCGCGATCCGCAAGGGCGAATGGAACGTCTATGGCATGGAGATCACGCCCACGGAGCTTGTCTGGTCGGTCAACGGCAAGGATACGTTCCGCTATCCCAGGACGGACTGCGGGGATCCGGACCAGTTCCCGTTCTCCGGGCCGTTCTTCTTCCTCTTGGACATGCAGCTCGGCGGCAAGTGGGTGGGCAAGGTTGACATGGCCACGCTGCCCGTGGAGATGCAGATCGACTACATCCGCATCTACGAGAAGGTGCCGTGACGGACCAAAGGACATGAATATGAGGCAATTCATAAACTCGTGTTCGGCATCAGTTGAGGCATGAAGGGGCATTGTGCCATAACAGAAAAAAGCCATTTTCCAGTGTTTGTAGCAAAGGATGCCGCCGAAGGGTATGACAAGGCTGGCGACCCGTCGGGGACGCCTTTGGGTTTCATGCCCATT
>CACZAK010000388.1 GCA_902779075.1 uncultured bacterium | reverse complement strand
CGCATCGTTCGCAAGCTGGTACAGCAGATCCGTCTTATCGACGTACTTCCCCTTCCCCCCGAGTATCAGGCTCGGGAAGTCGAACACGCCCGTCGTGGGCACCTTGAGTTTTGATCCACAGTCTTCCATGGCGAAGATTATACCATAAATCCCCGCCCGTGTGCGGATAGAAAAGCCACCTTACGTCATTTGTCTAGTGCAAAGAAACTCGCCATAGCAGGAGATTTAATACCACTTTACTACGCCTTTCCTCCTAATTCCATAGAAAATTAATGGCATCAATTTAGTTTTTAGTGCCATTAAAGAATAAATTAATGGCATTAATTATGAAATTAATGGCACTAAATAATTATGTGTTGGCATTGGCAACTTCGTTTCTGCCTTTATTATTAAACTTCATGGCACTATTATACCATTTCCACCCCATGCACTGTAAGTCTGAGCAGCGTGATGGTGAAGCGGAACGGCTTGCCGCGACGCACTTGGTCGCGTCTGCAGCAATCTCCTTCATGTATGCATCGATTGGCGGCTTGAGACTCGACCACCGGCGACAATCGGCAACTCCAACCGAAAGTATTGACGTGGCCTACCTAATGATGAACATCAGGCCCTTCTTGGGCGCATAGAGGCCGTCGTCCATGACCTTGAGGTTGATCCGGCGACTATCGGCGAACAGGCCGATGAACTTCAGCCCCGCGCGGTTCTCCGGCACGGCGTCGGACCAGTCGATGATCTTCTCCTCCGACTTCACCTTGCGCGTCCCGAGCAGGATGCCCACCGTCGCGCCATTCACGAACGTCGTCGCGCGGTTGCCATCCATGTCATGTTGCCCGTTCCGGTCCAACCCAGTGCAACGCTGCTCCACGCGTTCGTCTTCGCCGAGAGGTCGATGGACGAGCCGTTCTGCATCTCGCAGCCGTGGAAGCATTCATTGCCGTTTGCGAGAACCGCGTCCGGCGTGAACGTGCCGTAAACCTTGAAGGCGCCACTGCCGTGGTTGTATGCGGATGTGTAGCGCGCCACGTAGTTGCTCACGCACATGTCGGCCTCGAGATTCAGCGCCGCGCCGCGCATTTCCACGTTGACCGTGGGCGAACCGGACAGCGCGCCGGCAATCGTGTGGAGATAGCCGCCGGACGTAAAATCAAGCGTGCCGTTCGCGACTTCCTTGTTGAGATACATGTGCTTTCCCGACCCCAGCGCGACGGTGAGCGTGTTTCCGCCGAGGTCGATTCGCGTACTGCCGGCGCCGTCGGGGATGGTGAAACACGTGTGTCCCCTCAGGTCGAACGTGGAATTGGAAAGGAGCGTGATGTCACCGAAGCCGCAAGACGAAGCATTCATGTCGCTGGCGGAGCTCGCAAGCGTTCCACCGTCCAGCACAAACGTCTTGTTGTAGTAATCCGTGTTGCCGCGCACATCGAACGTCGCGTTGCTAATCGTGATTGTCGTGCCTGCTGGGCCCCAGAAGTTGAGGTCTTCGTGATACTTGCTGCCCTGCGGAGAATACGCCGTGCCTTCCGCGACGAGTACGCCACCCGTGAACGTCTGTCCCGCCTTCGTCATGGCGAGCCAGCCCGGACCCTCCGTCACGACTTTCAGGTTGCCTGTCAGGGCAAGGGACGATTCGATCTCGGAGAACGGCGGCGTCACGATGTGCAGCTCGCCCGGTGCCCCGGAGGAACTGTCGGTGATTGTGCCGTCGCCGAACGCGCCGACGATCGTGAGTGAGTGCCCGTTGAGGTCGATGACGGCGTCGGACTCGAAATGCAGCATCCCGCGCGCCGTCCAGTCCGCATCGGCGTCAAGCGTGATGGTTCCCGCAATGTAGGACTCGCCCGCAACGTCGCCGCCCAGGGCGAATACAGGCGCGGTGTCTGACAACCTCTGCTGTTCTATCAGCGTGCCGGACACCTTGTCGTACATATATCCCACGCCGTCCTTCCGCACGGGGATGAGATCCATCGTAATCTTGCCGCCCTTCGTGAACTGCGCGAAATAGATGCGGTACCAGTTGCCGTTCGTGGTATGGGTGCCGTTTTTGAGACAGTGCCCAAAAAGGTGGATTGGGTTTGGCGTACCGGAACAGCTCCATGTCGATGCCTCGATATAGCACTCGTTGGTGGTGGAGCCAGAGTAGGTAAAGGTACTTCCGTCAACGCCAGAAACTCGATAGGCCCTTTCGTTGAAATGGGTTTAGCGGACATCGTACACCGAACCAACCGCCAAATTGGTGGGACGGTAGGCGGCAGCGGTGTTCCCAACGCTCCTGCCAAAGTAGAATCCACTGCTGGGGCCACCGAAATACCATCGCGTGTCATCCGAAGCCCGTGCACCAAAGAGGACGGAATCAGACTTCGACTGCTTGGGCGAGAAACGGACGAGCGCGCCGACGTCGTCAGCCGGAAGAACGCCCGTGTCGAAGTACGAAGTCGCGCCCGACGTGGCATTCGCGTCGAGGTACTCCACCTCGGCGTCATACGGCTTCGCGCCGAACGACGCCACGCAGATGGTGACAGCAAGCGTACTACAACAAGTCTTTACAATCTTCATCGTTTTCGTCCTTCATTCATCAGTTACAACTTTACATTTTACACTTTACACTTTACATTTTACACTCTTTCTCAATGATCGGCATGTCGATGTTGCGCTTCTTCGGGTTGAAGTTGATGCCGACGAGCGTCACGGGGCGCGCACCGCCGATCCACTTGTCCGCATAGCCGCGC
>CACZAK010000387.1 GCA_902779075.1 uncultured bacterium | reverse complement strand
CGCCAGCGGGGGCGGATTCTGTTCCCATAGTCTTGTCGTGATACATCAAAGTTATCCTCATTTACTTTCCCGTGCGAAGCGCGGGCGGCGGGCTACACGAGAATTGGGGCTTTTTCTAGCTAGGCCCGCTTCTTGGGTTATCCCGGGGCGGCCCGCTCGGCGAGCGGGCCCTACCAAGTGAAGCGGCATGAGTGCCGCTTCCCCGAAAGGCCGCGACAAGCGCGGCCCTCCCGGACAGCGGTTTCATCGAAACCGCCCTACCGATGCGGCTCGGCGGGACGCCTCGCCCTACCGCGTAGATCGCCGAGCCATCTCCTCGCCGGCAGATGTGAACCGCCGGAGCTTCATTTGGCACCCCGCTTTCCTTTGGACTCAGTACCAAACACCCAGCGGCCCTTTTTGGTTGGGCCTTCGTGATGGAGGCCCAACTTCGCCTTGAGTGCATCAAGACGGCGTTTAACACTATCAGAACTTATACCAAGTTTTTCCGATAGCAACTTGCGCGTAATCGCTGCATTCGACCTAATGTAAGCTACAATTCTGGATTCCTCCACCGACAGGTTTTCTTGGGCGGTTTCTTGGGCGGTTTCTTGGGCGATTTCTTGGGCGATTTCTTTACTAGTTTGTGGTGACAAACTACGATCGGCCGTTAATTTCACCTTGTTTTTCTGGGATTTTGTGTGTTGTTCGACGTTTGGCGCGATTGGCGCGATTCTGGCGCGATTCGATTTGAGTTCGTACCGCGACTGTCGTCCCTTGCCAACGAGAACGAACACGCCCTTATGCGCCAGTTCGCCAAGTTCCCGGCTCGACGTCCGCATCGGAACCTTGTACAGCTCGGCATAGCGCGATGAGGAAATCCATCCGTTCACCTTCACATACGAGCCCGCCGATAGTTTATCATACCATTCGCGGCCGCACAAGCGCGAAATTGGCAGTTGTTAGTTAGTGGGCAAATCTGCGTTTTTCACCCATACGTTTTGAGATTGGAAACGACCATGACAACTTTCAAGAACAACATTATCCTGCGGGCACACCTTGAACATTCAGAATCGTGGCAGTTTGAGGATCGGCAAATGGGCGCGGGCGAGTAGATGCGCCTGTCGCGAAGCGATCAGGTTGGGTGAGCGCGAAGCGCGAACTGCGAAGCAGCCGCAAGGCCCCGCGCCCGCGCGCCAAAGGCAAGTTGTTTTAAATAGTTGTTTCCAATTATCAGAAGGCTCGGCGGGACGCGTGACCATCACCGACTGAATCCTGCTATTGCACCATTTTATTGCGAAGAGGTCTGAGGATGTTCCGCAGAAACTCACGGCTCTCTCCAAAGAAACGTTTTTCGGAAACACTCAACTCCCCGTTTCGCGCCTTTGCAGCGGCTAGTTCAACCGTGCAGAACAAGTCTGCGGCCTGGAACAAACGATACGATTCGGGATGAACGGCTGGAACAAAATCGGTCTTGGACGAAAACATGGCAAATGCCTCAAGCAGAAGGTCCTTCACCTGTGCTTGCCCGTTGTCATAGTAAATCTTGACCTTATCAAAGGTGTTGATTTCTTCCGCCTGAGTGACGAGGAACCGCGTAATGCCTTGAAGCAGGCGATCATGAACGGCCACATCACGTTTGTCGAAGTGCTTGTCAACGGCGAAGCATTTATACGATATGGCGGCCTTACGGACGAAAGCCGCCATTCGGCGAAAGATGGCCTGCCGTAGCTCCCGTAGCATGTTGGAGTATTCCCCTTCGCGTCTGACGAGCGGTCCAACATGGACGCAGTGTTGCGCGCCGAGGCCGATAGACTCAAGATAGGCCTCCAATTGCGAAACCCAAGGTGAAATATCATTCGACTGATCGTGAAACACGAAGCACACGATGTAGTACCGCGACGATTCCTCGTCCGGCTCAAAGCTACCCGATTCGTCAACGAAAACGCTGACCTCCCTTATGTTCTTACTGCTCACTGTATGCTTCCAAATAAACTAATGGCAGGGATTTCTCCCTGCCATAGGCGAAGGACATCCTCCGCATCCCGGTGACTCCGACATTGCTGCCTTTGTCAAAAAGAAGTTTACCACAACGCGGCGCGTGGTGCAAGGGGGATCGAAAAGTTTTTTCAGTTTGTCAAAAGGTAGCTAAAACAGTATACTTTTGGCAGCCAATAGTAAGATTGTGCGTATGAAAGTCGCGGGGGTGCAGATGATTGGTGTGGACAGGATACAGGGGACGGAGTGGGCGGTCGCGGGGCGCCTCGTCCCGCCGAGCCGCGGACGGCGATGGAACGCCGTCCCTACCATACGTAGCTGCTCGTTGTCCCAGTGCGCCGCCTGGAAGGCGGCGTTCCCAGTTAGGCGTGGAACTTGAGGGGGAAGATTACTTCTCGACCGTCAAGGCGAAATGGACAAGCGACCGGGCCGGCACGATGGACGTCCAGTCCTGCACGACGCATTCAAGGTACGAGATTCGCGGCGAAATGTCGCCCTTCGACGCCTCCCACAGGCGTCTCTCCACCCCGCCGGACACATGCATCCCTTCAGGTAGCCGCACGCGGACCGCGATTTCACCGTCGCCCGTGTTCAGGACGCTCACGAGCATGGACGCCACGTATCGTCCGCCACACGTGTCGTTCACGACCGACTTGAATATCTCGTACTTCGCCGTCACCTCCGGCCCGTGTCCCCTGTTTGAATACACCATCGGATGCGCGGCGCCCTTCCATGGGCCGAAGAAGAGCCAAGTGTCGATTCCGGAGAACCCCGCAGCCAAATGACGCCAGAGTATTATGGAGTTGAGGATGTCGTCGGACGGACTGCGCGTGCCCACCCAGCCGTGCATTTCCGTGTTCCAGAGCTCCTTGTCCGGGTCCACCGCCCGGACTGCGTCCGCGAAGGCGACGAGACCGGCCTCGTCAAACTTGTTCCGGTCGGCGTCGGGCGTGTTGTGCGTCGCGACCACGCCAATCCGTTTCAAGACCTCGTCGCGCCGCGCGGCGACCGACGGCACGTTCAGGAACTTTTTCAGGCCATCGCCCGGACTCCACGTGGACGGAAACACGATCTTCGGCATGGTGACGGATCGGTCGAGAATCGTGGGGATTCGATCGATCACGTAAAGGACGTTCTCGATGTCCCCGCCCCACATCGACTGGTCCTCGTTCATCAGGTCAAGGTACGCGACGTCAAGTCCCACCCGCCCCATCAGGTTCAGGTAGTCCGCAAGGTAGCGAGCCCATTTGTCCTTGTCCACCTTCTTGTAGACGCGCTTGACGACTCGTTTGTGTCCGCCCACCCAAAGCGGATACGCCGCCATGCCGATGTTCCCGTTCTTGAAGTTGTCGGCGAGCCATTTGGCGTCCGCCTTGGAATTGTACACTTCCTTCATGGGGCGCGGGGACGCGAAGAAACGCAGGTTCGGATTGTATTTCCTGAACGTCTTCATCATCGGGATGATGACTTCCGAATAAGCGCTGATGTTGGTGACGCCCTCTTCCCGCTCGTACGCGCCGTTGATTGCCACGCGGGCGAAGTCCACCTTCAGACGTCCGACGGCCATCTCCGCCAGTTGCTCGCGCCGCTCCGGCCAGAAGAACCACAGTCGTTCCGCGTCGATTCCGAAATGGACGGGTTGCCGCAGTTCCCCCGTCACCGTTACCGTCACGGTGTCGTTGGCGGCACCGAAC
>CACZAK010000386.1 GCA_902779075.1 uncultured bacterium | reverse complement strand
GACAAGGTCTGCTCCATCATGTACAGAATCCTTCGCCCCTCACTACCAAGCACCGACACTCATTGTGGCTCATAATTCCCCTCGCCGTGGCTCAAAAATCCCCTTCCCGTGGCTCAAAAATCCCCCCGTAGTGGCTCAAAAATCCCCCTCTAGTACCTACGCCTTGTGCCCAGCGTACCCAGACCGAGATCGATGCTGACCGACATTCACATCGCCCGTTTTCGGGGTGGCGGGCGTCCCGCCCGCAACTCTTGTACAACGCGCTGCCAGCGCGTTGCCGAAGCTGTCTTTGCTTTAGATTCCGCTTTTGCTTTTGTCCGTGTAGAACATGTAGAACGTGTAGTTGCGCGCGGGCTACTTGACGATGAGCATGAGACCGCCGGAGGCGATGTACAGGCCGTCTTCGCGCTTTAACAGCACGTATTTCCTGTTCGCGACCTCGCACTTGAACCTGATCGTCTCAAGGTTTGCCGGCCTTGATTCCGCCGTCCAGCCAATCACCTTCTCGCCAATCGACACGTTCCGCGCGCCAAACGCGACTTTGACCACTGCCCCTGCCGTGAACGTGATGTTGGAAGCGGTCGGACGAGACGTACTCGTAGATGTCGCGAGCGCGGACGTTATCGGCAACGCCGTCGTCCTTCCCGAAAGATCGATCGTCGAGCCGTCCTGTATCGTGCATCCGTAGAAGTTGTCGGTGTTCGGCTTGAACGTGCCGTAAACGTTCAGCGCTTTTGATCCCGAAGATTCATTCCCCGTGTAGTTAACGATGTAATCATCCACGTCCACATCGCCCCCGATCGCGATGGGGCTGTTCACGACAAGCCTTGCGGTGCGCATGTTGCAGGCGTTTAAGAACACCAGCCATCCGCGGCCGGACGTGGCAAGCGTCCCGTTCACGATGTCCCGATATTTCGTCCTGAGGACATTGCTTTCTGCCAGGGCCGCCGAAAGCGTTTTCGAGCCAAGATCCAACGTCGAGGCGGTATATCCCATGAGGAGATTCTTCTGGACGTCCATAGCGGAATTCTTCGTAATCGCAGTTATCATAGTAGCACCCCAGCCGGTCTGGTTCATCTGATAGCCGCTGTTCCTCAGCGTACCGCCGTCAAGTGCGATGTAGCCGTAGTCGTAGTTTCCGCGAAGGTCGAACACACAGCCCTCCGCCACCGTGATCGTTCCTGTGCCAAACGCCCTGAACTTCGTCCGCTATAGGCATCATTCGAGCCCGTTCCGTCTGGAGGCTGCATCGTGCCGGCCGCAACGAGCGTTCCGCCGGAATATGTCTGCACACGTGCGGAGACGAACGTTCCCGCACCCTCCTTGACGAGTTTCAGGTTCCCGCCGATCGGAAGCGCGTTGTTCCGCAACGTCGTGCCCGACGCCACGTTTACATGCAGTTCCGCAAGCGCGGACGAATTGGAATTGGTCACGCAGGCGACCCCGGAATGCTCGCACCGCACAAGCGAAATCTTGTCGATACCTCCGCACGGATTGCTGCCGCCGCCGTTGGAAATGCCACGCATCGACAGAACGTGCTCTCCAGCCGTGAGATTCAAGTCGATTATCTTTTCGAACCACGTTGTGCTCGTGCAGTCCACATAACCTTGCGAAGTGCCGTCCACGTCCGCATGTATGCGCAGCCCCTTGTATTTATTATTGCCGGGTCGCATGGCCACCCAGAACGAAAGACGGTAGAGACCGGTCTCGGGCACATTCACCGTCTGCGATACGGATGCCGACTGGTTGGCGGCGTTAATCCAGTATGCCAAGTGGTACGAACCGTCCAAGGTGCTTGAACACCAGTTGCCGCCCAACACCCACATGACACTCACCGAAGCCGAATCGCCATGCCAACCCCAGGCGTCGAAATGAATTGCCGCCGAAAAATTAAGCCTGTCGCCCGAAGGCGTTCCGACGAATCGCTCAAAACTTCCATTGTCTATCCAATTCCCGCATTCGGCGTTCTTGACAATGCCGTCCGTCCAGAGCTTGTGTCCGGCAAGGTCAATCGTCGCGCCTTCGGCCACGCCCACGGTTCCCAGTCCCCGCCAGTCGCAATCGACATCCAGCGCAAGCGGCTCTGCAATCGGCGCGACGCCATCCAGCGCGATGTTCTGGCACAAATAGGTCGCGCCGGCGGCGTATGCGAGGCGAAGGGCCGAGATACGGCGCAGCGAAACGTTGTCGAGGAGACCGCAAGGATTGTCATTGCCGCCCGCCCCGTCGGATCGGAACGCGATTGTATGTACGCCGTTCGTAAGCATGACGTCAATCGCCGTCTTCTTCCACGACGCCGCCGAACACACGACGTACCCACGAGATATGCCATCGACATCGGCGTGGACGCGCATGTTCAAATATTTGTTGCTGCCCGGGCGCGCAGCCGTCCAGAACTCGAGTCGATACCAACCCGCCCTTGCAACGTTCACGGCCTGTGAAATCACGGCCCCGCTGCATGAGGCGTCCTGACACCAGAACCACACCGAATATGAACCGGCCTTGGCGTTAAGGTTCTTGCTCCATGTGGTGTCTTTGCTCTTGCACCATCCGGCCGACGCCGTAGCTCTACCTGTGTAAGTCCATGAATCGGGATGGACGCTGGTTGATGAAAACCCGCCATTGCTCCCTGATTGTTGGCTGACTCTCAAGACTTCCGTTGTTCAGGATGTTTCCAGATGTTGTTATGGTACCAGCGCCGTCAAGTCCGCCCACCTTGAGATCGTGTCCGGCAAGGTCGATTGTCGCATTTCCCGCGAGCGTCACCGTGCCGAACTCGGTCCAGTCGGTGTCTTCGGTGAGCGTTACGTTGGACGTGATGTTCGTCGCCGCAAACGACGTCATCGCGCTTGCCGCGATTGCCGCCGCCGAGACGGCGGCTTTCCATGTTTGTTTTCTATTGCTCATTTTCGTTTTCCCTCTCTGTTGTTGCCCTTGCGGGCGGTTTGTTTAAGGTGTGGCAAAAGACATCGGACTTCTGACAACGGACGATTTGCGAAGTCCGCTGTCAGAAGTCCGAAGTCCTTCCGAAATACAGTGCGTAAACGCGCTACAGG
>CACZAK010000385.1 GCA_902779075.1 uncultured bacterium | reverse complement strand
CCTTGACAAGGCGGACAGGATCAAGCCACTTGTGCGGTGTCCCCTTTAGGATACCGTAGTAGAGGTTGTAACCGTCTATGTATGCGACTGTTCTTTTCACGGCTCTCTTAAAACTGCAAGAGCCCTGGCCTCACGGCCAAGGCTCTGCACCGCTTAGACCGAGTCTGGCGGCTTGATGGCTCGCAGTTTATCAAATCTCGGACGGTGGCGCAAGGCTACGCGCGAAAAAAGTTCGCTTTTTTACCACTTGAAATGGGTCGGTCCGAACCGTGATATTACGGCGCGGGCTGCGATATTACGCTGCGGAACGAAGTGGGGTTGGCTTTAGATTTAGCTTTTGTTTTTAGCCGTGCAGAACGTGTAGATTATGCTGCCGCATTGTGATATTACGTTGCGGAACGGGTGGATGCGGCGGCGGAACGTTGACCGCGTGACTTGGACGCCGTCGGAATGACCACAAATGTTACTGGTATGTGAGAAGTGGCAAAACCGGTCAGACCAGTTTTGCCACAACTCGCCCGCCGCGCTTTTAGGGCGCGGCAGTCGTTATCGAGAGCCGCCATCTTGGCGTGACTGGGAACGCCGCCATCTTGGCGGCGCATCGGCGTCAGCGGATGTATATGGCGAAGGCGGGCCTGACCCAGCGCCAGGTGAGCTTCACCGCTTGGTCGCCTTCCGTCCACGTGTAGCCGACCTCGCCGTTCACGGAGTTCGCAAGCACATTGCCTCCAGCCAACGTCTCCACTCTGCCGCGCGGCACCCAGTGTCTGCCCGCGTCATCCACCGTTTTGCCGGCCGTGAAAGTCCACGTGCCGGCCACGTCGTATGCGCCCGGCGCCTCCGTCGGAGCGAATTCGCCCTCGACGGCCACGAGTACGTTCGTCTCCGTCAGGACGCCATGGAAACGCGCCTCGTCCACCTTACGGTTCTGCACGAGCTCATCGTTCGTCAACGCCCGGTTGTAGAGTCGGAACGCATACGTCGTGCCCTTCATGTAGCGCTGATTGGTACCGCCGGGATTCGAGCCCGAACCGCCGATCGACCACATCCGCGCACCCAGTTCGGAGGCGGTGCCAGTCTGATAGCCGTTGCCGGATGTTGGTCTCGACGTTCCCTCCGTGAGGGTGAACTGCGAAGGTGTGAGGATGCCGGTGTAGTACTTGCCGCTCCAGTTCATAGAGGGACGGTTACCAAAGAAGGAAGGAGAGCCATTCAATTTCCATTGAATGGAGCCTTTACCGAAGAGACCGTTGTCACCTGGCAGACCGCAGAGCGTCGGATAGCTTGTAATCTGTCCGCCTGTCGCAAAGTCCACTGCGCCCTGGGCAGTGAATTCCTTGCCGAGCCTAATCAAGTCCTTGGTCCATGCGCACGCACCCCGCCAGTCATTAGCAGCAGGGGCGAACACGCATCCGTTCGCCGCCCAGGAGTGGAATTTCGAGCAGTTGAACCATGCGCTACCGCCGAGAGAACCATTATTGACCCATTCCAGCGCGGAGGCGTTGTGCGGACGCGTGGTGCCTTCGTTGTAGATGCCGTCGAAGTTTAGGATCAGACCGGACTGGACGTAGTCGCCGATGTCGAAGTCCGCCGCCGTGCGGTATCCCGTCGTCATTTCGTAGCGCCAGGTGAGCCGGCGGTTCGCGCCGTTCGCCGTAGGCGTGAAGGTGTAGGTGTCAACTCCATCAACTTGCGCGTAGGCAACCGTCCGAGCGGTCGTATCCATCGTCTCGAGCAGATAGCCCTTGAGCGTCCAGGTGAAGCCGTTTGCCGTCACGGTCGCCGGCGCGGTTACAGTCTTTGAGCCGGTGCCGCGTACGAGCCAGTTGCCCTTCTCGCACACCGCGTCCGGATGCGACGCGCATACTGTCACGAGGTCGGTCTCCGTCGATTCGCCCCACCGTCCGCGGAAGCGCTGATTGTCGAGTTCACGGTTGCGGACGACTTCCTCCGTCGTCAAGATGCGGTCGTATATGCGCAGGGAGTAGCCCTTCCCCGTCAGTTCTCGATTCTGCCAGTGCTCTGATCCGCCGAAGTAGTACGCCTTCGAGCCGATGGCGTTGGCGGAGCCATGGAACGTGATAGGCGGCGCGACGTGGCCATCTCCCAGCCCCGCGCCCGCCCCATCGACGTAGGCCGTCGCGAATGTGCCGTCCCAGACCTGGATCTCCGGGCGGGGAGAAGCGTTTACCTGATTCTGCTTGAAGAAGAGTTCGGCACTATTGGGATTTGTAAACAACTGGAATCCGTCGTTGATCTCGCCGAAGTAGGTGGGCCATGTCTTGTTCTGCACGGTGGGAATCATGTCGTAGGCAACCTGCACCGTCACCTGATGCGCGAGCGTGACCGACGGGGTCTTGAAGTAGCTTCCGCCGACAAACGCATACGCATTGTCGCCCCAGGCGCCCACGCCATCCGAACCCTTCGTGCCGCGCGTCGCCGTGCCGCCGAGCGAGCCGAGGTTGGTCCAAGTCGTCGCGTCCATGCTGTGCTCCGCCGCGAGACCTACGTTGCGGATGGCGTCGAGGTGGACCAGAAGCCCGTTCGGAACGTAGCAGTCCGCATCGTAGGCGAGCACGCCGTCCGTCATCTTCCAGTGCCAGGTGAGGCGCGTCTGCGCCCACGCCTCGCTGTTCGTGCAGACGACAGACGCGCCCGTTCCCACCTTCTCGATGTTCCAGCGCGCACCGTCCGCATCGTACCGCTCGAGCTTGTAGCCGGTCGGCTGCCAGGTGCGGCCTGCGGCGTCAGTC
>CACZAK010000384.1 GCA_902779075.1 uncultured bacterium | reverse complement strand
GAAAGTCCTGGACCATGAGGTGCTGGGTTCAGAGGAGTTCCTGAAAAGGGCTGGCGCGTCGTACGTTTGCTACATGGCTGAACTTTACAAGCCCAGCCAGTCGTGGATGGCGAGAGACAATATTAGGTTTGCGGTCAACTATGCCGGGCGGAAGAGTGTATTCACTCCGCCGGAAATGGCGATCCTCCATCCCGATGGCTCTCGCGTGGCTCTTTTGGACAGGGACGGCTGGGCAGGCGGCGTCGATGGCTATCTCGCAAAAATCGAAAAAGGGTGCAAGGCCGGCCTTGCAAAACACGAAAGGGAGGAGAAGGCGCGTAAGGCCGCGGCGAAGAAGGTTCCGCCGAAGACCGATGCGACCTCGACCCCCGCCGGCTTCACCGACAACCTTGACGAGGCGCTCGCCAAGGCGAAGGCCGAGGGCAAGCTCGTCTACGCCTGCTTCTCCGGCAGCGACTGGTGCTACTGGTGCAAGAAGCTGGAGAAAGAAGTCTTGTCCGATCCGTTGTTCGTGACGGGCGTGATGGACGACTACGTTCTCGTGTTCATCGATTCACCGGAGAACAAGGCGGTGCTTTCAGACCACGGCAAAGCCGAAAACGAAAAGCTGACGAAGAAATACGGCATCAGGGGTTTCCCCACGGCGCTCATCCTCGACGGCGACGGCAACAGGGTCGGCAAGACCGGCTACCGCCAGGGCGGCGCGGCGGAATACGTAAAGCATCTCAAGAGCTTCCGGAAATGAGTGGGGAACGGGGAATGGGGAACGGGGAATGTAAAAATGTGGAAGTGTGGAAATGTTGCCAGTGTTGCCAATGCCCAATGCCAATTGGGAATTGGCAACATGGACATTGGCAACATGGCAGTAGGGCACAGATTGTCATAAATACACAATTTGTGCCCTCTAGTGGTTGACGGGACGCGCTCCTTTTGATAGAATCTCCTTGTACATTTCTTGGAGAAGAGGAAGGTTGATGCGATGAAGTCGAAATCACGGTTCATAGGTCGCGCAAAGGAGCTGGCGGTTCTTTCCGGGTTGTGGGAGAAACGCACGTCGTCGTTTGTTGTCTGCCGCGGGCGCCGTCGCATTGGCAAGTCCACGCTGATCGAGGAGTTCGCGTCGCGCAGCGGATGCCGGTTCATTGAAATCAGCGGTCTCCCTCCCGACGAGAAGATGACAAACCAGCGTCAGCTGGATTCGTTCTGCGAGCGCCTTTCCATGCAGACGGGGCGGCCGCGAGGTTCGGCGGAGAGCTGGCAGCAGGCCTTTGCGCTCCTTGCGGACGCCGTTCGCGGGCGGGCGAGGACAGTCGTTCTGCTGGACGAGATTTCATGGATGGGCAAATACGATCCCTCTTTCCCCGGCGAGTTGAAGAACCTCTGGGACCTGTCCCTCTCCAAAAGGGATAATCTGGTGTTCTTCGTCTGCGGCAGCGTGTCCGCCTGGATTCAGCGCAACATACTCAACAACACGGGTTTCGTCGGGCGGATTTCAATTGAGTTCGTGTTGGAGGAGATGCGGCTTGACGACTGCGTAGGATTCTGGGGACGCGCCTCGAGGCATCTTGACTGCGGGGAGTTCTTCGACGTCCTTTCCGTGACGGGCGCGGTTCCGCGATATCTCGAGGAAATCAATCCGAGGCTTTCGGCGGACGAGAATGTCCGTCGGCTGAGTTTCACGTCGGGTGGCTACCTCTTCAGCGACTTCGACAGGATATTCAACGACGTATTCGGGGAGTCGCATGCAGTCAAGCGGAAAATCATGTTTTCGCTTCGCTGCGGCCCGAGGACGGTGAGCGAGATTTCACAGGACGTCGGGATGGTGAAGAACGGACATGTTTCGGAACATCTGGACGAATTGGAGAAGGCGGGGTTCATCGCCTGCGACGCCGGTGTCAACCCCGAGACCGGCGCAAAGGCGCTGGCGTTGCGCTATCGCATTAAGGACAACTACTCGCGCTTTTATCTGCGTTATGTAGAGCCGCATCGCGAGGCGATTCTGAAGGGAGTCTATGCCGCTCCTCCGCTTGCCGAACTTCCCGAATGGGACGCGATAATGGGTCTTCAGTTCGAGAGCCTCATGCTGAACCATCTGCCCGAGTTCTACGAAAGGCTCGGACTTGATCGGGCGAGGGTGATTTCCATCGCTCCATACAGGAGGGCGGCATCGGTGCGAAACGGGCCTGGCGTGCAGATAGATCTTCTCATCCAGACGCCCAAGACCTATTATGTCGTGGAGGTGAAGCGCAAGCGAAGGATTGGAGTCACTGTCGTGAAGGAGGTTGAAGAAAAGGTGTCGCGGCTTCGTGTGCGCAGGGGAGTGTCTGTTCGCACGGCCCTTGTCTATCAGGGACAACTTGACCCGCAGATTCGCGAAGATGGTTATTTCTCCGCTCTTATCGACGCAGAAGAGCTTTTGAATTTGCGCTGATCCTGCGCTGTCTCATCAACTAAACCAAAGAGACATGTGGGGACAGTCCCCGCTAGGATAATTTCACAATCTCACGCTTATTGCTTTCGCTGCTTGGAGTTTTGGAGTTTCTAAATCTCCCAAACTCCAAAACTCCCAATGGCGAAAGCAAGAAAGGATGCACGCTTACCCCGATTTTTTACGAGCCCCCCGTGAGGCCATAGCCGCGGCCGTGGCGGAGGCTTCACTCCGGGTCCCTTAGTCTGCGTTTCGCGGGGCGCGCTGAGCCGCGCGCCCGCGAAACGCAGCCCGCATTCCCGGAGCGAACCTCCGCCCCGCTCCGCCGCCGCGCCGCATGAAAAAAACGGCATTTC
>CACZAK010000383.1 GCA_902779075.1 uncultured bacterium | reverse complement strand
CCGACGACGCGGAGAGAGCCGAGGTCGATGTCCTCGTCGAGCGTCAGCGTGGCGTCGCCGTCCGTCAGGTTGACGACCGCGCTGCCGCCTGTCGGCGCCGCGACGGTGGTCTCCCCAATCCGCCAGGCACCCTCGCCCCACACGGCGGAGCCGGAGAGGTCGAGCGTCGGCACGCCGGTGGACACGTCACACGGACGCGACGGCGTGAACGTGACGCTGTTGCCCGAAACGGTTGCACCGTCGGGAAGACCCGCAAGCGGAACCTCCACCGTGGGATCGGCAACGTACCGCGCGGTGAGCGTCAGCTCCACGCTGATCGGCGCCCACACCTCTTCTGCCGTCCAGCTCGTCCCGCCGTCCGTCGAAAACTCGAACCCGGGAACGCCCTTCGTCACGCGTACCTCGAGGACGCCATCGGTGAAACGGTAGCCGTCCGGCACGGTCGTCATGTTGAAGCGCTGGGTATCAACGTACCAGTTCCGCATCAGCTCGTCGGCGCTCAGCGCCCGCGACGTCATGCGCACGGCGCAGATTTGCGAACCGTCGTAAACCTTGCATCCGCCGTCGGCGCCATTTGCGCCGATGCCAATCTGCGTGGATGACGGATTCGTTGTTCCGGACACGGAATGAAACTTGTTCGTGCCGTCGTAATAGGCGGTGGCCACATTGTCCCCGTTGCACACCACCGCGATGTACTGGCGCTTGTTCCAGTCCATGCCGCTGTTCACGGGAACCTTTGCGGCATTGTTCCATTTGGCGGCACGATACTGGAGTCCCTGGACGAGCTTGTTTGTACTGTCCTTCTTGCGCAAGTCGACAACAAGGTGACGCGTTGCGCTAGCCGCTCCAAAATACGCCCAATACTCGTAGTCGTTCTGGGAGGAGGGATGCGAGATCACCATCTCGAGCGTGAACGTTTTCGCTGTCAGCGCATCTTTCACCGCCTGCGACGTTGCGGAGAAGTAGCTACTGCCATCCGCCTTCCATGCATCGCTGATGAATCCGGCCGAGCCCGTCTTCGTCAGCGTCAGGTTGTTGCCCGTGAGGTCGGTCCACGTCGACGCCGTGCTCTGGTGCATGCCCGCGCCCGCGTTCTCGATTCCGTCGAAGTGGGCGAGAAACGCCGACGTCCCCGACTGCGCGTAGGCGGAAACCGGTTTCGTCGAGCGCACGAAGTTGGCGCGAAGTTGCGCCACGCGGTCGAGGGAGATTGTGATAATCGCATCGGACGCGCTCCCGCCCGTTATCGCCCGGGTGTCGCCCGCCCAGCCAGTGAACATGTAACCCGACGCAGGCGTCGCCGTCAGCGTCACGTTCGTTCCGTAGGGGATCCAACAGCAGCCGTCCGACTCCGGCGCAATGACGGCGTCTTCGCTATCGCGCACGGCGACGCTCCCCTTCGCCGTGCTGTCAGGCGCCGCGTAAACCTTGGCGTAGAGCGTGCCGCTCTCGTACTTGTAGTCGTCCGCAGACCCGAAGCCGGCCGTGTAGGAAAGCGCGGTCGAGGGGCTCGGCATGGACTCGCCCTTGAATTCGCCGGTAATCACGTCCCTGAAACCGGCCGCGCCAGTTGCGTTCGTCGTCGGCGCGAAGAAATGGACGGGCGTTCCGCTTTCCTGGATGTCGATCGAGTAAATCAACGCCTTTGACCATCTCTGCGTAACCGTTGCCGTATATTCCGCGAAAAGCGGCAGGGTGATGCTCGTTTCCGCATCGGCTGCACAGGTTCCGCTCAGCGTCTCGCCGATGTTCCTGTTTGGATTGCGCTGCCAGAGGTTGGCCTTGCCGGTCTGCCTGTTGATCCACACAAAAGCGCGGCTGGTGTTCGCGCTGCCGCTACCCCCGCTCCCGAACGCAGACCCGGTATAAGTGGCGCTGTCATTGATGAGGCTCGCAAATTCCTTGTAGGTGCCGTTGATGTACAGATGGCAGCCCAACGCCCCTTGCTCGCCGAAAATACGCGCCTGTTCTGCAATCTCCGTGTACTGGAAGTCCGCCGCGATACGCGTGGTGGGCTTGACGAGATACCCCGTGTCGATGCAGTTCACGCCGTATGCGCGGATGGACGCGCTCGGGCGGAACGTGTCGGCAGGATAGAGCGCGGCGTACGCCTGCGCATCTTCCGCCGTAAACGCCGTCTGGTAGAAGCGCATGTCGCGGAACGCAACGTTGAGATCGTTTACAGTCCCCACCTCGCCGGACGTGTTCCCGGAGACAGTGGTGCAAAACTGGAATCCGCCGCCGAAAGCATAGTTAACCGACGTATGGCTCTTCTGGTAAACGCCGTCAACGTAGAAGTAATATGTCCCGGCATAGCCCGATGCCGGCTTCTTGTACACGACGACAACGGTATGGAATCCCCTCGACACATCTATGCTCTCGTCAAGAGTTATCTGCGCAACGCGGCTTTTCTGGTTGGAACCGTTAGCCTGATTTTCGTCAATAATCAATTTTGTCGGATCAGACGATGAGCAAATCGAGATGCCCTTGCGCGACTTGGTGCTTCTTCTGCCGATTGAGAAGATGACGCCGTTGTTAGTGGTGCCGGGGCGAACAGACATCACAAACGTCCAGTCCTTTCCGTTCAAGAAATTGTACATCGTCAAGGGCCTGGATTCCGTCATGTCTCCCCTGCTACTGCTGCCGATCGTCGTATCCGAAAGCGGATCGACCGGCACCAAGTCGCTGCCGCAGAACACCCTCTTGCCCGACGAAAAGTCGTAGCGAAAGTTGTAGGCGTCAAGGTCGGCCGCATGCGACACCGAGGCCGCCGCCGCCGCGCAGATTGCCGCAATCGCAGCGCGGATTGTCTTTGTTTTCATGTTTGTTGCCTTTCCTGTTGAAGATTGGGTGTGTGAAACTCTTGCTGTTGTACGCTTGCTGTCGTGCGCGAAAAGACAGCAAGCGTACGACAACAAGATGTGCGCGGCGTCGTTTCCGATGCCGTTCCATGCCTTCGTCCTGCCGTCATTTGCGATTTCCCGTTCAACGTCGTTGGTATCCCAAAGAAGATGGACGGTATGATAGCACATCCTTCTATGATTTGTCAATCCCCCGCGCGGCGTTTTGAGGAGAAAAAGGACAGTCCGAACCGTGATATTACGGCGCGGGCTGTGATATTACGCTGCGGAACGAGGTGGGGTTGCTTTAGATTTCGCTTTTGTCCGTGCAGAACATGTAGAACGTGTAGTTTGGCGCGGCGTTCCGCCGCACCTTTGCCGGAGAAGCGCGGTCGAGGTTAGCCCTGGAATTTGGCGCACTCTTCATCGCTGATCAGTCCTTTCATGTTTGCCGCCGTCGCGTGGGCGGCCGACTCGTCGGCCACGCCGAACACGAGGTACGGGATCTCGATCTCCGTGACCGCTCCCGGCAACCCCTTGAAAGTTGCGCGTTCCCGGCAATCCTACCCCTTGAAAGTTGCGCGTTTCAAAGATTCCAACCCCTTGAAAGTTGCACGTTCCTGAAAATCCTACCCCTCGAAAGTTGCATCCGCAATTGACACCTCAGCGCGAATTTGCTAAAATGCGCTCCGAAACAAAGGAGAAACAATGCTAAAACGCAAGTTCTACGACTCCCTTCTGGAGTGGAAGTCCAATCATGGACAGGAATGCCTGCTTGTCAAGGGCGCAAGGCAGGTAGGTAAGACTTTTATCATCGACTACTTCGGCAATGCGAACTACTCTTCATACCTCTACCTCAATTTCGTCTTGAACAAGGAAGCCGCTGAATGCTTCGGCGACAACCTCGACGCGGACGTCATCTTCAAGAGATTCACCGCCCGCTATCCGCGATTCAAACTCATTCCAGGCGACACGCTGGTGTTCCTCGACGAGATACAGGCCTGCCCAAGGGCGCGCACGGCGCTCAAGAGCCTAGCCATAGACGGCAGGGCCGACGTCGTTGCGTCCGGCTCGCTGCTCGGAATCAACTTCCTCGACGACGGGCTTGAAAAGGAGCGGGCGAAGGAGTCCATCCCCGTCGGCTACGAGAACCAGGTCTTCATGCGTCCGATGGACTTCGAGGAGTTCCTCTGGGCGCTCGGCTACGGCGAGGGCGCCGTTGGAATCCTGCGCGAGTCGTTCGACTCGCTGACGGCCGTCGATTCCTCGATCAACGAGAAGTTCCTCTCCCTGTTCAGGGAGTACATCGCAGTCGGCGGGATGCCGGAGGTCGTGTCCTCGTTCATCGAGGGCAACAGCTTCTCGCAGGCGTACAAGGTGCAGGAGCGGATCAAGAACTCCAACCTCGACGACATCGCGCGCTACGCGGCTCGGGCGGAAAAGCCCAAAGTCCGTGCCTGCTACCTTTCGCTGCCGTCGCAGCTCGCCCGCGAGAACAAGAAGTTCAAGTATTCCGAAGTTGGCAGCGGGGGTTCAGCGCGCAAGTTCGGGAACTCTGTCGCATGGCTGCGGGAGTCCGCGCTCGGCATCCAGTGCTTCAACACGACCGCGCCCTCGATGCCGCTGAACGTGTACCGCACGGACGACTGCTTCAAGATGTACGTCTCGGATGTCGGAATCCTGACCTCCATGATGGGGTTCGAGGTCAAGAAAACGATTGTGGACAACACGATCAAGGGCTTCGCCAAGGGCGGGCTGTACGAGAACGCGGTCATCCAGCAGCTCGTCGCACGCGGCTACGAACCCTGCTACCACCAGAGGAACTCGTCCGTCGGCGAGATAGACTTCCTCATAGAGCGCGACGGGGCGGTCATTCCCATCGAAGTCAAGGCCGGCCACACGACGTCCGAGTCGTTCGACAGGCTTCTGGAGAGCGATGACGTTCAGGTCGGCTACAAGTTCATTCGCGGAAACGTCGGACGGGTCGGCAAGAAGATAACGCTGCCGCACTACATGACGATGTTCTTGTAGCGGCTACTGAAACGTCAGCGACCCGCCGCCGCCCGCGCCGTAATCTCACGCAGAGGCGCAGAAAAAAAGAACAGCGCAAAATTTAGGGCTGTTGGATTTTTTATTTTCCCTCTTGCACCACGTTCTTAAGTCTGATACAATGTCTGCCGATGTCAACCCTAGATGGGTTGGGGTC
>CACZAK010000382.1 GCA_902779075.1 uncultured bacterium | reverse complement strand
TGTTCGTGCGACGACGGGTACGATCAATTCGTTCGCGTTGTCGGCGGGCAACGTGTATCCCGCCATCTGCCGTCCGTGGGGCGGTCCCATGTGGGCGCCGGTCACGAAGCCTGGGCACAAGGAGGGCTGGTTCTACGACTACACGGGAAGGGACTTCTACGGTCTGAGGCTGACCCACCAGCCGAGCCCGTGGATGAACGACTTCGGCCAGGTCACAGTCACTCCGTTCGCGGGAGACGGGAAAAATGACATGAAGGACCTCAGGAGCTGCTTCAGCCACAAATCGGAGACGATCCGCCCGGACTTCTACAGCGTGTACCTCGGCGACTGGGACATAAGGCTCGAGGCGACCGCCGCGAAGCGCGCCGCGGTGTTCAGGGTCGTCTGGGGCGAGACCTCTCGCCCTGGCTTCGCGGTCGACGCGATGGGCAATGGCGGCGAGGTTCGCGTCGATGCCGCAAACCGCAGGATATACGGCATCTCGAAGCAGCACAGCTGCCCTGTGGCAGACGACTTCGGCAACAGATTCGTCATGGAGTTCGACCGCGACATCGTGTCCGCAGAAGGCGATGGCGGGCGCAGGTGGGTCTATTTCGCGCCTGTGAAGCGTGGCGACGTCATGATCGTCCGCATGGCTGCGAGTTTCGTGGACGAAGACCACGCGGCCGCGAATCTCCATGAGGTCGCCGCGAAGACCTTCGACGAAGTGCGCGCGGAGTCCGCGAAAACATGGAATTCCGTCCTCGGCCGGTTCAGGGTCGACACGCCCGACATCGACAGGAAGCGCATGTTCTACACGGCCCTGTACCGCGCGTCGCTGTTCCCGCGGGCGTACTACGACATCGACCTGGAGAAGAAGAAGCCGGTCCACCGCAGCCCCACGCCGGGCGGGGTCTACGACGGCGTGTTTTTCGCGGGGACTGGATTCTGGGATACGTTCCGCGCGCTGTTCCCGCTTCTGAATTTCGCATATCCCGAGGTGAACGCGCTCATGACCGAGGGGCTGGAAAACAGCTGGAAGGAAGCCGGATGGCTGCCGGAGTGGTCGAGCCCGGGGCTGTCGGACTGCATGACAGGGAACAACTCCGCGAGCGTCGTGGCGGACGCATGGCTTTCTGGCGCGTCCGGGAAGGCCAATGCGGAGGAACTTTGGAAGGCGCTCGTCCACGGCGCGAACAACCAGCATCCGCACCAGGGAGCGACTGGGCGCTGGGGAGTCGAGGACTATAACAAGCTCGGCTACGTAGCTCACGAGGGCGGGCGCCACGGCACAGTCGCGCGCACGCTTGAATACGCATACGACGACTGGTGCATCTGGCGCTTCGGAAAGGCGATAGGCAAGAGCGACGCCGAAATAGCGCAGTACCGGCGCAATGCCGGAAACTGGCGCAACGTCATAGATCCGCGCCACCGCCTCGCCAACGGACGGCTGCGCGACGGAAGGTTCCGCGACGACTTCAATCCGATCAAGTGGGGTGACGGCGACTTCGTCGAAGGGAATTCCCTCCACTGGACATGGAGCGTCGTGCATGACATAGCGGGACTCATGGAGGCGATGGGCGGGCGCGAGGCGTTCGTCGCGGCGCTGGACGACGTGCTGGCGAGGCCGCCTTCGATATGCGAAAGCGACAGGCGCGGGATGTACCACGAAATGCGCGAAATGCTGCTTGCCGACATGGGGCAGTACGCGCACGGGAACCAGCCGGCCCAGCACATGCTGTATCTCTACGACTGGGCGGGCGAACCGTGGAAGACCCAGTATTGTTCTATCCCGTGTGCCCCGCCTCGGGTCAGTATGCGCTCGGCTCGCCGGCGGTCGAACGCGCCGAGATACGCATGCCGTCCGGCAAGACGCTTGTCATCGAGGCGAAGGACGCATCGCGCAGCCGCTACGTCGAAGGGGTGGCCTTCAACGGCAGGGCGGTGAACGCGAACTGGCTTTCGGCGGCGGATCTGGCGAAAGGCGGCAGACTCGTGTTCAGGATGTCGTCCAAACCCGTCAAGACGCGCGGCACCACACTCGCGGCGGCGCCTTATTCCATGAGCAAGGATGAAAAGAAATGATCTTTTGCATTCTCCCGGTATTCCTGGCGGCAACAGCTTCGGTTGTGGTTGAGGTTGATGCTTCGTCCGCGCCCGAACAGGCGCAATGGGCGGAGAACGAACTCGAGCCGACTCTCAAGAAGTGGTATCCGCGATTGATTGCGGAATATCCGTCGAAAGACTGGAGTGCGCCGGAAAAGGTGAAAGTCGGATTTGTCGACCCGCCGCAAACTGGAGCGCCGGCTTACACGACAGGCGATAGCATTTCGCTCGACAGGAAATGGTTCTCGGCGAATCGCGACAGCGAGGGTATGGGCTGCGCAATACACGAGCTGATGCATGTAGTGCAGTCCTACCCCGGCGGGGGCCGATCAATACCGTGGTGGCTTACAGAAGGAATCGCCGACTATGTGCGCTGGTACGTGTTCGAGCCGGAGAAGAAGGGTTGCGAAACGGATCTTTCGCGCATGGACGTCCGCTACGATGGCGGCTATAGGCAGACGGCGAACTTTCTCGACTATGTGGAGCGTAAGCATCCCGGCACGGTTCGCTCGCTGAATGCCGTCGGACGTCTCGGACGGTATTCGCCTGGCGTATGGCGGCGCATAACCGGACGAGAACTGTGGTCGCTAGGTGGCGAATGGAAAGGCATCCTCGACGCCGATGCGCCGCGAAAACCTGGAGACGTTGTCGTTTCCGCTGCCGAGGCGTTTGTCACCGCGTATTGGGACTGCACCCGCTCGCAGTTCGTGAAGCATAAGGGCAAGAATGAACTGCTTGACTATTGGCTTTCCGCGCATGCATACGAAATGTTGCTCGACCTGGCCGTACGTTATCCGCGAAATGATTTCCGGGGCATGGCCGAAATGTTCTTCGACGGCTTCAAGGCGGCGCGCGGCGACTGGCGTGCCAACGAGTTCAACGACGATCTTCTCTGGTGGGTGATCGCCGACTGCCACGCCTACCCGGTCCTCAAGAATCCGGCGTTGCTCAAGGATGCGCGGGAGATGATGGATTTCATAATCGGGAAGCAATGCGACGGCGTTCTCGGCGGCGGCGTGTGGTGGAAGTCGAGCGAGCGCGGCGGGAAGCACGCCTGCAGCTGCTATCCTGCGGTCATCGCCGCCTGCGAGCTCTATTCGATAACCGGCGACAGGAAATACTTGGAAGCCGCATCCTCCATCTACGCCTGGAGCAGGGAAAACCTCTTCGACAAGTCCGCGGGCTGCGTCTTCGACGCAAAGCATGCGGACGGCAAAGTCGACAGGACGTGCTACACCTACAACGTCGGCACCGCGATAGGCGCCGCGCTGAGGCTTGGAAAGCTGACAGGCGCAAAGGGATTCCGTGAAGACGCCGCGCTCGCGGCGGACTGGCTCATGGACCGCATGTCGCGCGGCGAAGTCATGCGAGGACGCGGCCAGGGCGACGGCGGGGCGTTCAACGGAATAGCGGCGCGCTATCTCGCCGAGTTCGCGGCTCTGCCGCAGGGCGCAAGGGCGAGGGAATACCTCAAGATCAACGCCCGCACCGCCTTCGCGCACATGCGAAAGGCGGACGGACTTTGCGGACCCGACTGGGACGTTGCGCCGGCCGATGGTTTCGACATAGAGGCGCAGACGGCATGCTCCGCCCTAACACTCTTCCTCTGCGCGCCTGAAGGCACTTTCTCCCGGCGCCCCGCCGGCGTCGTGAGGACGATGACGTACAACATACGCAATTCCCACGACGACAGGGGCAGCGAGAACGACTGGGCAAAGCGCCGCGACGATCTTGTCGCTGTGATCCGTGCGCAGGGCCCGGATGTAATCGGCTTCCAGGAGGTGCTTCCGGACCAGCGCGAATGGCTTATGGAGCAGTTCAAAGACTATGTCTTCGTAGGCGACGGACGCGGCGCAGACCGCAAAAGCGACGAGTCCGCGTCGATAGCATTCCGCAAGAATCGCTTCACGGCCGTCGACAAGGGCACGTTCTGGCTTTCGGAGACGCCGGACACGCCCGGCAAAAAGGGATGGGGCGCGGCGTGTCCGCGCGTATGCTCGTACGCGATCCTGAAGGACAAGTCCACCGGCAAGGCCTTCTGCTTCGCCAACACCCACACCGACCATGTGTCGGAGCTTGCGAGGGAGAAGGGGATGCTCCTGGTCATCGAAAGGATGAAAGTCTTCGGCAAGGGGGCGCCTATCGTGTTCACAGGCGACCACAACTGCCAGGAAACTGAGGCGCCCGCAATAGCGGTGTCGAAGCTGCTGAGGAACGCGATGGCGGTGAGCAAGACGCCTCCGATGGGGCCGTGGCGCTCGTTCACCGGGTGGAAATGGCGCGACTGGGAGCGCCCCGCAGCGAAGGCGCTCTCGCTTCCGCGCGCCGAGCGGAACGCGCCCGGCGGCGATTTTGGCTCGCGCATAGACTACATCTACGTCTCGCCCGGCGTGAAGGTGCGCAGCTGCCGCACGGTCTCAACGCCGCGTCCCGGAAGGAATCTATATCCGTCCGACCATTTCCCTGTCGTGGCAGACGTGGAGTTCTGACCCTGCAGCTCATCCG
>CACZAK010000381.1 GCA_902779075.1 uncultured bacterium | reverse complement strand
GGAGCGTCCGATGAACCTCATCCACGGACGGCACGTGTTCCGCGTGGCGGGGTTCAACATGGTGCTCTCGGACGAGGGCGCGACGGCGTACCTGCAGAATGCGCTCGGCACCACGTTCCCGCTCGTCATCGACGAGATCGTCTCGAAGCAGCTCTTCAAGGCGCACACCGCCGAGCTGCTGCCGGGAGGCGACTACAAGCTTGTGGTGAAGAGCCGTGCGGGCGACGCGGGCGGGCCGTTGCAGACCTCGTTCCGCAAGGTGAAGTACCTGCGCGTGGTCGATCCCGTACCTCTCGCCCAGACGAGCGACGGCAAATGCAAGGTGATGTCCTTCAAGGACGGCGACAGCGACTGGACGCTGGAGGGCAGCGGTCTCTACGGCGACGGCGCGCCGGAAGGCGAGTGGGCGTTCGACTACGCCACCTTCCATGTCGGTGCCGAGGACCTCACCTTCCAGGGCACCTTCAACGAAGACGGCTCGTCTGCGACGCTGGCACCGTTGCCGGACCAGCACATCACTCCCGGTACGTACGAGAACGTGGCGTTCAATTGCAACGTCGTCCGCGACGGCGCAACCGAGACGCTCACGCTCACGATCCCGCACCTCACCGTGAACTAAGAAGGTGGGGCGAACCCTCCGGGTGAGCCGTGATGGCTCGCGGGATGCCTCGCCCGACCTGCGAAAGACGGCTTTCCCAGTCAACATTGATTGGGGAAGCCGCCTTTTTACGGACCTTCCTCCTTCATTTCGAACTAACAAATATTTTTTGTTCGTTGCCTCTCGAAATAATTCTCCATCTACGTAGATCTGCTGGACGTGATTGTTGACATCTTGCTGACACGGCTGGCGTTGCTTCACACCAAGAGCCTTCGCCAGTTCCGCTGCTTTGAGGCACCAACTACGACGAACCCATGTCATAAGAGCGCAGACCCGGCAGGTCATACGACCTTGCCGCTTTGTCACCTTGAATGAGGCTTGGTGGTCGTTGCCGCTCCGAAGTGCGAATGCCCTACACGAAGTTGTTTCTGGAGGATGAGACAACCGGTACAAAGGATGAACGGGCTGCAGCACGTTCTACTATGTGGGGCGCGACAAGCGCGCCCCCTCCCGTACGACGCGGCCGGAATCCGCCCCCTCCCGTGCGGCGCGGACGGAGTCCGCGCCCTACCGCCGCCTGGAAGGCGGCTCTCCCAGTTAGGCGGCCGCGCGGGAGCGCGGCCCTCCCGCCGCAGGGAAAGCCGGCGTTACAGCAGCCGGGAGATTACGGTGCGGACCGCCGCACGCCTCTGCGGTATGTCCCCTACGTCCTTCTGGCGGAAGTGCAGAAGATCAACTTAAGCCAATGGCAAACCTACCGACATTAGCGGTCAGTTGTTTGAACAGAGCAAGAGGCAGGCAGCAATCTTGCTGATGGGTTCGCCAAGGGCGATAAGCGCCTTGATCAGGTTGTCCATCGTGCTAGTGTCTGGATTGTTCAGCATCCGCGCCACGCCGGACTGCTTCGTCCCGACCCGCTTGGCGAGTTCTGCCTGCGTTATGCCCTTGGCTTTGCGAACCCGTTCAAGTTCCTGTGCAAGTGCCACGCGCATATCCACAATCTGAGCCTCTTCACGGGAAAGTCCAAGCCACTCCGCAGAATCGGTGACTTTGTAGCCCTTTGCCTCTAACATCTTTTTCTTTGCGTCTGTCATTTCAAGCTCCTTTGGTAATTGCATCATAGTCGCGCAACCTTTGTTTACAGACTTTGATGACTGTTTTGGGTGTTGCCTGGGTCTTCTTTGCGAAAACATCGGCAATGAGAATGGCGTCTTCATCAACGCGGTAGATGATCCGCCAAGTCTTATTCACGTCCACGATGCGCAACTCGGCGCACCGAGTGCCAATCGATGGCATAGGACGAGAAATCGGCATGGCTAGAGTCATTCCGCGCTGAAGTTTCCGCAAGTTGATTCCCGCTTCTAGTCCGTGCTGCAGCACTAAGAGGAGGCGTTTTGATTTCGCCATGCAGGATCACAAGCGGTTTTGATGTCACTTCCAATGTGCCCATGGCACGAATTATACCAAATTTGTTATGACGGGGCAACGGTAAAATTGAATAATCTTGATTGAATCTTCTCTGTGAAACTTCGTTGTTTCGCAAAGTGTATGTTTGCCCATCCGGGGCTTGTTCCTCGCGGCGCGCGCCGCTACCGGAACGACCTGCCGCGCAAGGTGCCGCGACGGGTCTCTGTCTGTTTCAGTCTATGCCTGCTTTTTCTCCTGCTTTTCCAATGCGGATAGTATAGCAAAATCCCCGTCGTTGGGGGTAGCGGGAATGTTGCCAATGTGGAAATGTTGCCAATCCCAATGTTGCCAGTTTTCAATTGGGGCGCGGTGGGAACGCGCCGCCTGAAAGGCTGCTTTCCTAGTTAGGCGGCCGCGGGGAGCGGGGGGATCTCCCGCAACGAGCTGACGAGGAAGACGCAGTTCATCCGGAAGACCTTCCGCGACGAATATCTGGAAGACCTCGTCGAGAGCGGGGAGCTGGTCATGACGACCGGGACCCGAGGTCTGGAGACCTACAAAATCGGAATTTAAAGTTTTCGGACACGGGTCAATGGCGTCAAGTTCGCGTCAAGTTCGCGTCAATCACGTCAAGGCGTGTTGACGCGAACTTGTCGTTTTTGGGGGTGTTGAGGGCGGTTGGCGTCAAGGGACCTTGACGTCAATTGACGCCATCTTGACGCCAACTTGACGCGATAGAATTAGAAAACCCTATAAAATAAAGGGATTTCTCTCTCTCTCTTATTCACGTCAAGGTTTCAACCCATTTCCCCGGAACATTTTCCTACGCGCGCGCGCGAGTTGACGTGAACCCCAAAATCATTTTTTAAAAAAAGTTTAGACCAAAATGGCCTGCTCGCGCTAACAGTATATATGGGGCCATGCGCGATGCCGGAGAGGTTCCGGCACGATGCAGGGCTCTTTTCTTTTACACCAACGACGACCGCGACGGAGCGCGGCCCTCCCATGCGGCTCGCCGAGGACGGCTCGCCCCACCGCGGGAGGGTCGCGCTCCGTCGCGACCGTCTACCAACAAACCGGGAGGGTCGCGCTCCGTCGCGACCGTCTACCCCAAAAGCCGAAAGGAACACGAACATGAAAAAGACAACGACAACGGGCGGCGGATGCATCCGCTCCGTACCGACGTACAAGTCCGCCG
>CACZAK010000380.1 GCA_902779075.1 uncultured bacterium | reverse complement strand
AAGCACTCAATGGAAAGCCGTATGCGGGAAATCCGCACGTACGGTTTGACGAGGGGGAAGTCGCATCGGCGGCAACGCCGAGGCGTGGGTCTCTACTCTGCAGAACAAAGACAATCCGCGCCGCGATTGCGACAATCTGCGTAGTGGCGATATCGTCGACGCAAGCGTACGACCTCGCGCACCGCTGGAGTTTCAACAGCGGAAGCCTTGCCGACAGCGTCGGAAACGCGGATGCCCAGACGATTCAATCCAACTCGGACGGCGTCACCCTCGGCGAGGCCGATCCCGTGTTCGACGGCAACGCCGTGAGGCTCGGATCCGACAACGACGCCTCGGGCAAGGCGACGTCGCTCAATCTCGGCACGGGGCTTATAGCGGGCAATGACATGACGATCGAACTGTGGGCCACCCGTCTCAAGCTCGCGACGAACATGCGCATGTTCGACTGGGGCAACCAAGGTCTGGCGAATGTCAATCCCACCCAGTACATCTGCGTCCCGTGGAACAACGACGTCATTATATGGACGCGGAACAAATCGAACAGCCCCACCATGAGCAGCTGCTTTGCGAACAACGTGAGATACCACGTCATCTTGACCGTAAAGGCGAACGGCGACGGCTCTTCTGCCGTCCACTTCATCCGCCGCAACCTCGACGACCCGTCGGATGTCAAGTCATGCGATTACTCTCTTTCGGGATGGACGCTCTCAAACGTCACGTCCGGACACCTTTACCTCGGCCATTCGCAGTGGTGGAGCGAACGCACCATCGACTCGAACGCGACTTACGACGAGGTGCGCCTCTATTCCGGCCTCGTCGGCGACGAGCAGCTCACGGCCAATGCTTTCATGGATCCGAACATCACGGCGGTCAGCAATGGCACGGATTCCGCGACAGGATTCACCATCCCCGCGAACGCGACGTTCACGTTCCCCGACGGCGCATTTGCCAACAACGCCTACGTCGTCACCGGCACGGTGACGCTCGAAGCGGGCGCGAAGATCGTGTTCGACACGGCCAACATGTCAAGCGCGTCGATGACGTTCTCGGCGGCGTCGTATTCGCTACCCTCCGGCGTCTCCAGCATCCTTGACATGGTGGAACTCACAGATTCCACCGGTTACGAGGCGACATTGAGCGGCACGACCATCACAGTGGCGTCGAAGAACGCTGCGACGTGGACGGGCGCGGCGGGCAACGGCGACTGGAACACCGCCGGCAACTGGGAGGACGGCAAGATTCCGGATGCCGGAACCGCCGTCACCATCTCCGGCAACGCGGTCAACCTCAGCCTTCCCGTCGGCACAACTTTTGCTTGTGCGTCTCTTGAAATCGGCGCCTGCACGTTCACGGCGGACTGTGACTGGCGCGGCCTCGCCGTCACGCCGACGATCGGATCGGCGGCGAATCTGAACGGACACGTCCTCACACTCAACAACCTTGAGGCGAACGCGGGTGCGTCGTTCACGAACTCCTCCGCGACGGATGGCGAAGTGCGCTTCTACGCGGACGGCAATCCGGCAAATGTGACAGAGGCGACGTTCGTGACAGGTCCTGCGAACCTCACCACAGCGGCGAAAGTGAAGATCGTAATTCTCCGTACGAACGCTTCTACGGCGTCCGGCTCGCTGGACATCGGCGCGGCGAACAAACATACCGTGTTCCGCGCCGAGGGCGGTACGATCACCATGACCGCCAACGGTGCAGTGGGCATGACCGCCAACGGAGAGGGGTGTCTCGAAGTTGCGGGCGGCATAGTGGACTTCTGCACGGCGAACAGCCGCGGGCTGAAACTGGGCGGCTCGTCTGGACGGGCATCGATGAAGATTTCCGCTGGCAAGCTGCAGACAAACTGGATAGATGCGGGACACGACGGCGTGACAGACTGTACCATTACGCAGACCGGCGGCGAGGTCAAGACGGGAATCAACAACAACGGTAACATCTGGCTCGGTCGGAACGCAAACGGAAAGGCGACGTACGTCATGTCCGGCGGCACCGTCAACGCGACACAGGGCACCCTCGACGTCGGCAACTACGGAACGGGTACGTTCACGCAGAACGGTGGTGACGTCGTGACCGGCGCCAGCGACGTGCGCGTTGGGTGGAATAGCAACGCAAACGGCACATACACGCTCAACGCCGGCACGCTGAATCCTAAAAGTTGGCTTCATGTCGGATGGTACGGCAAAGGTACGTTCGTTCAGAATGGCGGCACCATCACATTGAACAGAAACGGCGACAATCCTGGCAACTGGGTTTGCCTTGCCGAAGACTCATCCGGGAACGGAACATACATTATGAACGGCGGTTATCTGGAGGCTGGAACCGGTGGGGGCGGCGGCATCTTCCCCGGACGTAGGGGAACCGGACGCTTCGAGTTGAACGGCGGCACAATCCTCACGCCGGCAATCGTAAGACAGACGGGGCACAGTACTTTCGTGCTCAACGGCGGCACGATCAAGGTGTCAAAGGACAGCGGCACGCGGACATCCAGCCAGTACACCGGGGAATACGGAATCTTCAAGGACATCGACGATCTCGTGTTTGGCAGCAGGGCGACGACGCTTGACACGAACGGACACGACACGAAGATAATGAACTGCGGCTATGAGCCGTTGCCGAACAGCGCGTTCGTCAAGTCCGGTACAGGCAAGCTGACCGTTGCCGCCGTTCCGCCGGTTGATACGCTCACCGTCTCGAACGGCACGTTCGCCGTCTCGGCGGATTCGGACAACACGGCAACAGCGTGGCTCGCCCACCGCTGGAGCTTCAATGATAACTAGTGTCTGCCCATTAAATCTAAAATGCTAAAATCACCAGACTTACGCTTGCATTATGCGTCTGGATGTGCTATACTATGTGCAAAGAAATCCTAGGGG
>CACZAK010000379.1 GCA_902779075.1 uncultured bacterium | reverse complement strand
CCTTTAACGACATGAGCCGAGAGACGCAGACCGCGCCTCGCGGCCCGCGTTTTTCACACACCCAATCTTCAACAAAGACAAGAAAGGAAGAAAGCCATGACAACAGGAAAAGCACTCAATGGAAAGCCGTATGCGGGAAATCCGCACGTCCGGCTTGAAGAGGGGGCGGGCGTACCCTGCGGGGACGCTCCGCTCTACTCCACAATTACCTCATCTATGCAAAAAGCAGCAATATCTATAAGGCGAGCCGCTGTATCGGCTGCTCTTCCGCTGACGGGTGCAGTCGTGTTTGGTGTGTTGTCTGCATTCGCAGACGCCAATATCGACGACTACTATTTCAGGTATGACTTCACGACCGGGGCAAAGGTGTACTACAACAATGGCTGTGCCACTGAACCATGTTCTTCCGGTACTGGCTATAAGGGCGTTTACGGCCCGAACGGCTACAACGGCGCCGTCCATCCCCAAGGGTGGGGGTCCATTGCCGACGGCACCACGCTGATGAACGCCGACTGGTCGTGCGCGATGTCGGTGAAGTCCTGCAATGTCGAGAACGGCATACTGCTCTGCCTGGGCGGCAACGGATCTACCGGAAACAAGCAAGTGCTTTTCTGCTCTACCCAAACGCCGGGTGCGTTGCGCGTTTCTATTTGCCAGAATTGGGGCAGCGGGAAGAACATTCCGACCAGCGCCTTGATGACGGGTCTTGGGGATACGACGAATTCATTCCACTCGCTGGTCGCAGTGCACACCAAGGCCGACAACGTGATAAAGTTCTATTGGGACGGACAGTTGATGGAATGTCAGTGTACTGGCCCTGGTAATTGGGTCAGCTCCGCATGGAATTCCAACAGCAATCAGGGAGGAAAGGCGTTCACTGGCGGTTTCCAGTTCTGCTCCGCGCATGGCGGATGCCCGAGCGGCTACAGCGACCAGTCGTCCAACCTCAATGTCGCGTTTAGGGACGTACGTTATTTCACGCGCGCGCTGACTGCGGAGGAGGCCTTGCTCTATGCGGAGGCCTTCCCCGCGGCGCCGGTCTATCTCGACGACTATTTCTTCCGCTACGACTTCACGTCCGGCGCTCGCGTGTTTACGGGCAACAACGGCGCCGATCCCGCCGGCAATGAAAGCAGCGACACGTCAGTGAACGGCCCGGAAGGCGAGAACAAGGCCGTCCATCCAACAGGGTATGGCACGATATACAATGGCGACACGCTCCTCAACGGGAACTGGACGGCCACGATGTACGTCAAGCCCGGATCCGACCCCAAGGGCATTCTGCTTTGCCTTGGCGGCAATGAAACGGTCAACAAGAAACAGGTCCTAATATGCTCCGGCGGCGACGAAGGTTCTCTCCACACGACGATCTGCCAGAGGTGGACTTCGTCCACGGGCGGGAATTACAAGAACATCCCAACTTCGTACAACTCGACAGGTCTTGGCGAAACCTCCGCAAGGCTCCACACCATTGTGGTGGTGCACACGAAGGGTAGCAATGCTACGGGAACCATCACGCTTTTCTTTGACGGCAATGCCGCTGGCAGTTTCGACTCGTCTTCAAGTTCTGATACACGGCCTTTCGCGAACGGATTCCGGTTCTGTCACGCATACGGCGGGCTTACCGACTACTTGAGAAACGATGTGGGGCTCCGTTCGGAAGAGGACAATGTGGACGTTGCGTTTCAGGACATGCGTTTCTACACGAATGCGTGGACCGCCGCCGAGGCGAGGCTCTATGCGAATCGCTATCCTCCGCGCGAGCCGTTTGGAATCGAGGAATTGACGTGGACGAACGCGGCGGGAGACGGTTCGTTCGAGAACCTGGAGAACTGGTCCTCGGGTAGTCTTCCGAAGGACGGCGACAAGGTCACGATCGAAGTTGCCGAAGACACCCAGGTGACCATTGCCGGCACGTATTCGCTCACGGAGCTGAATGTCGCCGGCAGCGGAATGGTGACCTTCGCTGGTCAAGGTTCGGTGAGCACGAAGTACATCAACGCTGGCACGGGAGCCGGAATGACGATTGACGACAAGATCGTGCCCACGGCCATGGCCGATCTGGCGGCGAATTCGACCATCAGAATCGTCGGCACGAGGGGACCTTCCGCTTTTGCGTTTTCCGGCAGTGGCTCGCTGCAGCTCGACCCCGGCGCGGGCAACACGTACACGATGAGTGGAAGCAACACGAAGTACACGGGCGAGGCAGTGGTCGTCAGCGGCACGGTGAAGTTCGGCGACTCTACCTCCTTTGGAGTCAATGGACGCAGTGCTTTTATTCGCGTCAAGGGCGGCGCGACGCTTGACGAGAACGGCAAGACCGATGGCGGCGAAAGCGAAAAGAACAAGGTGATCCTTGAGGCGGGAGCGGTCTTTACTTCAAAGCCTGGGTTTTCTGACTACAAACTACCTCCAGTTACCACCTTGAAACTTGAAGGCGATGCATTTGTGAATGCGAGCAACGGAGTCGTGGCAATTTCCCGGCATTTCAACAATGGCTATACGTACATAAACCTTGGTGAACACACCTTGACAAAGGTCGGGTCATCTGTCTTCTACATTTCTGCGTGCGACATTGAAGGTACTGGCCTTTTGGATGTGCAGGAGGGAACTCTCATGGCCACCCACGCATATTGGAACAACGCGCCGGGTAAATGTCCAAATGCGACCATTCGTGTGAGGAAAGGAGCGACGTTTAGGTTGGCGAACTACAATAAGTCGCAGGTATTGTTCTCCGTTAAAAACTTGATACTTGACGGCTCGTTGACGAGGGACAGCGGCTATAACCACATGCTTAGTCATTGCTCAAAAATAAGTTGAACACTCAACGGTGTCTTGGGAGCGAAACGATGATATAATTTCGGCATGGAAACGCCGAAACTCAGACAAGT
>CACZAK010000378.1 GCA_902779075.1 uncultured bacterium | reverse complement strand
GCGTCCGCAAGCCCCATCTCCGCGCCGACGTCATCGGTCCCCTTGATTGTGAACGTCCTGTACGCGAGCGTCTTCTTCCCTGACTTCGTCGAGAACAGCTGCTTCCCGAGCGCCTTGTAGCCCGCCTGTCCCCAGAGGTTCTGCCACGCCTCGACTGTCGAGCCGTCGACTTCCTCCAGCGTCGCCATCCCGCCGAGCGCATCCTGGCCGACCCTCAGCGTGAAGTCGCGGGCGACGGACTTAGTCACCGTCTTCGTCGTCCACTTGCCCTTGACCTTCACTTTCTCCTTCTCCTTGTACGAGTACTTGGCGACGACTGGGACCGAGTACGCGGGCGCGGCATCATCATAGCCAGTGTAGCTTGCCGCTGTGAACGTCCAGTTCGTGCCGCCCTCGTAGAACTTGCCGCTGATCTTCCCGACCGACGACACCGTGACCGCCGCCAGGCCGTTGGTCGCGCCGTCCTCGCCGGCCACGTAGCCGTTAAACGTCCCCTTCGCCCACGCGGGCAGCGCGTCCACCTTCAGCGCCACGCGCTGCGCCACGGTCTTGCCCTTGAGCGTGGCCTTCACCGTCACGAGGTACGTTCCCGCCTTCGTCGTAAAACCCCTGAACGCATAGCTTCCGTCGCCGAGGTTCGCGAGCGTGATTCCCGCGGGCATTCCGCTCGCCGTCACGGTCGCGCCGTCCGTCGCGCTGAACGCCATCAGATCGCCGTATTTCAATCCAACGGTTCCGCCTTCTATCACGCCTCCGGCGGTGTTGAACGCAAGCTCCAGCTCGGCGTCGTTTTCGACGACGGTCCACAGGATCTGCGCGGTCTTCGCAACCGTAGTCTTCCCGCTCTTCACGTTCTTCGTGAATGTCACGACATACGTGCCCGGCTTCGTCGGAGTGCCGACGATTGTCTGGCCGTATTGCTTCACCTGGGTCTTCTTCTTGTCCTTGTACGCCGTTGCAGACGCGAACGTCAGTCCTGTCGGCAGGCCCGCAACCTTCGCGACCTTGCCGCCCACCGCCGCAACGTCGTTCGTCAAATCCCACTCCACTGGCACATACGCCATCGTCGTAATGTTCGTCAATTCCTCGCCGAACACCTCGGCGTCAACTTCCCTCGGCCTCACCAGCACGCGGTATTTCTTGGTCTCGTAATACGCGCCAGCCTTCCTCTTCGCAGAAATCGTGAAGAGCCCCGCCTTCGTCGTCTTGCCGTAGACCGAATACGGCAGCGCGTTCGTTACAATCATCGTCCTTTTGCCGGACTTCCACTTCTCAGTCAGCACCTTCGCCGTATACTTGAGTCCCGTCGGCAATCCAGACACCGTCCAGCCATTGGTGACACCCGGCAGATAGAACTGCTCGTTCAATGTCTGCCCAAGCGCAAGATCCTCCTGCATCGTCACATCCTGCGCAACCACTTCGATCGGTAGGGCGTGGACTCCGGCCACGCCGTCCACCGTTATCACCAGATACGGCGGATTCGTGAAGAAATCCACGGCCGCCGTCGGCACGCCCTCGATCCACCATTCAGACTTCGCCTTCTTGACGACTTTCCCCTTCTTGTCCTTCACAGCGGCGTTGTACTTGAGCTTCAATCCGGCAGGCAGTCCCTTCGCCACCACGCTGTACGGCGTACCGTCCGTCGGCACGTCGAATCCCAGCTCCGAAAGCGTCACCTTGAAGTATTCGCCTGCGACAAGCGTTGCCTCGATGGGACAGAGCTCCCACCACGGCTGCTCGCTTCCATCGCCGTTGAAGACGCCAACGCCCTCTTCGACGTCAAGCTTCACGCCAGTCGCGGCGTCTTCCGCGACCTCGATTCCCGAGCTCTCGCCTCCGCCGAAAATCTGCCCCTTCTCGCCCTCCGACGTATCGACAATCACCAGCCGCGTAGCCCCGCCTTCGCCGTCGCCCTTCACAATTCTGATCGCCGGCCAACTATCCCCGACCATATCATGCCCGTTCAAGTCAATCGTCACCGCGCCTACGTTGTCGGGAATCTCCACCGTCCCGCTCACGTCATTCGTGAGCGTAACGACGATGTTGTCGCTGTCGTCAAACGCAACAATGGCGTGATCCCCGAACATCAACTCAAAAGTTTCGAGCGACACCACATCGTCGCCCCACATCGCGGTGCGCAGACCAATGGGCACTCCAGACGCGCAAAGGCACAAAAGCGCCGCACATATCGCCGCAGCAAATCTCATTCGACAGTCTCCAACTGACGGCGCGAAACGAGGAACGTGTTGTCCGTTGTGCGCGTAATTGTAAGAATGTTGCGGGACAAGGCGGGAATTGTCAGCGGCTTCGCCCCTCTGAACGTTTCGTATTCATAGCCACGCGGCAAAGAGAGCTTCACCGGGGCGTCAGACGTGTTAATAATTCGCAGAGCACAGTCATATACCTTGCCGTTCTTGAGAACAAACTCATCTATGGCACAATTGGAATTCACCATCACCGACGCAATTGAACGATCTGCAACACTTTTGGTCAAATCGTACGGTGCTGCTACCTGCTGAATAATTGTTGTCGTTCCTGACGAAGATCCGCCGCCAGTTTCACCCATGCCCGAGCACTTGGCAAGCGTCCGATACCAAGCAGCCCATAGTTTGTTACAACCCTGAAACATAGTTTGAGCACCATAATAGTCTCCGCCCATATCCACCACGCTATCAGGGATCGTCACGCTCGTAAGATTCATGCAGCCGCTGAAGGCAGAGCTCCCAATACTCGTCACACCGCTCCCTATTGCTACGTTCGCCAATCATAGAATGCCTGATCTCCTATACTCTTCACTTCGCCAGGAATTACCACGCTGCCACCTTCTCCATAATAGCCATACAGCCGTCCCTGCACAATTACAAAACCGTCATCATCTGCAAGCCCACTACATCCTGAGAATGCCCCAACACCAATGTTTGTCACACTGTCAGGTATCGTAACGCTCGTAAGTCCGCTGCAGCCGTTGAACGCATAATCCCCGATGCGCGTCACACTGGCCGGTATCGTCACGCTCGTAAGACCGCTGCAGTCGGAAAACGCATAAGACCCGATGCTCGTCACACTGTCAGGTATCGTCACGCTCGTCAAGCCGCTACAATTGTAGAACGCACGCTCCCCGATGTTCGTCACGCTGTCCGGTATCGTCACGCTCGT
>CACZAK010000377.1 GCA_902779075.1 uncultured bacterium | reverse complement strand
CCCCATTTCAAGCCTCTCAAGCGTGCGCTTGGACACGCCTGCACGCTGTGCCAACTCTGCCTGCGTCAGGTTCCGGCTGAGCCGAATCTGCGCGAGCCGTCTGCCCGACTCGCGCAACGCCTCATCTTCAGTCATCGCTACATTGTATTTCATAATTCTTCCTTTCTGGCGAGTTAGCGGCGTCATCAGGCCGCAATTCGCCAGATCGGGCATATTAAACCACATTTCCCTTCGCAATGCAAGGGGAATCATCTATTTCGCGCCATCTCCTTTGCGCAGTTCCTTGTAGCGGAAACAGAAGCGGGCGTGGTCGTTGACGAGGCCCACGGACTGCATGAACGCATAGATGGTCACCGAGCCGAGGAACTTGAAGCCGCGCGCCTTGAGCTCGGCGGCGATGTGATCCGAAAGCTCCGTGCGCGCGGGGGCGGTCCATTCGTCGGACTTCGCGTTGTCGGGATTGTGCAGCGTCTTTCCGTCCGTGAACGCCCAGAGCCATTTCGAGAACGTGCCGTACTCGCGCCGCAGCGCGATGAAGCGCTGCGCGTCGTGGATGATGGCCTCGATCTTGCGTCGCGAGCGGATCATGCCCGGCACGGCGAGGATGCGCGCGATGTCGCGCTCGCCGTAGCGGGCGATCTTCGCGAAGTCGAACCGCTCAAACGCGATGCGGAACGCCGCGCGTTTCTGGATGATCGTGTCCCAACTCAGGCCGCACTGCAAAACCTCGTACATCAGGTACTCGAAGAGCTTGCGGTCGTTCTGGCACGGCGTCCCCCACTCCTTGTCGTGGTACGCGCGCTCCAGGTCATTCAGCTCGAAATATGGGCAGCGTATCTTTTTCATTGTTTTGTTTTAGCCGCAAAGATTGCAAATAGCACAAAGGACTTAGTTTTATTGCAACACCTGTGATTTTCGCTTTTCAGCTTTCATGGGACTCCAGCCGCGCAATCGCAGCCTTGGCGTCACGACGGAATTTATTTGTCTTGAACGGGCCGATCTTTCTCTCATGACATTCAAGCATGTACTTCCACGCCTCAAGGCAATCCGCCTTCTCGGCAAGTTCGCGCACGATCTTCGCGCCCTCGGCGATCCGTTTCGACGCCCCTTCGCCGTCCAATCCGTCGATCAGCGACTTTGCGTACGCAAGGCGATCTCTTGCCGCATTGCCATCCAGAAATTCCTCGAGAGTTTTCATGCCGTCAGTCCAGGATTTCGGAATGTCAAAAGAGAAACCCGATAATGCAGAAAAGGACTGCTGTACATCGTGAAAATCATCTTCAGATGTTTTACGCAGCCAGTACACAAGACGGCGGCGGCATTCGGCCACCGTGTTCGGGAATGTCATCCTGGGGTACTCCGGTGTCGGGTCGTAGCAATCGTCAAGCCCCACGTCGGCATTCTCGAATTTCTCGAAGTCATTTGCGATTATACGGCCGGCATACCATGCGCACAGCTCTGCCGCAGCCCCTTTCACTCCTTTTTCCGAGGCACGTGAAAGATACGAAAGCGCGTCCGTCACCACCTGCCGGCGGGTGAACGTGAGCAGGACGGCCTTGCCCATCACGGCGCCGCACACTTCATCGCCGTTCTCGCGTGCATTGAGCTCAAGATTGCTCAAAAGCTCTTCCATCTCGTCACGGTAGAAACGCTTGTGGTTGCTTTGAAAGCCATACTCGAAGAAATTCTCGGCGAACACAGGCAAATCGACCTGTGCCTTGATAAAGTTCCCGCCGTTGTCGAGAATCGCCTCGACCTCGGCCCTCGTCATCTTACTTGTTATCATTGTTTTCCTTTCGGTTTCTGATTTGATCTTGGCGACCGCCATCGCCCATCAGGCTTTTCCTCGCTTGAACTGTTTTGAAACGACATCCATGGTTCGCTTCACGTTCCGACGCCGCACCGCGTCCCCAATCATGTCGTAATAGCGCATTTCGACCCGGAGCCAGGGCAAGTAGGCGTCCGGATGAATCCGCTGCAGAAGGCAATAATTCTCAATAATGGCCCTCGCCTCATCCATCTTGCCAGTTGTTGGACACTGCGGGGTCGTCTGGGACCTTGGCGTGCAGGTCTTCCAGCAGACGCAACGCCCAGTTTGTTTTGCGGATATCATTCCTCGTCACCTTGCGTTCATTTCGCCAGCACTTCGACAAGATGGAGATGCCTGTTGACGGTGTTACCGCCGGCGTTCTCCACGCGGATGTAGCGCATCGGCGTGTTCTGGAACTTCTCCGTCAGGCCCGCAGCACCAAACGGCTGGTTGTTGCCGCGCTTGTCAATGTGCAGCGTCCAGTTGACGCCGTCAACCGATGTCTTGACCACGAACCGGTACGGACGCTTCGCGTCCCGGTAGTAGGGGATCACGGTGATTTCGCTGACGTCCTGAACCTTGCCCATGTCCGCCTGCCACCAGCCGTTCACGCCACATTCGAAGTACCCGTAGTTCTTCACGCCCATGAAACCGTCAACCGCCGCCGCAGGCCTCTCCCCCTCCTTCGAGCAGGTCGTCTTCGCGCGGTAAAGGAGGTCGCCCGCCGGACGCGGTGCGCGTTCCGCCTTTGACGGCGCGCGCATCTGCACGGGCTTGAACGCGGGCTCGCCGCGTGCACCTCGGCGAAGCGCATATTCGTGCCGCCACGCCTGGAGCACACCTGCGAACGAAAGCGCAATCTCGGTACGCTCCTCCTCGGGCGTCAGCTTAGCCTTGGGAATCGGCGGCATCTCGCTGCGCTTTCCCTTCCAGTGTCCGGGCTCGCGGCGGTAGCGGCGCAGGATCTCGGCGTAGAGTCCCCTGTCTGCGGCTTCGTCGATCCGCCACTCGAACCGGCGACTCTTCTCCGACGGCGACAGTTCGACAACGCGCTCCCCCTTCCAGCCCTTCACGAAATAGGGGATGCGGAAATAAATGTGCCTGGGCGCGCGCTCCAGGCGCGGCAAAGCGCGGGCAGCACGTAGAGCGTGTCGTCGCCGCGCTCGAAGAGGAAGAGGTTGCGCACGAGGGTGTTGCAGTTGGCGTTGCCCCAGGCGTGCGGCGGCGGACAGAACTCGACGTCGCGCTTGTTCCACGGCTCGATCATGTTCTCGAAGCTCTCGCCGGCCGGGCCCGAATGGATGATGCAGTGGTAGAAGTCGATGAGCGGTGATGTACTGGTGCAGGTGCTGTCCGTTGCGGTAGCTCATGATGCCCTCGCGGTACTTGGTCGCGTGCAGCCGCCTGAGCGTGCCCGCAACGAGCGGATCGCCGGGCTGGACAAGTTCCGTGGGCCACAACAGCATTTCGTTCTCCCAGTCCTGGTCGGTGCGGAACTCGTCGAAGCCATGCCGTGCCGCACGGCCCGTGATGAAGCCGTAGAGCCCCGTGGGCACGTAGCCGTCGGGATCGGCCGATTCGCGCACCGCCTTCAGCACCAGCGCCTTGTACTTCGCGAGAAACTCCCGCCACGCCTTCGCCTCGGTTTCGCGCCCCATGAAGTCGGCCAGACGGATCGCCGCACGCAGTCCGATGATCGACCAGTAGTTGTGGCTCGTGTACTGTCCCTTGATCATCTCGTTGTCGT
>CACZAK010000376.1 GCA_902779075.1 uncultured bacterium | reverse complement strand
TGCGGCGATAATCCCGTCGATTCTGCTTCTTTTAATTCCGCTGTTCTACCTGATCGGCTTCATGTCGTGGTCTTATTCCACGATGGCGCTTTCGACGATTCGCAGGCGCATGAAGTTCGAGCTTTTTTCCTCCGGCTGGGGCCATGGCTGGCACATGTTCTGGGTGATTTGCGTCCAGTGGACATACTTGCAGCTCTGGTTCCTTCTGCTCATCGTCCCCGGAATCATCAAGTGCTTTTCCTACGCGATGACGCCGTATATCGCAGTCGACCATCCCGACTGGACGGCGACGCAGTGCATCACGGAATCCCGCCGCATAATGCACGGGAACAAGTGGCGTTACTTCTGCCTCAACATGAGTTTCATCGGCTGGTATCTGCTGCTTATCCCCGCGGCTTTCGTCCCGTGCGGCTCCTTTGCTCAGCTCTTCCTGCAGCCGTATGTCCAGACCGCCTGCGCCGCCTTTTACGAAGACATCAAGAACTTCTGAGCTTCCTTCGTAGCGTCTGCGCTCGCCGACGTCCCGTCAGCGAGCTTAACTCTGTCCGCGGCAAATCCGCCGCGATTTCGTCCGCGCCATAATCTCATTTTGCCGCGCTTGATTTTAGCGCGGAAGTTTCGCTATAATATGCCCAATGCTGTTAAAAAATAAGGAAAGTGAAAGAAAACATCAAAATGGGCGATAAAAAGGGCAACGACAAAGGGGTGCCTCCCCATTTGATCCTGTTGGTTCGTGGGTATGAGTAGATACTTAATGGATCTGGGTGCGTCTAAGACGCGTATCGCGGCAAACGGAAAGTTTGTGCGCGCCGTGCCGTCCGTTCTGATGGTAGCAGAAGACCGTCGCGTGCTGGCTTTTGGAGAGGAGGCGGAAGCCGCTCTCGAACGCGCTCCGGACAATATTCGTGCCTGCCGTCTCATGGAGCAGGGGCGCGTTGCCGATCCCGACTTGATGGCGTCTTTTCTGCGGTTGCTGGCGCGGCCGAGCGGGCCTTTTGCCATCGTGAAGCCGACCTTGACCTTGACCGTTCCGGCGCAGGTCGCCGATTATGAGCGCGAGGCGTTGACAAGCGTTGCGCATGAGGCGCGTTTCAACCAGATGAGTTTGGTGGATGAGATTATCGCGCATGCGGCGGGCGCCGATTGGTCGTCCGACGGGGAACCCTGCGCTGTTCTGGTCGTTGGCGCGGCCTATGCGCAGGCCGGAGTGCTTCAGAACGGCAAGCTCGCCTGCGCGCGGAGCCTGCGCGCGCGCAACCCGTTGGATGGAGCGGCGGGAGACGCATTTGCGGCGAACCTGCGCAAGCTGATTCGCGACGCCTATGGTCTGCGCATCGGGCGCGACCAGGCCGAGCGCGTTCTTTTCAACTCTGTGCGAACGGTGCGCGCGTTCAACGAAGGTAGCGGGCGGGTGGAGGAGATTCTCCTGACGGCAGATGAGGTCAATGCGACGTTGCGTGACCCGCTTGATCGCCTGGCGCGTCTGCTGACGACAACATTGGAGGAGGCGCAGTCGGCGCTGGGCGATCCTGTTCGGACGGCGATTGCGCAGCGGGGCGTGCTGCTGACAGGCGGCGGCGCACGTCTGCCAGGGCTCGAAGAGGCGCTGCGCGAGCGCACGGCGGAGGGCTTCGTCCGTCCTGAAAATCCCAGCGAGACGGCTATCCATGGGCTGCTGAAGATGGAGGCAAAGGCATGACTCTCGCATTGAAGCGGACGGATTTCGCGTTGGACATCGGTTCGTCGCGCGTGCGCGTGTACGAGGCGGGCAAAGGCGTTGTTCTCGATGTGCCGATTGAAGAGTTGATTGATGAGGCGGCGATTGGCGGCGGAGATTGCATCGCGGCGGCCAGCCGGGCGGCATTAGTCCGTGTAGGAGCCCGCAAGTGTTTTGTCAGTCGAATCAAACGCGCTGTTCTTGCAGTGCCCAGTAGCATCGGCGAGGTGCAGAAGCGCGCTTTCGAAGAGGCCGCGAGGCGTGCGGGCGCGCCGGAGGTCTTCCTTGTCGAGTCGCCGATGGCGGCGGCCATTGGCGCGCGCGAAGAGGTGAGTGCGGCGACGGCGACGACCGTTGTCGATGTAGGGGCCTCGCGCATTCAGGTGGCAGTCATCTCCTTGGCTGGGATCGTCGCTGTTCATGAGGCGGCACGTGCATCAGAGGTGTCGGCAGATCGGATTGCGGACCTTGTGCGCGATGCGATTACTGCCTGTCTCGCGAAAGAGCGCTTCAACCTGGCGGACGACATTGCACGACGCGGCATCGTCCTCACGGGCGGAGGCGCGCAGACGCCGGGACTTGCGGAAGCTTTGCAGACGGCACTCGATCTCCCGGTTCGCGTTGCGGACGAGCCACAGCTGGCGGTTATCAGGGGTGCTGGCGTCGTGCTAGGCTCGTTGGATGAGTTGCGCCGCTTAGGGTTAAAGGCACCAACCGACTGGAAAGCGCTCTGCATCTTCCTTGCGTTCATTCTCTTGGGCTTAAAATTCGACAAGATATCTGCGTTTGTTAAAGGCATCTTCAGCCTGTTTGCCCGATAGAGCATCGTTGAAGAGGGAAAAACGTCAGAGGCAACATGGTCAGACAAGATTGCCACAGCAAATTACCACACTAGTGGGAGTTTATGATATACTGTCCAACATAAGACGTTGCAGGATAAATCTTCCAGGTTGGTGCTATCACCTGATCAGCCGTGTCGCCCATCGCGTGTTTGCGTTTGAAGGATTGCAAGCGGCGAATCAGAAGGGCCGCGTCGCTATGACAAGGAAAACCTACTGTGGCAATCTGCTGTGGCAATCAAGTCCTGTTGGTTCTATAACTTCAATGGTTTGCCGACGTCATATATCATATTTGCTGGAAGTGAGTCTTTCTTGAGAAACATCACCATGTAGATTGGCGCATAGAAAACCTTGCCGACAACATCCATCGCATCGTCGTCGAAAACAATCGCGGACTCGATT
>CACZAK010000375.1 GCA_902779075.1 uncultured bacterium | reverse complement strand
TCCACATGTATATCGTTCAACTCGTTGTATGCGTTGCCGCAGTACGGAAGCGTCAGCGAGGCGCAGTTCAGCGTCGCGCCGTTGCGCACGTAGCACTTGCATCCAACTGCCGTCGACACAGTCCAGTTCGCCGTGAACGTGACGGCCCCGTTGATGTCGATTGTCGGCGTCGTCAGGGCATTATCTGAATCCCATGTTGTCGCGATCGCGCCGCCGGCGAATTTAACGCCCTTGTTCGTGAACGCAACCTTGTACGTTCCGGCGAAATCCACCTTGCACTCGATTTCGGGCATCACCGTCGCGCTGTTCGAAACCGACGCAAGCGCAAGATGGTTCGTGGTGACAAAGCCGTGCGTCGCGGCGGGGTTGTGGAGTTTCACCGCGCCCGAGCCTGAAAAGTAGAGGTCCTGAATCGTCGCGGAAGCATCCAGCACGACCGTGGCGGCGTTGGTGAACGAGACATCCGCGTAGTCGTCGTCAAGCGGAGCCTTCACACCCGTTTGGCCGTTCCAGCTCCAGTTGGCGGCATCCGACCAATTTCCCCCTTCGGCACCGACCCACACGTAGCTGTTGCCGTATGAAACGCTTCCGTCCGACCAAGTGAGCCCGCCGTTCGAGGTCTCGAAGCAGGCATCGAAATCGGCCCTTGAAACACCTGTCGCAATCACACCCTGCGTTGTCTGGTTTTCAACGACGACCTTCGTCCCGGCGGCGAAAGTGGATGTTCCGGCAAGCAGACGCGCGCCGTCAAGCATCGTGATATCGCCAGCGACGGAGATCGCGCCGTCGCCCTCAATGGGATTGGCGAACGAAACGCCGTCCGCGATTTCAAGCGACCCGTTCGCGCCAAGCGTCACTGGGCCCGTGCCGAGCTGTCCGTTTGCCGCAAACACCACCTTACCCTCCTCGATGACCGTGCCGTTCGCATACTGCTTCACAAAGCCGGAGTCGCCGTTGTACGTGTCGGTCATCACGAGCGTTCCCGCGCCCGTCTTGCGGATGGAGCCGCCTGTGCCGGATTCAGCGACGCCATACGTGACAGTCATGTTCTCGGGGACGTTGATCGTGAGCTGGTGTCCGTTGAGACGAAGACCCCAGTCATACGAATTTCCGCTGCGGAACAGGCCCAGGATCTCAAAGCTGTCTGTCGCGGTGACGGTAGCATCGACATCGAACTCCCAGTAGTAGTCCTTCGTCAGCGCACCCAATCCGCCCGCGCCGACGATGAGATTTGGAACGTAGCACTGACATGCGCCATGCTCCGTCTTAGCGATGCGCGGGGCCTTGGCCGTAGCTCACCTCGAGATAGCCGTCGATGTCGATGTCTCCCTTGTCCCAGCCGTTCGTCACGGTGGTGAAGTACGCGCTGCCGGTCTGTTCCACGCGAAGGATACGGTGGCGAGAGACCTGCGTTCCGGAGAAGTTCTTGCCACGCACAACGGAGTTGGACGCGACAATCCACGGATAGTCGCCCACGTTGTTGACGATCCAGTCCTCGGTGAAGGTGAAGGTGCCGTCGAGGGTGCGGTCAGGAGCGGACGCTGTGCGCAGCGAGGCGTCGGGATACGTCGCCGTCGCACCGCTGGGGAACTTCACCGCACCCGTCTGCTCCACGTAGTACGTGCCGGAGAAGTTGACGGGGCAGTTGAACGTCACGTCGCCCGCGCCCGTGTTGGCGATTCGGGTGACCGTGAGGGCGTTCGCGCCCGTGAATGCGACGGCACCCGCCGCGTTGAGTGTGAGCTTGCCGACTGTTGCGGCGGCATCGACGGTGATTTCCGCCGCGTCGTTGAAGACCAGTTCGTCATCCGCCGTGAACGCACCAGCGGGCGTGGGCGACCAGTTGGCGGCGGTCGAGAGGTTTCCGCTTGCCCCGCCAACCCAGACGTAGGTGTTCAAGGTAGGTGTCGGCCCTGCAAGGAACGTGCCGGAAAGGCTGTTCGTCAAGAAATTACCACTCTCTGCATCGTAGAGACCAACCACGCCGTCCGCTTCGCGCTTCGCCGGGACGAGGTCGAGGCGGAGGGTACCGGAGGCATCGCTCAGCTTGAAGGAATAGAGACGATAGGAACCGTAGTTGCCGAGTCCCGCAGTCGGACCCGTGGAGTGCGAGGCGAAGAGGCACAGATCCGAGCCGGGCGTGTAGTCTCCGCTCGCCATCGTGACGTTCACGACCTCGGCACCGTCGGCGACGTTCGTGACCACGGCTTCAAGCGTCCCGTAGTCGGCGACGACGAGGTAGTTCGTGCAGGCAAGGAGCGTGCCCGTGCTCGTGATCTGCGCCGCAGCCCCCTCGTTTCGGTCAAACCGCACCTTTTTGGAGTCCAACAGGAACGCGGTGAACTGGTGTGACGCGCCACTGCCGTCGCGCGAACACCAGAGATTCTGCGTGGCGCCCACCGCGTCGGGACGGAACAGCATCTCCACCTTGTCGGTCGAAGCGGGTGTGATGCCCGTCCGCACCTGGCAGTTGCCGGTCGCCTTGATGTATTCGAGCTGCTGGTACTCCGCCGGCAGCACCGCAAACGCCGCGTTTGTCGCAACCGCAATGGCCGCAGCAATCACCTTTTTCATCTCACTTTCTCCTGATTGAGCCTTGAAAACGAACCTTGACAGATTCAAACATGTCAAATGTTACCAAAACGGCACGGCAACCGCAAGCCGAAAGCCGAAAATTTAGCGAACGACCCCCACATCGGGGGCGGCGCTCTCGCCGCTTCAAACCGTAGCAGCCAAGATGGCGGCTCTCCCAGTCAATGCGGCGGTCGCGGGGCGACCTACCAATCTGGATGGCGAGCGTCCACGCGAGCCGTTACCGCACGTAGATGACCGTGCCGGCGGAGAAGCGCAGCTTGAGGTCGCCGTTCTCGACGAGGCACTGGACATGGTCCACCGGCTCGCCGTCAACCGTCACCGACATCAGCTCCTGCGCCGCTGCCGCCGTGAGGCCGCCCGCCGGGCACACCGTCACCTTGCTGCGGGTCGGCTTCTCGGCGAAGTCTATCGCGATCGCGCCGACATCGGCGAGGTAGTCCGCCGCAGAGTTGGTGAACGCCAGCACCGTGGAGAGGTCGCGCGTCGCGGGATCGACGTTCTGAACTTGAACGCGCCGCTCATCGTCGCGCCCGTGCCCGTCGCCGTCACGTCGCCATAGACAACGGCCGCGTTTTCGGTCGCGTTGTTGGAGAGCGTCGCGCCCGAGGCGAGCGTCACGCCCCCCTGGATGTAGCCGTCGGGACACACCGTCATCGGAAGCGTCGCCTCGCTGAAGAACGTCTCCGTTCCACCCGCCACCTGGTAGGAGACGGCCTTCTTGTTCTGTCCGCTCCACGGGCCTGCGCTGCCGGTGAAGTCCGCAGTCTGGATGCGGAACTTGTGCCAGCCCTGTGCGAGCGTGACAGTGTAGGAGAGCGTGTTGTTGCTGTCGCCCGTCAGTCCCGAATCCTCGCCGTCGATCCAGAGCGCCGCGCGGTCGTCGTAGTTGCTGCGGAACGTCCACTCCTTGCCGGCGTTCTCCGCCGACACGAAGAACCAGCCCTCGTAGCGGTTGACCGTATAGCCGTTAATGTACGTCGCGTCGTTGTTGCCGTACCACATGAGCTTCTGGAGGTTGTTCGTGATGCAGCAGAAGTCCCACGCGAAGTCGTCACGCTTGAACGTGCTCGCCGTGACGTCGGTGGACGTGCCCTTGTAGTGGCTCCAGCGCACGGTGTTGGCGTTCGTCGCGTCGCCCATGTCCGCCGCCGGGCGCATCTTCAGGTTCTTCGTGCTGAAGTTCGCATAGCTCGACATCGTGCCGCTGCCGTCCTTGTAGCCGATCGACTGCGCGTTGCCGTATGAACCGCCGTTGTCGATGATGATGTGGCGGAACGAATGCCATCCGGCGGACAGCTCCTTCGTGCCGGTTCCAGCCTTGCACTGCGCGGTGGAAATGATCTGCTCCCCATCCACCCAGAACATCGCCCAGTCGTCGCAGTTTGCGGTGAACGACCAGTTGCCCGCCGCGCCTTCCTCCACGTAGAAGTCGCCGACCGCGTATGTGGATGAATAGTTCATGTCGCCGAAGGGACGGATACCTGACGTGTACACTGTGAAGAAGAACGTCATGTCGTGCGTGATCGTGCCGCGCGTCGTACCGCCAATCGCCTTGTTGAAGCGGCTGGAGATGCAGTCGGCCTTCCCGGAGTTGTCGCCAAAGTCGCGGGCCGTGAACACCGCGCTGCGGTTCGTCGCGATGTTGACGGAAACACTCGCGCCCTCGCCGATGTCAAGCCCGCCGAGGAGCGACGCCGCGCCTTCGAGGCCCGCCGTGAAGCCGTCGCCGATCGTCCACTTGCCGCCGACCACGCCCTGCACCTCCTTGTTGCCGACGAGGGTCGCCGCGCCGTTGAGAGCCACGTCGCCGTTGCCCGTCAGCGCGGTGTTCCATGTCGCCGTCGTGCCGTCCGTCTGGTTGAGCGTCCAGCCGTTCGCGTCGCCGTCCTTGAAGCAGGTGGAGATGAAGTGCGGGATCGACCAGTTGGCGGTAGCGTTCATCTCGCCGCCCTTGAAGATGATCTGCCCTTCGTCGGTGTTGTCCTCGAACCGCGCCGTGAAGCCCGGCCCGCCGTAGGTGAACGTGCCGCCGTTCTGGATGAAGCGCGCGGTGTTGTAGCCGCCGAGCGCCTGGTTGCTGTTGCGCAGCCTGATCGTCGCCTTGGTGACGTTGGCCTCGCCGGAGTTTATGATGAAGTCAGCATGCGGCCCGTTGTGCGCAATGAAGAAGTCGGTGTTCGTGACGTTCATAGTACCGCCATCTACGGAGACGACCGACTTGATCGTCTTGCTCGTGCTCGTGCCGTCGTCCCCAAGCGCGATCTTGTTCGCAACGACGGTCGTGCCCTCGCCAATCGACACCGACACAGTCGAGGCGTTAGCCTTGGTCGCGCACCCCCATCCGACCATGAAGTTGTCTGTGGCGATGAAGGAGTTCCTGAATATGAAGTCGATAACCGCGTTGTCCTCGTCGCCCAGGCCCAGCACCGAGCAGACGATGTTCGCGCCCGTGTATGTTCCGCCCTGGCGCAGCCTGACGGCTTCGCCGGACTTTGCTCCGGCAAATGTCAAGTCCGTGAGGTTCGCGCTGTTCTTGAGGTACGACGTGCCGCCAGTCGCGTGGAACGCCCCGCTGATCGGGCCGGCGTAGATGACATTTCCGGCAGTGTGCGTGAGCGTGGCGCCGGACGCGACCGTGATCGGGCTGTTGACGGTGGGCGTGCCGGAGTTGCAGCGCAGGGTGTTGACGCCGGAATCGGCGGTAATCGGCACATCGCCGAAATTTGCGCTGTAGAAGATAAGGTTGCCGTCCGCAAGGTGGACGCCGTCGGCGATGTTGTATGTTCCCGAACCCTCGATCTGCACGATGCCGCCGTTCGTGATGACAAGCGAGCCGAGCGTGATGTCGGAGTTCACGATGCCGAATGTGGTCGTGTTCTTGACCGTGAGCGTCTTATTCGGCCCGTAAATCGAGCGTGCTGAGGGCGCGCTGGCTTTCCTTGTTGTTGTTGACGACGGCGCCCTGCCCTTCATGGCCGTCGCCCGCGATGCGGACGAGCTTGTCGCGCGTCACCTTGGAGCGTGTCACGTCGTTAGGCACCGTTTCGTTGTTGTAGTTGATGTCGAACGTGCCGCCGTCCGTGACGACGATCGGTGCGGTGTCGCCCGTCGCGCCGAGCGCATTGTCGGCAAGGTCGTCGCCCACCTTGAAGACGCCGTTCGAGACGATGATCGGCTGCGCGTCGAGTCCGCCCGTCGCGTTGAAGGTGAACGTGCCTTCGCCCTTCTTCACGATCGTGCCGGGGCCGCTGAGCTTGCCCGCGCCGTTGATTGCAACGTCGCCGTCGGCCGAGACCGTCACGTTGTTCGCATCCACGTCGGCCGGAAGCGAGATCGTCGCCTCGTCGGCGACCGTCGCGTCCGCGTAGGGCGAGAACGTGACCTGCGCGCCCGCCGCGTTCGTCCACGCCGCGATGGACGTTGACCAGATGCTGTCGCCGGCCGGATGCCAGAAAAGGTCTGCCGCCGTACTGCCGCCGGAGGTGGCCGTGTAGTAGAGGATTCCGTTCGAGATGGAGAACGCGCCCGTGACGCCTGCCGGAACGAGCGCCGTGAACTTCGCCGCGTCGCCCGCGCCAACGCCGCCGAGGACGGGAACGGCCACGCCGTTCGCGAACGAGAAGTCCGTCATGTCAACCGTCACCGTGCCGCTGCCTGGCAGGACGAGCCTCCCGCCGGTAACGTCGAAGAACGTGTTCTGCGTGGGCTTCAGGGTCGTGCCCGCCGCGAACGTGAGCGTGGAGGTGTCGGCCACCGTCACCTCGTTCACAAGCGTTGCGCCCGAATTGACGACGATCGGATAGGCTTGCGCAACCGCCGCGTCGGTGAAGCGGAGCGTGGCGCCGCTGTTCACGGTGGCGGTGCAGGAACCAAGCGTGCCCGTGCGCTTCACGGTGGTGAGGCCGCCGTTCAGGATCGTGCCGCCGGTGTGCTCCTTCAGGAACTTCTGCATGACCAGCTCGCCTTCGCCCTCCTTGACGATCTTGCCGGCGGTGGGCCGGGTGATGGAGTCGAAGTTCACGGTATGGCCGGCGGTGTTGATGGTGAAGGTGTAGCCGTTGAGGTTGAGGCCCCAGTCGCCGTCCTTGCCGTCCGACGTCCCGTCGGCGTTCCAGGGATGGTGGATCGTGAGGTTGTCTTTCGCCGTGAGGCGCGAGTTCCTCTGGAGCACGAGGTTGTAGTCCCTGCGGAACATTCCGAAGCCACCCGCGCCGACGAGCATGTCGGTGATGTAGAAGTTGATGTTGGCGTGGCCGGGATCGTTCTTGATGATGGCGTTCGCCTCCACCGTGCCGACGTTGCTCTCGAGATACTGTCCGCAGTCGTTCTGCCACATGTTGACCGCGCCTGTCGCGACGAGGCGGCCGCCGTTCAGCTTGAACACGAACTTGTCTTGCACGTTGACGGTTTCGAACGTGGCCACCGCGTCCTTGTCGATGCGCAGATGGTAGTTGACGCTCTGGTAGGCCACGGCGGCGATCGTCGTGCCGTTCAGCCTGGCGCCTGGCGCGACGACGTACGGGTTCCCGGCGGGAAGATTGGGCACCGTCCAGTCCGCGGTAAAGGTGACGTTGCCCCTGAACGCATGCGAGGGAATGTTTGCGTTCGTGAGAGAATCGTCCGGGACGGTCGCAGTGGCGCCGCCGGCGAAGACAGGCGCCGTCACGGCGTTCTGCACGTTGTAGGTGCTGGCGAACTGCACGGGGCACTCGAACGTCACATCCGCGCCGGAAGTGGTGATGATCTTCGTGACCGCGAGCGCGGTCGTGCCGCCAACGGTAACGGGCGCGTCGTTGTCGAAGCGGATGGTGTCGGTCGAGGCGGGTGCCGTTGCGGCCGCGACTCCGTCGACGAACCAGTTGCCTGGCGTGGACCAGTCGGCGCCGTTCGCGCCGTTCCAAACGTAGTCAGTGGCGGCGGCGGCGTCCGCCAGCATCAGCGTGCCACCCTTCACCGAGAGCGTTCCCGCCGCGCACGTGAAGCGCGGGAGGTCGGCCGCGTCCACGCCGGTGAGGAACGCGAGGGGAGCGGCCGCGCCTGACGGCGCTGTCACCGTCACCGCGTCGCTTGGCGTTGCGAACTCCACCGACCCGACACGCCACGGATTGCCGTTGTTCGCCAGCGTAACGCCGTTGGCGAGCTGGAGCGTTCCGCTGCCGTCAATGCGGTTGGAGAGCGTCACGCCGGGCGACACCTCCATGCGCGCGCCCTCGGCCAGCAACACGTTGCCGCCGCCCAGCTGTCCGCTCGCCTCGACCTTGAGCGTGCCCTCGTCAACGAGCAGGGAGCCTGTCAGGGACGCAGCCGTTCCGAAGTTCTTGGCAAAGCCGGACTGACCGTTGAACGTGTCGGACATCACGAGCGTGCCCTTGCCGGTCTTGCGGAGGCGTCCCTCGCCCTCGCCGCTGATGCCGATGCCGCACCGGACGGTGAGTCCCTCGGGCACGTTGACGGTGAGCGTCATCCTGCCCATAATGGTGAGGCCCCAGTCTGTTGTGCTGCCAGAATTGAACACGCCGAGGAAGTCGAAGCTCTCCGACGCGGTGATCGTGGTGTCGCAGTAGAAGCGGAAGGTGTAGTCCTTGAGCGCCATGCCGATGCCGCCCGCGCCGATGATGTAGTTGGGAACGCGTGAATACACAGGCTGAGTGCCGGCGTTCTTCGCAATGCGCGGCGCCTTGACCGTGCCGATGTTGCCATCCCTGCCGATGGTGCCGCCAGTCGCGACGAGAATCCTTCTCGATGTAGAGGACGGGGGAGGAGCTTATCGAGCCGGAAAAAGCCTGCCCATGTATCGTGGATCCGCTGGTGAGTATCCACGGATATTCGCCGATGGCGGGCGTGGTCCAGTCTTCCGTGAACGTGAAAATGCCGTCGAGCGTGCGCATGTTGGCGTTGCCGAAGTCAGAGCGAATGGCGTTTTCTGGGTACGTGGCCGTGACGCCGCCGGGGAACTTCACGCGGCCGTTGCCACGCTTGACCACGAAATAGGTGCCGCTGAACGCGACCGGGCAGTTGAAGACCATGTCGGTGGAGGCGTCGCTGTAGATGTCGCTTGCGATATTGATCTTTCCGGCGCCGGATAGCTCCACAATGCCGTCGCCTGTGATCTTGAGGCCCTTCACCGTGATGTCCGCCGGAACTGTCACCGTCGCCGCCTTGTCGAAGAGGAGATAGTCGTCGGCGGTGAACGTGATCGCCTCGCCGGGCGTACCGCCCCAGTTGCCGGCGTCGGCAATGGAGTCGCTGCTGCCACCGCCAGTCCAGGTACGAACGCCGTCGAGCGCGCGCAGACTTACCGCGTCGAAGCATGTGGCCCTGTCGCCGTCAGATGTCTGCGACTCGAACATGAGACGGTACGTTCCGGCCGCAGTCACTTCGATGTCCTTCCGCCAGTGCATCAGAACGGTGGCGGAAGTCGTGAAGGTGTCCAAAACCGCGTCGCCGAACTT
>CACZAK010000374.1 GCA_902779075.1 uncultured bacterium | reverse complement strand
AGGCCGTGACCACAAGACCTAAAACAATCAAAGACTTTTATGTTACGGGACGTAGAAAGATTGTCGAGAAATGAAAGGCCCGTCAATCAGCCACCCAGTATCGCAAATGACGCCCTTGCAGAGGCACGGAACGGCATCGGAAAATTGCACACACCCAATCTTCAACAAAGACAAGAAAGGAAACAGGCATGAAAACAAAGACAATCCGCGCCGCGTTGGCGGCGATCTGCTTAGCAATGGTGGCGTTGCCGTCGTGGGCGGCGGACCGCACGATCACCTCCGACTACACGCTTTCGGCGGACGAGACTGTTGACGGCACGCTCACTGTCGCGCCGGGCGTGACGGTCGATCTCAACGGACACAACCTCACGGTGTCCGCGCTCGCGGGCGGCGGAAATTCGCTGATCGACGGCCGGTACCAGGTGCTCGGATACCTCACGGCCGACAGGACGCAGTACGTGATGACGGACTACACGCCGATGGCCTCCGACCGCGTGGTGATGAAATTCCGCTTTGCCGACAACAGCAAGATATACCAGTTCCTCTTCTGCACGCGTCTCGAAGGTAGCAAGCAGTCGTTCACCATGATGAGAAACAGTAGTACCACGACAAGCGTCCGCATCTACCATGGCGGTAATCAGAAGTCCGCGAACCGGCGGACACGAACTTGACATCAAGTTGTTCGGCGACCACTTCTACATCGAGAAATGTACGATCACGAACGGATCGATCAAGGTGTCCGAGGAAACGGGAGACATGCACTACGTTTGCTTCATCAACGGCGACACCGACGCGACCGGCGTTGATTTGACGCTCAAGACGTGCAGCATATTATCCGATGTTACCGGCATCCACAATCTCACGTTCACCGATCCCGACGCGACGCATTACTTCGCCAAGACGCTCTACGTCAGCGGCACGCTCAAGTGTCTCCTGCCTGACTTCCCGAACATCAGGCTCGCGGACGGCGCGACGCTCGACCTCTCGGAGAACGCGGGGACGTTCAGTCTGGACGGCACGCAAGCTGGCCGCACGATTTCCTTCGCCGACAACGCGACGATCGCGCTGAAGCTCGGCACGAGCAGACATCCTTCAAAGATCGTCGGATGGACGACCGCGCCGACGAACCTCGACACGCTCACGTTCGTCCGCAGTGCGGAGGACGCTGGAAGGAAGTACCGCATCGTCAAGAAGGACGACGGCATTTATATCCGCACTGGCTTCATGATCCTCGTCAAGTAGCCCACGGTAACGCGCTGGCAGCGCGTTGTACCAGTGGTGCGGGCCGCCCGGTGGTCGGCCCCTACCGCTGGTAGGGCGCGATCACCGAGCGCGCCGCCTAACTGGGGGGAATTATGAGCTGCGCAGGGGGGATTTATGAGCTGCGCATGGGGGAATTATGAGCTACGCAGGGGGGATTTATGAGCTACAATCAGTTTCGGTGCTTGGTAGTGAGGGGCGAAGGATTCTGTACATGATGGTGCAGACCTTGGCGGTTGGACTAGCATAGATGTAGCAGAGTTCCAGAAAACCGTTGTTTCGCATGCTCACGATTTTCCTTTTTATCGACGAGAGGCTGGCATTCAGCTTTTTTGCCATAGAGGCGATTTCCGGCCTGACAAGCATGGTGTTGCGATCCATCCTGCTTTCGAGATCGCGAAGTATCTGCTCGGCAAGGTCAACTGGCAGGCTCGGCGGCCTTCCTCTTGGGCGTCCTGTTGCTCTGTGTTTCATGCTTTCTTTACCTTTCTAGCTTAGAGTTTGAAGATATGGGCGACGATTTCGGGTTCGGGCACCGCGTCAAGTTCACGGACGGCTCGCAGGGCTACGCCGACTGCTTCTGGCCGGGCACGATCCACGTCGAACACGGCGAAGAACTCCTTCAGGAGGCTCTGCGCCTGCGCCTTCTCGTCGTATGCGTTCTTCCAGCGCTTCGAGAACGCCGTCGCCGCCTTTCGTATCTCGTTCCAAGATTTCATAACTGGATTGCTCCTAATCCGCTGATAAGTATATCACAAATCACCGCCGCCGTGCGCAAAAAATGCGTGGTACATGAAATGGGGCGCAACTGCGTTTTCCACCCATGCGTATTGGGATTTGGAAACAACCAAAACAACTTTCAAGAACAACATTGTCCTGCGGGCGCACCTTGAACACACAGAATCGTGACAGTTTGAGGATCGGCAAATGGGCGCGGGCGAGTTAGTCCGCGCGCCAAAGGTAAGTTGTTTCAGATAGTTGTTTCCAATTATCAGAAGGCTCGGCGGTGGATTACGCCCTGGGGGGATTGACGAATTGCAGAAGGATGTGGTATCATACCGCCCGTCTTCTTTGGGAGACCAACGACGTTGAACGGTAAATTGCAAATGATGCCTGTGTGGAGGCATGGAACGGCATTGGAAACGACGCCGCGTGGGAATGTTGCCAATGCCCAATGTCCAATTGGGATTGGCAACACTGGAAACTGGCAACACTTTCACATTTACACAATCTTTTCAAGAGCCGAAAGAAGCAGACCGCGCCTCGCGGTCCGCGTTTTTCATACAACCAATCTTCAACAAGAGAAGGAAAGGCAACAAAAATGAGAAAACTGATAGCAGCAGTAGCGGTCGCGGCAAGTGTGATGGCGGCGAACGCCCGTTCGCTGCTGTACTACTACGACTTCGACAAGGTCGAGAACGGCGCGCTTGTCTATACGGGCGTGAACAAGGGTACGGGCGCGCTGGAGCCGACGTTCAAGAAGAACGGCTCCAATCCGCTCGGTTTTGTCTCGGGCGGTGCGCTCGGCTCCGGTTATGCGTTCAGCGAGTCCTCGCCTTCGTCCCTCTGGCTTGGCGACGGCTCCGCGTCCCTTGGCTGCAGTACGGATCGTGGCTTCACGATCTCGTTCTGGGTGAAGGCCACTTCTTCGCATAATGCCTGGAGCGACTTCTTCGGTTTCCGTCTGAACGGCGTGGACTACCGCATTGAGTACATTGCGAAAAACAACAGCAACGCCACGTTCTACTACTACC
>CACZAK010000373.1 GCA_902779075.1 uncultured bacterium | reverse complement strand
ACGATTCCGCTTCTCTGGGCGATGATGGGCGATGTGGCGGACCACGGCGAATGGGTTTCTGGCCGTCGCGCGACGGGCTTTGTCTTCGCGGGCATCGTCTTCGCGCTGAAGGCGGGGCTTGGCCTCGGCGGCGCCGTGTGCGGCTGGATTCTCGGCGCGGCCGGCTTTGATCCGGAGGCTGCGTCCCAGACCGCCGAGGCGCAGCAGGCGATCCGGCTCTCCGTCTCGCTGATCCCCGCCGCGCTCTTCGCCGTCGGCTGCGTCGCGCTCGTCTTCTATCCGATTTCGAAGCGCACCGAGAGGGAGATGCAGCTCGAACTGAACGCCAGGAGGTCAAAGTGAACGCACGCTATCTATTCCCCGCCGACTACATGGCCGATCCCGCCGCGCACGTGTGGAACGGGCGGATCTGGATCTACCCGAGCCACGACCGCGAGAGCGGCATTCCAGAGCGCGACAACGGCGACCATTTCGACATGGTCGACTACCATGCGCTTTCCATCGAACCCGACGCGGAAGGCCGGCTCGACCCCATGACGGGCGCGGTCGTGGACCACGGCGTGATCCTCGACCTCGCGGGCGTGCCGTGGGCGAAGCGGCAGCTGTGGGACAGCGACGTGACGGAGAAGGACGGACGCTACTACCTCTACTTCTGCGCGAAGGACAAGGACGACGTCTTCCATATCGGCGTGGCGACAGCGGAGCGCCCCGAGGGGCCGTTTGTCGCAGAACCAGAGCCCATCGCCGGCAGCTACTCCATCGACCCGTGCTGCTTCAGGGATCCGAAGACCGGTGCGCACTACCTTGTCTTCGGCGGCATCTGGGGCGGACAGCTCCAGCGCTACCGCGGCAACAAGGCGGTCTTTTCGGCGGCGGAGGACACGCTTCCCGACGGCACGCGGTGTGCACTTGAGCCCGCCGATGCGGAACCGGCGCTCTGCCCAAAGATTGTGCGCCTTGCGGATGACATGCGCTCCTTCGCCGGGCCGCCAGTGGATCTCGTGATCGTGGACGAAAACGGCGAGCCCCTCAGGTCGGGCGACCACGCGCGGCGCTTCTTCGAGGCGAGCTGGCTGTACTTCAAGGACGGGAAATATCACTTCGCCTATTCGACCGGCGACACGCATCTCGTCTGCGACGCCGTCTCGGATGCGCTTGAGGGGCCCTATTGCTACGATCGCGTGCTCCTGGAGCCGCAGGTCGGCTGGACGACGCACCACTGCGTAACGGAAGTCGACGGGAAATGGTATCTCTTCCACCACGACTCGGCTCCCTCCGGCGGGCGCACCTGGCTGCGTTCGCTCAAGGTCAAGCCGCTGCCGTAACCACATCAAGGGGCGTTGGCGCACGCCCAGACCGCCTACAGGAGTTGCCGTGCCATGAAAACAGGGATGCTACTTTCGCTCGCGCCGGTTCTTGCGGCGGCGATGACGGTGTTTGCCGCGGGTACGGGCGAACGGGCCGCGTACCGCAATCCGGTCATCTACGCCGACTGTCCCGACCCGACGATGTGCCGGGCGGGCGACTATGTCTATCTGGTGACGACGACGATGCATTTCGTCCCCGGCGCGCCCGTGATGCGCTCGAAGGACATGGTTCACTGGGAGACGGTGTCGTACGTCTTCGACAGGTTCGACTTCGGTCCGCAGTATTCGCTGGAGGACGGAAAGTCCGCGTACGGCGGAGGCCAGTGGGCGACCTCGCTCGTGCATCACGGAGGAAAGTTCTACGCCTGGTTCATCGCCAACGGCTCGGGCGGATTTGTCTACACCGCGGACCGTCCCGAGGGCCCGTGGAAGCTCCTGACGCGCGCGCCGCATCTCCACGACTGCTCCATCCTGTTCGACGACGACGGAAGGGTGTACGGCTTCCACGGGTCCGGCCGCGTGACGGAACTCGAGCCGAACTTCTCCGCCGTGAAGAAGGGCGGACTCGACCGACAGCTCTTCGAACGCGGCGAGGAAACGGCGCTTCTTGAAGGTTCCGCCGCGTTCAAGAAGGACGGCTACTACTACCTGATGATGGTGTCGGCCTATCTGCCGGGTCACGTCCGGCGCGAGGTCTGCTACCGCGCGCGTTCGCTGACGGGCGCATGGGAGAAGAAGGTCATCCTCGAAACGGCGTTCGAGTCGTACGGCGGCGTCGGCCAGGGATGCGTCGTCGAGTGCCCTGACGGAAGGTGGCGCGCGCTCGTCTTTCAGGACCGCGGCGGAATCGGACGCGTCCCGTGCCTGATGGATGTTGCGTGGAAGGACGGCTGGCCCATGCTCGGCGATTCGGACGGGAGGATACCGAACGATGTCTCAAGGGACTATCCCGACCTCTCGGGAATCGCAGGAAGCGACGATTTCGGGGGAAGAGAGCTGAGCCTCCTCTGGCAGTGGAACCACAATCCGCTGGAAGGCGCGTGGTCGCTTTCCGAGCGGCCCGGCTGGCTGCGGCTGAAGGCGCGACATAAGGCCGAGAACATCTTCTTCGCCCGCAACACCCTGACGCAGAGGATGATCGGCCCGGCGTGCACCGGCGAAATCAGGATGGACGTCTCAAAAATGAAGGACGGCGACCGCGCGGGCTTTGCCGCGTTCCAGTCCGACAGCGCGCTTCTTTCCGTCGTGATGGCGGACGGGCGCAGACGCCTCGTCATGAGCGAGGAGAAGAGCGTATTCGACAACAACCGCCGGATAGCGAAGACCGAGTCCGTCGAGCGGGCGTCGGTTCCGCTCGCGTCGGACGTCGTCTACCTGCGCATCCGCGCGGACTTCCGTCCGGGACAGGACTGGGCGGAGCTTGACTGGAGCCTGGACGGCAAGGCGTGGCGCCGCATCGGGCCGCGCGTCGGGATGCACTTCGACTGGCAGCGCTTCTTCGTCGGCACGCGCTTTCCGTCGACATCGACGGCTTCCGCCTGACCCGCGGCGGCGATTCGTCCGTTGGCCGGTAGAAGGTCCGTCCGCCCGAAAATGACCCGAATGGGGGATGTTGCGCGCAGGGTAAATAGAGTATAATTCTGCGCATGAAATTCAAGAACGAAGAGCTGAAGGTTGCGGCGGACGCGATTCGCGTACTTGTCGCGGACATGGTCGAAAAGGCGAACTCGGGGCATCCCGGCGGTTCGATGGGTCAGGCGGACGTCGCGGCGACGCTGTGGCTCGAATATCTGAGGGTTGACCCCAAGAATCCACTTTGGCCCGACCGCGACCGGCTCGTGTTTTCAGGCGGTCATTGCAGTCCGCTCGTCTATTCGCTCTTCCACCTCGCGGGCATGGACGGGCTTTCGCTCGACGAAGTGAAGAACTTCCGCCAGTTCGGATCCCGCACCGCAGGGCATCCAGAGCGCGACCAGATACGCGGCATCGAGGTGACGACGGGTCCGCTCGGGCAGGGCCTGGCGATGGGCGTCGGCCTTGCACTTGCCGCGAAGATGAAGGGCAAGGCGAACCGCACGTGGGTTCTCTGCGGTGACGGAGACATGGAGGAGGGGATTTCGCACGAGGCGTGCTCCTTCGCGGGCACGCTCGGCCTCGGCGGTCTCGTGGTCGTCTACGACGCCAACGACATTACGATCGAGGGCCACGCCACGCTCGCGATGAAGGACGACACGCGGGCGCGCTTCACGTCGTATGGCTGG
>CACZAK010000372.1 GCA_902779075.1 uncultured bacterium | reverse complement strand
CGGCGAGATACGTGATGCGGCCGCCCGCCTCATAGACGCCCTTCTCAAGCTCTATCGCATTGACGAGTCCGTCGCGTCCTTCGGGCGATTCGAGTCCGGCAAGAAGTTTCTCGAACGCGATGGTGTAATCATCGGATGTCTCCTTCGCGAAGCGCGGCAGAACGCGGCAGAGCGCGGCTTCAAGAGCGCACGAGCCAAGAAGCTGCTCACTGCTCGTCGCCTGCATGCGCGTAGAGCCGGCGACGGACATGGAGCCGCAGTAGAGGTCGATTACCGTCACCTTCGGATTGTCGATCGCCTTGCGGCAGCGGTCGAGGTGCTTGCGGAGGATGTCCGCCGGGTTGTTGAACACAAGGAAGCACCTCGCGCCATGTTCGGCGGCATACTTGAGCGTTCCGAGGACAGACGACGTTTCGCCGCCCTCGGTAATCGCGACAAACGTGTCGCCTTCGCCGACGTTGAGCGCGGCGGCCTGGCGGCGTCCACCTTCGGCATAGTCCTCGAAGAACTCCACGGAGCGGATGAGCGCGAAGTCGCCGCCGCACGCGAGGTCATCCGGCTCCATGCGTCCGAGGGAATCGGCGTCGCCGATGTGGCGATGCGGCTGAAGGTATCCCGCAGACTTCTTGAAATGCGCTTCAGAGAGATTCTTGGCGTTGGCGTGGCGGACGAGATGAGGCGCGTACGGTTGGAAAACGTGTGCCGGCAGCTGCGCGGCACGAAACTGCCTATCGGAGAAATCGCCGCAAGGTCCGGCTTCGCGTCCTCGTCGCACCTCAACGCCGCATTTCGCCGTCAGTACGGCATGACCATGCGCGACTTCCGCACCATCGACGCCTGGACTCCGCATGCAATGGGCAGCAGGAACGAGAATTGATTTACCGTAGGCCAGCGTTCCTCCGACTGCGATCTATATCGCACGGCTGCACGGGAGCGTAAATTTGCACGATACACCCCCAAATAAGGCGTCTCATGGCACATTTGGGGGTTTTAGACGCAATGCATACTCGTAGGCCCACGCCGAAAGATCGTCATGATTTCTGATTTCATCTATTAACCTAAGCGTCGCAGTTGAGGCCGCCATCAGGCGGCCTCAAGTCAAACATGCCAGCCTTTGTTTCGAACGGAAAAATTTGATATAATACACGCCAGAGACATTCACTAGACATCAAGGAGACATGCATGACAACTACATTACGTATTGACGATGACCTCAAACGCGACTGCGATGAGGTTTTTCGCGAACTCGGCCTCACCATGACGAGCGCCCTTACCGTCTTTCTCAAACAAGTTGTGCGCACACGCACCATTCCATTCATCATCGGTGAATATCCGGCATCCGGCGCATCGGAATCGCGCAAATTGGATGGTCGGCAATTTTGGGAAATATTCGAGCGAGGCAGGGCGGAGCGGTTCGCCAAAGGCGAGCGCGAGTGGACAATGGACGAGATCAACGCGGAAATCGCGGAAGCGCACAAGACATCAGTATGAAGCTTGCTGTAATCGATACCAACGTCATCATCGCCGCGCATATTACCAAGCATGACGATTCTGCGACCCGCAAAATCATTCGGGCGGTGTCCGACGGCACTGTTGTGCCTATAGTGACTCCGGCGATTCTGTCGGAATATGCCGAGGTTATGTCGCGCACAAAGTTCAAAATCGAACCTGAAACCGTTGCCGCCACCATCAGATATTTCCGCGAACGCGGCAAGAATGTTATGCCGGTTGCATATTCGCGAAATCTTCCCGACGAAAAGGACAGGGCGTTTCTTGAAGCGGCGTTGGCTTTGTTTGACGACGGTGCGGTTCTCGTGACCGGCAATAAGCGGCATTTCCCAAACGCGGACTTCATTCTCACTCCGTCCTAGTTCGTCGAAGTTCTCAACGCCCAGACGTAATCTGCCCGATTCGCTAATTCTCATTTCCTCCGTATGATTTGACTACCTCGATCCCTTCTGGCGTTTCGCAGACGAATTCAACCTTGCCGCCCACGCGCCGCCAGCCGGCGCGGATTTCGCCAAAGGGCGTCTTGTGCGTCGCGATGAAGGAATCGACGCCCTTGAGGACGTGCGGACGGAAAGCGATCTTCCTGAAGCCCGGCTCAAGCGGGACGATTCCCGCCGCGTATTCGTAGGCCCAGGCCGAGAGGTCGCCAAACATGATGTGGTTGTGCGAGCTGTTGCTCGCCCAGGACTCGCGGAGCGTACCGTCGCCGAACTGGAGCCAGTGCGCCCAGCCGGGCATCTCCGGCTGCACAAACATCAGATAAGCGTCGTCCGCATAGCCGTAATCCGCAAGAACGCGCGGCGCCCACTTCGCGCCGAGAATGCCGAAGTTCGCCTTGTGGGCGTTTGCGCGAACCTCATCGACAAGGCGCTTCGCGACCTTTTCCTCCTCGCCGTCAGCGCATAGCCCCTTGAAGTACAGCGGCGCGGCAAGCGCCGCCAGCTGCCCTTCATCGTAGAGTCCGTCCCCCTTGTAGAACGCCGCGTTGAAGGCCGCCTTTATCCGCTCCACAGCGGCCGCGCGCTCAACCGCGTACTCCGTCTCGCCAAAGCGTTCCGCCCAGAACGCCGCACGGCGGTTGAACTCGTAGACATACGCGCTGTCCGTGAGACGCGTCGGCGTTTTCTTTAATCCCTTCGGCGGGCACCAGTCCCCGAGACCGTAATCGTAGAGGCCGTTGCCATCGGCCTTGCCCTCGATAAACGCGATATACCGCTTCATTGCCGGATACGCCGCTCGCGCCGGCTTGTCGTCGCCGTAGAACCGGTAGAGCTGCCAGGGAATCTCGAAGAGAATCGCGTCCCAGGCCGGGCCGCTACCCCAGAATAAGCCGAACTTAGTCGAACAGGGGAGGATGCAGGGAACCGCGCGACGTACGAATCTTTGGCGTCGTAGTTCCAGAGTCCCGTCTCCATCGCGAGCTGTGCATCGCCCGTCCAGCCGTTCTTCTCGCGGTGCGGACAGTCCGTGGGGATACCGACGAAGTTCGAGAGATAGCTGCGCTCCGTAGCGGACTGGAGCGCGGCAAAGGTCGCGTCGGACGTCTCAAGCGTTCCAGCCCGTTCGAAGGCCGAATGGACGAAGCGGGAGCGAATGGACTTAAGCCGCACCTCGCCGGAGAGCGTCACCTGCGCGTACCTGAAACCGTGGTATGTGAATCGCGGATGCCACTTCTCGCCGCCGGGACGCCCCGCAAGCGTATATTCGTCGTGCTGCACCGGACGCGGATCCCCCCGCCCTGTGATATGCTGCTTGATGTGTCCAAGAAGCGAACCATCGTCCGCAAGCGATTCGTCGTAATCTATCACGACCTTCGCGCCAGCCGAGCCCTCAATCTCGATCTCGCACCATCCCGCGATGTTCGCGCCGAAGTCGTAGATGTCGAGCCCCTGCGGCGATTTGAGGACGCGCTTGGGCTCGAAAAGCTCGAACTCGCGGCACGGCACGGCATCCTCGGGCGAGACGACGCCCCAGGGCGCGTATTTCTCAACCTTCGCGCCGCGCAGATTGCCGCGAGCGCCCTCGTTCCGCGCATCGTACCATTCGCCGTTGCGAAGGCCGTTGAAGACGATCGGCGAGTCGTACGCGCGCCACGCGCCGTCCGTGACGAAAAGCGTCCGTCCGTCGCAGTTCAGCTCGCCGCAGATCTTCGGGCAGCTGACCCACGGCGCCGACGCGAAATACCAGGCGTCTGTCGTGAACGTGTTCTGCCATCCGTTTCCGAGAAGCACCTCCAGCGTGTTCGTTCCGCTCTTCAGCATGCCCGCCACGGAGAAGTCGAGCGACGAGACGCGCTCGTCCGGCTGGCAGGTGACAGGCGAGAGGACGTCGTTTCCGGCTTTCTCGCCGTTCACGTAGACCTCGCACCATCCCGCGACGGCGACGGAGAACACGGCCTTCTTCGGTTTTGCATCAAGCGCAAACTCCTTCAGCAGCATCGGCGCGGGCTTCGCGGGATCCGCCGAGTCGCCGGAAATCCACTGCGGCGCGGGCAGTGCCGCAACGGCCATGTCGGCGGCGCAGACAAACGCAGCAAAGATCGCAATCATTTTC
>CACZAK010000371.1 GCA_902779075.1 uncultured bacterium | reverse complement strand
ATCTTGATGGCGCGACTGTGCTGTTTGACGCAGCTGGGAATGTTGTTGATGGGCGTCTGCAAGGTGATTCCAGCCCTTGGGTTATATCTCCTACCGAAGACGGCAAGAAGTGCACGCGCAAAACCGAACCCGGCCAGAAGTACTGCTGGCAGCACGCCAAGTCCAAGCCAGAGGCGAAGAAGCCCGCCGCAAAGCCCGCGGCAAAGTAAGCGCGACCATCTCGCGCCTTCGAGGCGCGGAAATGTGTCAACAGGGACCGATCAACAGGGACCGATCAGGGCGCCGAGCAACTATCACATTTCATAAAGTGTGTTAGTTCGCAGGTGTGTTCGGGGGCGTGTCCCCCGAAATGGGGACATGACAGGTGCACGTGGCGTGGACCCAACCCTATCTCCGCGCAGACAGGTGAGGGGATGGCAGATGGCAAATGCAATCAAGGCGTTCAATGCGTCAGGCTTTTCAACGACTACACATGCAAAGACAAAGTAAAGCCAGCGGCTGGGAGCCGAGAGGGACAGGCGAGACGCCTGTGTGGACAAGTTCCCGTCTTGAAACCGTCGGCGGGATGTGGTATCATACCGGCGATTTCTGGAAAGGGGCATTGTCCCCCTTGAACGGGAAGCGATTATGGAAGAGGCGAGGAAAAAACTGAAAGTCTATTGCGAGACGTCGTTCTGGAGCTGGTTGGTCTCACGGCCATCCACTAATCCCGATCATGCCGTCAAGCAGGCTTGGACTCGCAAATGGTGGGAGGAGGCTGCGCCGAAGTGCGAGATACATGTTTCTGAACATGTCCTTGCTGAGGCGGCGCGTGGTGACGGCGAACAGTCGCAACTGCGTCTTGCTATCCTTGATGGGATACATGAACTTGATGGCTCTACGCCTGACATAGATGCTCTTGCAAAGGTATTACTCTCTGACAGTGCCGTGCCGAAGGATGAAGTTACCGATGCCTACCACATAGCTACGGCGGCGATACATGGCATGGACGTTCTTTTGACATGGAACTGCCGCCATTTGGCAAACCGCTTTGCATTGCCGAAGACAATTGCAGTCGTGACCAAGGCGGGGTTTCAATGCCCTGCCATCGTCACGCCAGAAAACTTCATGAAGGAGGAGCTGGAATGAAAGAGAAAGAAGAAGATCCGATTATGGACGAGGTTTATGCTGTCCGCCATGAGATTTCCTCGCGTTTTGGGAACGACCCGAAGCGCTACATAGAGAGCATTCGAGAAATGAAGCGTCGTGCGGGTGAGGTGGGATTGTCCTTTCTTGAATACTGCCGATCCAATGTCGGGACGGATGCTTTGTTCCCTGTGTGATGACCATTTTCCACAAACCACAATCCAACAAGGAGAACGCGCCGCCGCCGTGAAGCCGTCGGAAGGGGTCTGGCGCGAATGGTATTCGTATCTCTTCGAGATTCTGGATTGGCCGTGCGTGAACTTCCTTTCGCACAACATCTACGTGGACACGCCGCGCACGCGCCAGCCGATAGGGGAGAACGGCAGCATCGTTCTGGACAAGGAGCCGGTTAGTCTGCCGGAAGGATTCGACCCCTGCCGGCTTTGGATCGTGGAACAGACCTGGAGGTGAAATGAAAACTTCTGTCAAGTTAGAACTGGCCGCGCTGTGCGCCGCCGCGTCTCTGGCATCGCCGGCCGAAGCAGCCGCGGTGCAGGATCTTGCGTATTCCTGGGTACATCCGAGGCTAGTCGTCGTCCAGCTCATGGACGACACCGACAGGCACAACGAGCTGTACTTCGAGCGGGAGTACCTTCTCGCGCGCTGCGAGAAGCCGTTTGAGGTGTCCGCGCCGGCGCTGTTCGTGGAGGACGCTCTTGGCGGGGATGGCGTCGCGTTCTTCCGCCAGGCGCCTCTGCCTCATGCAAGGGCCGACAAGTCGCCCGACTACCGCGTGGACCCGGTGCACGGGAAGATAGCAGTCCTTTCAAATTCCTATCCGTGCGTCAAGCTGCGCTACAGCGGCGGCAGGCCGGGGCGCGTGCGCGCTGCGACGGACTTCCACCGGCGCTTCAGGCCGTATGCGGCCGGGCGCGACGGGCTCTTTCTCTCAAACACCTGGGGCGACGGAAACCGCGACGCGTGCATCAACGAGCAGTTCCTCATGCGCGAGGTGGAGGCGGGCGCGGAGCTTGGCGTGGACGTGATACAGATCGACGACGGATGGCAGAAGGGCAGGTCGGCCAATTCGGCGGCGCTCGCCAAGGGGGAAAAGGGACGCTGGGGATCGTGGTGGGACGTCGAGGGATTCTGGGACGTCGATCCAGTGCGCTTCCCGAACGGGCTCAAGCCGGTCATAGAGAAGGCACGCTCCAAGGGCATGAAGTTCGGGCTGTGGTTCGGGCCCGACTCGTCGAACGACGCGGCCAACTGGGGGAAGGACGCGGATCTGCTTCTCAAGCTGCACCGCACGCTGGGCGTCGACTACTTCAAACTCGACTCGATGAAGACGCCAACGCCCCTTGCGCTTTCGCGCCAGGCGATGCTCATGGACCGTCTGATGGACGAGTCGGGCGGGCGGATTACGGTGGACCTCGATGTGACGGCGGGCGTGCGTCCGGGGTATTTCGGGTTCCCGAGGATCGGGCCTGTATTCGTGGAGAACAGATACATTCGGAAGAAAGAGACTCGCCTTTGGTGGCCGCACTTCACCTTGAGAAACTTGTGGAGCCTGGCGCATGTTGTCGATCCGGCGCGTCTGAGGATGGAGGTTCTGAACCCGGAGAGGATGCCGGAGCTGTATCCAGAGGGCGACAGGCTCGCCCCTGCGCGCTGGCCGCGCGACGCGATATTCGCCATCTCGATGCTTTCGTCTCCTCTCGGATGGTTCGAGATACAGAATCTCTCGTCGGAGACGGTCTCGGCGTGGAGGCCGCTGATCGCGCGCTGGAAGCAGGAGCGCGATGCCGTCCACGCTGGCTACGTCTATCCAGTGGGGGCGAGGCCGGACGGTGTTTCCTGGACGGGGTTTGTGACGGCGTCTCGCGACGGGACGGAGGGCACTGTGCTTCTCTTCAGAGAGCTGGACGACCGCGATGAGTACACTCTGCCTCTTTCCGGTCTGATCAAGGCATGCGGACGGAAGGCGGTTGTGATTGGAGGGCGTGGCGAGGCGTCCTTGGACGGGGACATGCTCGTGTCCCCCGAAATGGGGACATGACGCGCGCACGCGCAAATCTTATAATGTCCGCTAGTTTTCAACAAGGAGACTAGCCATGCGAATCTGTGCAGATTGTTTGAGGTTGACCACACGCCTGACGGCGTGCTTTTCCGCCGGTGTCCTGGCGGTGCTTTGCGGCAACGCATGGGCGGCGACGGAGAACGTCTGGCAGGGGGCGTCAGGCGGTGCCTGGGCCACGGGTGCCAACTGGTCGCTTGGACACGCCCCCACGGCGTCGGAATGTGCGGTGCTGCCGGACACGGGCGCCGACTACACCATCAGCGTGAGCGGCACGCATCTCATCGGCGCGCTTCAGGTGACCGCGCGTGCGGGAGACGGGGTGAAATCCGTGACACTCGGCGGCTCGGGCCTGATCTCGAACGAGACGAGCGTGGCCGCGCACCGGATCGGCGCGAACCGCCGCCTCGTGCTTGACGGCGCGACTGTCGCGTTCGACTACAACGGGCCCAACATCGACCATGGACACATCTCGGTGGACGGCGAGCTCGTCCTCGCGAATGCCTCGTCCATGGTCTCCACCTACGCGATCGACCTGGTCGGACGCGGAGCGAAGATGTCGATGACGGCCGGCAGCGTGAACCTCATCTATCTCACCTACAGGAACCGCAACGTCGTGCAGATCGACGGCGGAAGCGCCTCGATCTACTCCGTCCTTCGCACGGATGACGACGCCGTGCCGTTCTACGACCGCTGCCTTGCGTATGTCCAGAACGGCGGCCAGTCGTCGAACAAGCGCAGCAGGTTTTCCCCCTACAGCTCGCTGACGGTCGCGGGCGGCACGTACATCTGCCGCGACGGCTACGCAGAGTTCGCGGACGGATCGACGCTGACGGTCTCAGGCGGCACGCTGCAGTTCAACTGCGCGCCGAGCATCGACGAATGCACGACCCTTTCGCTCACGGGCGGCGCCATCCTCGTCAATGACGCCGTCTGCGCAGGCGGCGCGGCGTCCTTGGCGGCATTCTCCCGACTCGTTGCCGAATCCTCCGGCACGTTCTTTTCCGCTGAGGTCAACAACAGCTGCCTGCTTGACCTCGGTGAGCGTGCCTGGGTCGGTACGCTTCGGCACACGTCCGGATCGGCGGAATCCGTCCTCAAGGCGTCGACGGTCGTATTCTCTTCCGCCTACCCGTTCTACAACACGGGGAGCGGCCCTACTTCCGCATCGAAGGTCCTACGACGATCCGACCCACGGCGGACATGGACGACATGGGCGGCCGCGAGGTCTATCCTTTCGCGACGGGCGACATCACTGTCGACACGCGCGACTGGAACGACCCCTCCGCCACGCGCACCGTCAAGCTCTCGCTCGGCGTGAAGGACGCCGCCTCGCTCACCGTCATGGGCGGCGGCACGATGGAGCTAAAGCCCACCAAGGGTACTGGCAAGTACGACTGGGACGGGGCGCGCGCGTTTAGCAGCGTGATCGTGTCGAACAACGCCACGCTCACGATCCCGAGCGTCGCAACCAGCGGCAACTACATTCCGCTCGTCACGGAAAGCCTGACGCTCGGCCCAGGCGCGACGCTCAACGTCTCCGCAGGCGAGGGCAACGGCGTGTATGCCGCGAACTGGAGCATCGACCCCACCGCACACATCAACGTGACCGTGCTCGACACGTTCACCACCGGCGCGACGCCCATCCTCGTAGACACGGGATCGGATGCCATCGCGGACTTCACGGGCCGGATCACGCTCTCGGGCGCGACAAGCGGCGCCGTGCTCAAGCGCGCTGGCGGCAACATCGTCCTCGTGAAGAAGACCGTCACGGAAGCCGAT
>CACZAK010000370.1 GCA_902779075.1 uncultured bacterium | reverse complement strand
GCTCTTCTCGCCCATTTCGAGGTAGCAGGGGATCGTGTTCGCCTGCAGCATGAACGAAAGCCCCAGGTGGATGCGGTAGATCGGGAACGTCTCATAGACCTTCACGTAGTCCTTGTCGCCCTTCTTGCCGCTTTCCGCGACCACCTTCAGGAGAATGCCCTCGCTCGTCCCCGCCGGAAGCTCGTACGTGCCGGTCTCCTTGACGACGGCCTCGTGCAGGAAGTTCGTCTTGACGCCGGGATCCTTGACGATCTCCACACTGTAGGGGATCGGTTCCTTGACCGCGTCCGCCTCAAGGTACCTGCCGTCCTCGCCGGCGGCGCCCATGCGCGTGAAGCCCGCCGTCACCGTGTACTCCCGGTTCGTGGGCATGTTGAGGACGACGAACGGGATGCGGTACTCGTCCAGCCCGACCTTGTTCTTCTTCTTGTCCTCGCTCTTCAGGACGAACTTGTCCTTGTTCGCGGGAAGACCCATGTCCTTCTGCGCGAACTTGATCATTGCCTCGCCCTGCTCTTCCTCTTCCGGCTCCTGTTTCGTCGGCTCTGACGGTTCTTGCGGTCCAACGTCAGGGTCGCGGTTCTCATAAATGAAATAGACGTAGGATTTAATGTCGCCGTTGCCAGGATAACTGTCACCGGGCTGTATACCTGCGGCGTAGAAATCACAGTGATTGCTCAATACTGCCTGAATGCGTGCATAATAATATCCACCGCCGCCGAATCCCCTGTTTGTATCCACTGTGACCGTTTTCGTGGCCGACATCTCACGCTTCTGTTTTTTGTCCAGATCCGCAATCGAATAGGCCTCCGGTTCGATGCCGAAAGAGGATTTGTGTGGCGGTTGCACTTGCCTGTAAACCACCAGATTCTTCTTGGCAACGGCAAATTCAGCAGTGCCGTTCTCATGCTTCTTTCCGAGGTCGTAATCAACGGACATTTTCCCTGGTTCCGCGCTCACAAAAATGTTCATTCCCTTGTAGCTGTAGTCTTTCTTCAACCCGGAATACTTAGAGCATCTTAGCGCGGCGCGCGACACGCCCGTGCAGTTGAACACGAGGTTGCTTGGAAATGTCCTGTAGCCCTTCTCCTTGGAATAGTAAATGTCAATGCGCTCGCTGGGCATGGTCCACTTGAGAGATGCCGAGGACTGCCCGAAATGATATTTACCGGAAGAAGCGTCGTAACCGGTGAACTCGTCCATGTCGCAGCAGAGTGACACGGGAGATGCCAATATGTTCTTTGGTTCTCGGATTTTCTTTTTGATTTCCTTGCCGTCGATTTTGTACGTGTATGCGCCTCCGTTGTTCTTGATGCAGTACACCTGGATTTCGCGAAGTTTTCTGTACCCGACAAACTCCATGTCCTCCGGCGGCTTTTCGTCGGTCTCCGCCGTCTTCGGCTCTCCGTCCTCATATTTCCAGGGCGGCTGTACACGAATAACCTCCGTCTTGTTCTCACCGTCCCAGTCCGGCGGGATGTACCCTTCAGGATCTTCTTCCGGCTTCTTTCCGCCTCCGGACTGCGGCTCGTCACCGCCACCGCCCGTTGTGCCTGGCTTTTTCCCGCCGTCTCCACCTTCCGTGGGATTGGTCGCAACAGGCAGATTGCCGCCGGATTTCCTGTCGGCGAGTTTCTTCCTGATTTCCTCCACCCACTTGAGCGTTTCTTCGTCGTTCGCCTCCTTCGCGAGTTTTTCAAGGAGGTCGATCAGCTTCTCGATGCCCGGCTCGTCAAGGTGCGTTTCGATGTACGCCTTGAGCGCGGGGATCTTCTCGGCTGCGGAAAGCCCGTTGTCCTCTGAAAACGTGTTGAAAGTCTGCTGGACTTCAGCGCTCGGTTTCCGTTCGCTGCCGACCGGTGTGCCATCGGGGTTGAGGTAGTCTGGAGCGCGCTTTGAGTCCGGCATCTTCACCGGTTCCTGTCGCAGCATCCCGCCATGCGCTGAGGCGGGATAGAAACACCCTACTCCTCCGTTGACTTTCGAAGTGGGTGTCGCACTACCGCCCTGCGAGGTCGTGCCCCCGCCAGACGAGGAAGTTCCGCCACCACCAGACGAGGAAGCCCCTCCGCCGCCCTGCGAAGTCGTGCCCCCGCCAGACGAGGAAGTTCCTCCGCCGCCCTGCGTAGATGTTCCTCCGCCAGTTCCCTCAGTGCCCGCATAGATTTTGAGGTCTGCCCAGTAAATCGTCCCGCCGCTGGGGGCGGGGTCGGCGGATAGAAGGATGTAACCGCCCGCCTTGGAGCAGTCGGCGTAGCTCCCCGCCAGCTTGCCCTTGCAGGAGATAATCTTATTGCCGTTCAGGAACACCTCCGTCTTATCGCGGTCGAACACGGCGATGACATTCTCCCATTTCTCCGCCGTGAATCCACTCTTGCCCTTCTCGCCGGCTCCCCAGCTCTTGTCCCACTGCTTCACACATATAACCGGATCAGCGTACTGACTGTCGATAACAAGATAAAGCATTCCCGGAGAAGCGTTGTCGGCGGGCATGTTCAAGAGCGAGGGGTACGTATCCCTCGCGAACTGCGAGAATTTGACTTTCATCGAGACCGAGAACGGAAGCCCCGGCTCCTTCGTCAAAACATCCGGAATCGGCACGGCGATGTGCCATCCGATCGGGATTGCCACCGCACCGTCGCCGCCGTTCGTCTCCCACTTCACCTCGCCCATTCCGCTGACCTTTTCGGCCCTGTTTCGCCTGACCACCGCGTCCTTCCCGACCTCTGCCTTCAGCGGATTCGCCGCATCGTCGAATGAAAGGTGGTACAGCAGAGTCCCTCCCGCAGAGGACACCGAGTCCGCAGAGGACGCCGAGACTGCAGAGGAAGTCGCGCCGCCGTGGCCGAGAATCAGCGTGGACTTGTCATCGCTGTACGTCTGCGAAAGCGACGGCGCGATCATGACGGCGCACGGCTTCGATTCGCTGTTCGAGCCGATGTACTGTCGCTGCCCTTCCTGGCGATGACTTCCTCTATACCGTCCGTGATCGTGACGCTTTGGCAAGAGCCGCCGTACGACTTGCCGATGGCGGGGCAGCAGCGTGCGCCGACCGCCTCCACCTTCCCGCCGGAGATGGTGATCGAGCCGATGTTATGGCCTTCCCAAGAGGCCCCGATCCCTACCGCCGTGTGAGCCCAATAGGGGAGGTTGCCGTCGAACGGCCCGGCGGTCGCGAGCACTTTTCCGCCCGCGATGATGATCGCGCTGTTCGTCGAGCAGATGCCGATTCCCGCGCTGCCCGTACCCCCCGTCGCCGTTATGTCGCCCCCGAGGATGCGGATATTGCCGCATCCTGCGCCCGTGCTGCCTCCTATTCCACTGGCCTCGCCTCTACCGGTCGCAACGATTACGCCGTTCGAAATCACGATCTCGCCGCAATCTCCACAGCCGTGGGAGTCACTGCTGAAGCCGCCCGCGCCGATCCCCGCGCCGCCGAAGCGCCCCGCAGCGCCGATGGCCTCTATGCGCCCGGTCGTGGCGATGACGATGTTCCCGCAGGGCGAATCGTTGCCGCCGCCGATTCCCGCCCCGTTGTTGCCGTAGCGTTCATGGTTGTATTTTGCCGGGTAGGCCATCGCGGTCGCCTTGACGCTCGCGCTGTCCTTTATCGTGATGTTTCCGCAACTGCCACCATTGCCGGCCGCGCCGATCGCCGCCGCGCTGTATCCGGCGACTGCCGTCACGTC
>CACZAK010000369.1 GCA_902779075.1 uncultured bacterium | reverse complement strand
CCCGTTCCGCGCCGTGATATTACGGTTCGGAACGAAAATAATCTATCTTTGTAATTGACAAACGGCTTAGTTTACGGTTAAAATACCACTTATGGTTTTAGCGGAAAAAGGGTTTCGTACCCATTGACTTGGAAAGCCGCCATGTTGGCGGCTCACCCGTCCGTGCGCCCAATCTTCAACTAACCGCCCGCAAGGGCAACAACAAAAGGAGAAACAGCATGAAAAAACAGACATGGAAAGCCGCAGTGGGCGGTGTACGTCGTCTGGTACGGAAATGGCCCGGCACCGTTTTACTGGGACGACACGGAGAATTTACGATACAACAGCGGAACCTCCAAAAATCCGTCTTGGAAAGTTTTCAATTTTCAGACGGGATGCAACTGGAACATCAACGAAGGGGTGATGAAAAACCTGAACAGTTCAAAGTTTTCCGACAACTGGGATAGGAAGTCGATAACATTCAGGACTTTCGAGGACATTGGGTCTTTGCTGTCCGTGACAAGCGTCGGCACATCGGAAGCTCCTCTTGCTTTCATCTCCACGGATGGAAGCGAGTCGTACGGCATCAACGCCCCTTCAAAAACGATCATTTTGCACGGATCAACTTATCTCGACATCCGGTCAGGCAGGTATGTGTTCAATTCTTGTGAACTCGCCGAAACGGCTACTCTTGTGTTGAGCGGGGGAACTCTCAACACGAAGAATTTGGGTCATGAAGGTACTGGCAGCATGAATCTTATGTTCAATGGCGGCACGTTGAAGGCTGTCGACGACAACGCGGCGTTTCTTCCTGCATTCGACGATCTTGCCGTTACGGTCGGCGAGAACGGCGGGACGATCGATGTCGACGGGCATTCGATAACGATCGGCGAGGATTTGTCGGGCGCGGGCTTCATGCGTTTCGGCGGAGGTGGCACGGTGACGCTTGAGGGAGAGGTGTCCTATTCCGGCAAGACGTATGTCGCGGCCGGTACGACGCTTGCGGTATCCAATTCCACGTCGAAGGCGAACATCCTCGGTAACGGACTGGTCGTGCGTGGCGTGCCCACGCTCAATACGCCCTACGAGGTGTTCGTCTGCGAAGACGCTCTTTCAGAAGGAGACCTCGCCAACGTGTCGTGCGACATAGCCTCCGCATCCACGGTGGCAATCGGCGCGGACGGAAAGTCCATCGTCGTCACCTGCACGGCCTACCGCGCCGGCTATTGGATCGGCGGCGTAAGCGGCAGCCTGGGAATTCCCGCCAACTGGTCTGACGGCGTAGTTCCGTCAAGCGGCACGGCGGTCATCGACAGCTGGGCGACAGCCGCGCTGACGAATCCCGAAGGCAGCACGTTCACACCGGAGTCCATTTCCTTCCCGGAGGGATCCGCCATGATCGCGATTTCAGGCGACGGCGCGATTTCCGGCCTGTCGGCGATCACAAATAACGCGGCGAAGCACCATGTGTTCAACGTGCCCGTGTCGTTTTCGGACGGTGTTACGGCGTCGATTTCGATGGTGGGGGCGAACTACATGGACTTTGCCGGCGGCGTGACGATGGCGGATATCGTGGTGGTGGGCGGTGCCATGTTCAAGGGACGCTTTACCATCAACAAGTCCGGGGATTTCACGTTGAACGTCGCATGGACGGTCATGTCCGGTTCCGAACTCAACTACCCGAATGTCGTATGGTACAGTCACAATCACAACCTGACCGTTGAAAGCAACGCAACCGTCAGGGTCAAAGGTACCAAGATACAACATAGTTCAGGTAAAACCTTGGTTAATGTGAACGATGGCACTTTTGTCGTGTCCGGTTCCATGCGGTTTAACGGCAGCGGTGGCAATCCAACCCATTACTTTGCTTCAGGTACTGGAGTCCTCATTGCGAACCAAATTGACGCTGAGAACGGTTGTCGCTACTGTCCTCCAGGGCATACGGTTGTGGGGCCGGGCGGAATCCAATTGAATGGCAATAGTTGGATCCGCGTATCGAACGGGCCCGCGACGCACAAGTTCGGCGCATACGCCGACTGGGAGATTAATCCGACCGTCGCCAGCAACCCCGCAATTTACAAGAATAACAGCACGACGTCTTGTTCATTGATATTCGATACATCCGACTACTATGATCCGTCCGTTCAACGCACAATCACGGTAAGAGGCCCCATTGGCGCAGGCAATGCGGATTCGCTTAGCGCAGCGGTGACGGGCATCGGTACATTCGTTTTTGCCTTCACGAACGAGAACAATTACGCAAGCACATTCTCCGGCGGACTGACCGTGGGTGATTCGGCGACTGTCGCCGTGAAGCCCGGTGCGTGTCCCGGCAAGGGCGTGGTGACGCTGGAGGACACTTCGACGCTGCAGGTGGCGGCATCCGGAACAGTGACGCTTGGCGGAGCCCTTACGCTTGGCGAGAACGCGAACCTCGCGTTCAACTTTACGGACAAGGCGACCGCGCCGCAGCTGGCGATCCCTGCGGCATCGACGATTCCCACGACGGTGAGCGTGAAGATTTCCGCGAGCGAGGGAATTAAACCTTCGTCGAGCCAGACGCACACGCTGACTTCGACGTTCGACTTCACGGGTAAGACGGTGAATCTCATCGATAAGCCGGACTGGGTGAAGTCCGTCGATATTGTTGACGGCAATCTTGTATTGACTGTAAAGTCCAAGGGCCTGATGATCATCGTCCAGTAGCCCGCGCGCAACTACACGTTCTACATGTTCTACACGGACAAAAGCAACGGCCAAAGCAAAGGCGAAATCCTGTCAAACCAAAACCACACATCAAAAGGATCAACAGCATGAGTTGTGGCAAAACTGGTCTGACCGGTTTTGCCACTTCTCCGGGCTACCGTTGGTAATGGCGGGCGGCTCGCCGAGGACGGCTCGCCCCACCATTCCGCCGGCTAACCCAAAAACAAAGGCGGCAGGCCACGGAAAGTTTTTTTGTCCGCCCGTCCCTTGACACCAAAAAAGGAGATAGTGTAAAATATGCGGTGCTTGGGGGCGATGTGCCCTCAGGCGGAAAAACGAGAAAAACATGACGAAGGCAAAGCATAACGGCAGACGGAAAGTGTCCGCCCCCGGCAAGACGAGGGCGGGGCGCTCTGCGCACGTCATGAATCCTGAGTGCCTTGCGCTGATCGAGAACTTCCGCCTCATGGACGACACCTTCATGTCGAAGTGCCTTGAAAACGCGCCGGAGTGCATCGAGCTGATTTTGCAGATCATCCTCGGCAAGAAGGATTTGAAGGTGGTTAAGTCGCAGACCGAATACCCGATAAAGAGCCTTCAGGGGCGCGGCGTTCGCTTCGA
>CACZAK010000368.1 GCA_902779075.1 uncultured bacterium | reverse complement strand
AGGAAGTCGCTCCCGAAGCGGTTTTGCCGCGTGAACGGCGGACGGTAGATGGCGGGACGGAATCCCTTCTGCTCGAGAAACGACGCGAATGCGTTCCGGCGTCTGTCCGAGAAGGCGACGCGGCGATAGCCGCAGAAGGCGAAGTTTGCGAAACGGTGCTTGATAAGATGCTCCGCCGCGAGGCGTCCGATTGCGTCTGCGTCGGTCTTGACGCTGGCAAAGCCGGGGAAATCCGATTCGCAGAGACAGTCGACGACGGGGCGGTTGCTTTTCGCGAGCGCGGACGCGGTGCGCCTGTCCGCGACGCGGCAGATCCAACCGTCGAACGGCTCCTTCACCTTCGCCGCTATGCTGAGCGGATCGATAAGCACAAGGTCCCATTCAGGATGCCGCTCCGCAACCTCCGCAACTCCGCAGATGAAGTTGCGCCCGTAGGCGCTCGCGCGTTCTGCCGCGACCGCTATTCTCTTCTGCATGCTCATGCGGTAATTGGATGCCTTCCTCTTGTCATGTTTTTTTACCTTCGCCGTGCACCTCACAGGCAATGTGCCATATAGAACGGCAGATAGGTAATGCCTCCTTCTTCATGGAAATCTTCGGCACAGACGACGTATTTCTCGCCGAGTTTCCCCCGGCACTTCTCAATCAGCGCATCAAGCGATGCGTGACGGCGGCATGCGGAGCTTTTCACCTCTATCGGACATGCCTTTATTCCGCGACGAATCAGGAAGTCAATCTCCATCTTCGGTTTGGACTTCGAATGGAAAAGCAGTTCGTGTCCTGCCGACACGAGCGCCTGCGCGACATAGTTCTCGAAGAACATGCCCTCGTTGACGCCGAGCTTGTCGTAGAGGATGCCGCGCAGCACGCGGCCGTCGATCTCCTTTTCGCCAGTCATCGACTGCGACACAAGCAACCCGGTATCCGCCGAATAGCACTTGAAAAGAGAGCTTTCAAGGCTCATCTCAAGCCCCACCCCCGGATCGGTCGAATTGTAGGCAATGTTGGAAACCATCGCATCGCTCAACCACAGGAATGCATTCTCGTAGCGACGCATGCGGGCGTTTGTGTCAAGGTCGGAAAGCCTGAACTTCTTCTCTTTCGAATTCAAGGCACCAGGGATATGCCGGAATATCGCCCGCACTTTGGGTGCATATCCCTTTGCGTACTTTCCTATGTCCTGAACGTACAGGCGAAGTATCTCGCGCTTCATCCTCTCCGCCGCTTCCAGCCGATGGTCTCCGCCCCGCAGAAACGCCTCCACAGGCTGTGGCATGCCCCCCACCACCATGTGCTGCCGCGCAAGCCCCTTTGCCTTTTCGTGCAGATCCTTGCCGAGTGGACGTCTTTCCGTATAGCATTTCCGTATGTAATCCGCCAGCGGCGCATTTGCATTCGCCCACAAGAACTCCTCGAAATCCATGGGATGCAACCGCACGGCATGCTCTTCGCTTGGAATCACTATGTCCTTGACGTTCTCATGGATGCCAAGCAGTGATCCTGTTTCCATGTAGTGGTACCTTCCGTACTCAACCAGTTGCTTTATGGCCTCGCGGGCGGCGGGATAGCGCTGAACCTCATCGAAGATAACGCAACTTCTACCGGGAACGAGCGTAACGCCGGACTGAAGCTGCAAACGTTCAAGAAGGTTCGCGATGTCGTCGCATTCCTCGAACGCACGCCTGTATGCCCGTATCTGCTTTCCCTTGGCGGAAAAGTCTATGTAGATGAAAGTCTCGTATTCCTGTTGCGCGAACCTCTTGACAAGATGGGTTTTCCCTACACGTCGTGCACCCTCCACAAGAAGTGCGGTCTTTCCGGCAAGGTTCTGTTTCCAGGCAAGAATCTCGCGATAAGCCTTGCGCTCAAACTCTATTGTCGCATTATCCATAGATGCACCTTTATTTTTGCGCACATTGTACCAAATCCCCTCCCCCTTTGTCAATGTAGCTGTCACGAAATCCTCATAGTTTATTATAACAAAGTGTCATGAAATCACGTATGTTGTACAGCCAATGTTGTCACGGTATTCATTGATGAGCCGCCTGCCGCCCCGCCGTGTTGCGTTTTTTACAGGCGAATTGTAAAAAGTACAGTTGCGTTTTCTCCTGCGGCTGATGTACAATATTAGTTGACGATGGGCGTATTGTAACTTTCAACATCAAACATCAAGCTTTCAGCTGCGAAGGCATGGAGGAGATATGACACACAAGGAAAGGGCCAAGGAGGTCCGCAAGATTCTGTCGATGACACCTGACGAGGTCATCAAGGCCGCGAAGGGACAGCTTGTCGTCTTCGACACGCTCGACGAGGTGTACGACTATCTTGCCGAGGAGATGGTCAAGGAGTTCGCGAAGGCGGCGAAGGGCAAAAGAAAAGTGAACTTCATCATGCCCGTCGGCCCGACGCAGCCGTACCGTCTGATGGCCGAGAAAATCAACTATCGGCAGATTTCGCTCAAGAACGTCCGCTTCTTCTTCATGGACGAGTATGTCGACGACGAGAAGGACGAGCTGATCCCGATGACGAACCCGCTCTCGTTCCGCGGACAGATAGGGCCGCTCCTGTTCAACCGCATCCGTCCCGATCTCCTGATGCCGAAAGACCAGATCATCTTCCCGACGCCGAAGAACATCAAGGACCTGCCGAAAATGATCAAGGATGCGGGCGGGATCGAGGTCTGCTACGGCGGCATCGGAATTCACGGACACGTCGCGTTCAACGAGCCGGGTCCGGGCGTCGCAGAGTCTAATCCGCGCATTCTCGACATCAACGAGTTCACGCGCACAATCGACGCAACGCGCCATCCGGGCGTTGGCGGCAACCTCGAGAACTTCCCTCGCCGCGCGATCACGATGGGCATGAAGCAGTGCATCGAGGCGCGCAAGATACTCATCATGACGCGCAACGAGTCGACTGCGCTCAACTGGGCGAACACGATCATCCGCATCGCCGCGCTTGGGCGACCCGGCGACGACTATCCGGTCACGCACATGCGCAACCACAAGCACCTTCGCATCGTCACCGACCGCAACACGCTCAAGACCCCGAAGTTCAACATCTAA
>CACZAK010000367.1 GCA_902779075.1 uncultured bacterium | reverse complement strand
TTATGAAGGTATTTGAAAATGCTGGAGGCAAATTGAAATGACAAAAAACACGTGTGACAAAATGCGGGCATTGACTGCCGCGATATTGGCGGCTTTTTCTGCGCTAGCTGCGCCGTTCAACGACGGCGACCGGGTCGTCTTCTTTGGCGATTCCATCACGCACGGCGGGTTCTACGGCGAGTACGTGAACCTCTTCTACGCGACGCGCTATCCGGAGCCGATCGTTTAATAAGATATCCGCGCCAAGCAACCAAAAGGACATAATTGACATGAAAACGGTAAAGGACAAACAAATACTGATGGCGGCTGACTTCGCGGGCTATCCGTTGAAGGAGGCCATCAAGGAGTATCTTGAAAAGAAAGGCTGGACGGTGACGGACATCGGAGTCAAGGCCGACTCCGACCCGAACGACACGGAGCTGATGTTTCACCGCATTGGTCTTCGAGTCGGTGCGATGATAACCGAAAAGGAATTCGAGCGCGCGCTTATCTTCTGCGGCACGGGGATGGGAATCCATATTGCCGCGTCGAAGTGTCCCGGTGTCCACGCTGGTGTTGTCGAGTCCGTTCCCGCCGCGTTCCGCGCGATCACCGGAAACGGCGTAAACGTCCTCGCGATGGGCGCGTTCTACGTGACGCCGGAACTCGGCAAACAGTGCGCCGACGCCTTCCTCTACAACGACTTCGGCAGCGGCTGGGAATGGTGGCCAGACTTTGACAAGTTCCACCAGATTGCTATCGACGAACTGAACGCCTTCGACTACGAAAAGTACAAGGCGAACGGCTTCAAGATGAAGCATCTCGGCGACTGCCACTGCGAATTGCATGACAGGCCGGAGGGCTTCTCGTCAGTCCCGCTCATGTGCAAGCGATAAGGGAAGGGGAATAGGAGAATGAGCATAATTGATGTTGGCAGATTTGCGGCGTTTGCCGCCGCGGCGTTCGCGGCGTTGGCGGCTAATGCTGCCAAGGTTGAGTATATCGAGGTGCAGAGCGCGTCGATGGAAAAGAGAGTGCCGGTGTCGGTTATACTGCCTGACGGATACGAGGCCAGACCCGACGCGCGCTTCCCCGTCGTCTATGCGCTCCACGGCGCAGGAGGCGACTCGAAAGGTTTCTATCAGGCACATCCCGGCGGTCTGTTGCCCAATCTCGCGGACAAGTACGGCTTTATCGCCGTGTGCCCCGACGGGGCGAAGACGAGCTGGTGGCTTGATTCGCCGGTGAACCCGAAGATGATGTACGAGACTCTTGTCGTCAAGGAGGTCTTGCCGTACATCGACGCGAACTACCGCACGGAGGCTGACAGGAAGAAACGGGCGATATTCGGCGTCTCGATGGGCGGACACGGCGCGTGCTACATCGGATTTCGCCATACAGACCTCTTCGGTGCGGTTGGCAACATCGTAGGCGGAGTCGATCTGACGCCGTACTACGGACACTGGGGGCTAAATGATATCCTTGGCAAGCCTGGCGAGAATTTGCGGTTTTGGCAGGAGTATTCCGTGGTGACGCAGGCGAAGGAACTCAAGAATGGCGATGTCGAAATTGTGACATTCTGCGGCACAAGCGACTTCTTCCTTGGTCCGAACCGCCTTCTGCACGACATGCTTTCTGCCAACCGCGTGAAGCACACGTATGTTGAGCTGCGCGGTGAAGACGAAGACCACAGTACACATACGATGGCGTTCTCGTATGGGGTGATTCCCCTTGTTGCGCAGTTCTTCGACAACTACTTCCGCACTGGAAAAGGATCGCTATGAAACATATTGCGTTTACGACGCGGAATGTCTCTTGAAGGCGTTTGAAAATGCTGGAGGCAAAATGAAATGACAAAAAACACGTGTGACAAAATGCGGACATTGACTGCCGCGATATTGGCGGCTTTTTCTGCGCTATCCGCCCCGTTCAAGGATGGCGACAGGGTCGTTTTCTTCGGTGATTCGATCACCCACGGCGGGTTCTACGGTGAGTACGTGAACCTCTTCTATGCGACTCGCTATCCTGAGCGGAACATCTGGTTCTCCAACTCCGGCTGGTCGGGCGCGACGGCACAGCAGGGGCTTTGGAGCATAGCGGATGACATTGTCGCGAAGAAACCGACCGTCGTCACCGTCATGTTCGGCATGAACGACATCAACCGCGATGCCTGGCCGCGCACGAACGACACGCCCGCGCTCGCGGCGAAGCGCGAAGGCGCAATACGGACATACGATTCGAGGATGGACGAGCTCGTCCGCCGCGTCCGCGCAGAAGCCGGCAATCCGGAGATCATCTACTTTACGCCGTCACCCTACGACCAGACTTGCCTTGTGGACGGGAAGCCCTCTAACATTGTCTGCAACGACGGGCTTGCGATTCTTGCAGACCATGTCCGTTCGTGGGCGGCGAAGGACAAGGCGACATGCGTCGATTTGCAGGGGACAATGGCGGCCATCAACGCAGACATTCAGAAGAAAGATCCGTCCGCAAGTCTCGTGCGCGGATCGCCGACATGGTTCGACCGCGTACACCCCGGCCCGCTGGGGCATACTGTCATGCTCTATGAAATCCTCAAGGCACAGGGTGCGGAGAGCTGCGTGGATGAGATTGAACGCGATGCCAACGGCGCGGATGCGCTGACGTTTGCCTGCACGGAAAAGTCCCTGCCGTTCCCCATGACGGCGGAGATGCGCGGCGCGCTCGGCCTCGTTCCGTTCGAGAAGGATTTCAATCGCGAGATCCTGCGTGTCAGAAATCTAAGGAATGGCCGCTATGCCGTTAAGATCGACGGCACAGAAGTCGGCGTCTGGACGGCGGCGGAATTGGCCGAAGGGGTGAATCTCGCGCTGAACGAAAAGACGCCACAGTACCGCCAGGCGGCAGAGGCGGCGAAAATCTGCCAGAAGCTCTGGGCCGGAGAACGGATGCTGCGCAATTTCGCCACGCGTCGGCGGTGGATGCGGATGCATTACAAGATTGATCCCGATGCGCCCGGCGCGGTCGAGAGTCTTCTTGAGAAACTGCTTGCGGAAGGGAAGAGCGAGGATTCCTACGAAGTCCGGACATATCGCGAATACCTGAAGAA
>CACZAK010000366.1 GCA_902779075.1 uncultured bacterium | reverse complement strand
ATCAAGCAGGTGCAGGTCCTTTTCGACATAGTTTCGCAGCACCAAGCAATAGACCGTGCCGCTCGGACGTTCTGCGTATTCGACAAAACGCTTCTCAATATTGTTTTATCAAACATGGCCTTTTACAATGAAGCTGTCCTATGGCCATTCCCAGGCCATTCAGACAGCTTCGCGCTCTTGTATCACGTTGCTGGCAATATTCAGTGCGCTTTGACCATAAAGCCCAAGATCGTCATCCGCAAAAGCCTGAGCAGTCTTCGAGCGATAGAACATTTCCATCGCACTGTCCTCTGAAACATTGTAATGCGTCGCAAGGTAGTCGACTATCGCAGGAACCAGCGTCGCCCGGATCAGCGTATGGTCTTCATCCATCAGCGCACCTCCAATTCATACGACCTGACAAACCTGAGGAACTGCAACGCCTTCGGTGAGCAAAACGCAAATTGATCGTTAATCTGCTGGAACTTTAGCTGAGAGATGGCCATTTCCCTCGGCATCACGCCCGCAACAACGTACGAGACCGTCTCGCCAACTTTGTCGTTTGCGACCTTCCCGGACACCAAATCATAGCCGTGACGATACGCTGGCCTAGATCGACATGCGACTACCATTTCCAGCCACTCCATGGACACGTCCGGATAGCTCTTTGACCTCAAGGCCGAACACGCCGACTCATCGTCAAAATCATAGACCGACACAATAGCCGGCACATCAACCTTGCCGCCTTTTCGCGCAAACTTCGCACGTCGTATCGCCCATCGTTCTGCTTGATCCTTGACATCAGTCGTGTAAAATGCCGGACCGAAATCGCGCCCAAGATCGGAAACAATTATCTGTGGACTTACAACCTCGAGTGTGCTGCCGTGATAAAGAATCATCTTGCAGACCTCCCAAGATATTTATCGAACATCGGCATCAGAGCTTCCCATCCAAGCCCGTGGAGATCCTCATAATCATCATCAAGAGTCTTAAGGAGACCACTATCCAAAAACATCTTGTAAACATCGGCTCCCGTGGAACCGATATGTCGCGCATAGTACTCTATACAAAAAGACTTAAACGAAAGCCGGCTCATGTTGTTTCTCTTGATGCCGATATTATATCATAAATTCACTTTGGCCGTGCAGCCCCGCGAGGGCCGCTGCAACGCACAAACAGCCCTTTTACAACGGTTCTGCCGCCTATTGCCGCTTATGTATATAATACAAACACATAGTGAAACCCTGCTTCATTCAAGCGTTTGACACAGGCGGCAACGAGAGATATTCTGCAATTCGAATTGACCACGACAGCCGCTGCGCCATACCGTTCCGACATGCCGCCGCCGAAGATTGCGGACTCACTGTCATTGAAAAGGTTCTGCTGTCCTAAATTAGTTGTGCCATCTTCGTATTTCAAACGAAAGTGCGCCTCCCTCTCCTATACGAACTGCGGCAATTTTGAGATCGTTTTGACGATGACGCCCCAGCAAATCCCATGGGTCTATATGATAGAACCGCCAATTGCCATCCGCCATCCTAAATGCCAAATACAATATACCTGCTTTACTGCACTGATTGAGATAATTGCTCCTGAAATCCTTAAAGCCAATATCCTCGCCGATGACAAAAGCGATACTGTTAGTCAATCTCCGCTTGTGAATCGTCCGAAGGATTTCGAAAAGCTCGTTGGGCGAAAAGTTCTCCTCGCCAATCTTTGCGGTATCCTTTCCAGCAACGCAAATCTCGATTGTCGGAACCAGATTCTGCCTTGAATAGTCGCCAAGCCTATCCCCCATCAAGCACATCATCACAAATCCGACTGCAAACAATCCGATCCGCGCCAACCCGCGTCTCCATTTCCTCCGCGCGAGGTCGCAGAAAAAGAGCACGATCGAAATCGCCGAGACGAGAACAAAGAAGGCAACGCAGCACCATTCAAACCACGCGCAGTCTGGTGTATAACGCACCAGTAACATAAGATACTTAAACCACAATACATTGTCAAGGAGGTTGACAAGCACAATGCCAACCAGCGCCACTGGCGGCATCCACACACTCGCCACCACCCGCCACACGATGCTAAAAACTTTCTTCATTGTCTTTATGATAACTTATTCAGTTGCCAATGCCAACCCCGCCGCCTGTCCGCCATTGCTGACGGCATCACGGTAATTCTTGTCCACATCGGATTTCAGTAGCTTTTCAATCCGTTCAACGATTTCCCTCGTGCTTGACACGCGAAGCTGCATAGATTCCGGGGAATGGAGGATGCTCGTGCCCTCGGGCAGTTTCACACCGTTCGCCTCGACCCAATGCGTCCAGTCGCGCACCGGCAAACCCACTCCGGTGTAGGTTCTGGTGATCCAGTCGTCTGGATAGTCACCTGCCCCCATAGGGCTCACAACGATTACTCCGTCTTCAACATTCCATTTGCAGTCGACTGCATCGCACACGAGCCTCAAGGCATCGTAAATGGAAATGTCCGACGCCTCTATCTTCGGCACCACCAGGGATCCAACCGTTACAGGCTCTTCCCCATCTTCCAACAACAAGTCGCCCCTTTTGATCATGAACGCAAAGCCAGCATCCGATGCCTCGCTCCGCGTCGCCTCTGCCAAAAACGACAAGGCATCACCCAACGTGTTCGGCGGAGCAAACGCAATCTTCGGAAGCCGAAGCGCCTTCATCCGCGCAATCACCTTCTCGCCGTTTCGGCGTTCCTGCTTGCCTACCTGGCGACCGTCGATGCGGCGGATGCAGCGGTAGCGCTCGCCGCGCAGTCCGCCATAGCGGGCATTCGGCTTCGGAATCTTCCCGTCGAACGCACCATCCGCACCGACGGTGTGGATGGTGCCCTGTTCCACATCGTAGCCGAGCGGTCTGCTCGCGTCATACGGGTCGCGCGGCACTTCGGCAAGGAACTCCGGAACGAGCGCATCCAAGGTTGGCGGCAGCGAGCCATGCTTCCGGCGATAGCGGGCGGCGGCGATTACCACGCGATACGAGTCATCATAGAATGCTATCCGTCCGTAGCAACGCCACGCTGCTGCCAGTTTGTACGAGGCAAGCTCATAAGAGCCAACGCAGTTCCGCCGCAACGGATGGAATTGCTTGTCACACGCCTTTTCAGTTTCGGCAAGACGCGTTCGCGTCTCCACCGTATAGGGCAAAGCAATGACAATCGGCTTGGCCTCACGCCAAGCAGATGCCCACTCGGCAAGCGTGCGGTTCGGCTGGAGTGCATAGCGCTCGTATCCAGGGAACGACTTCACGGCCCATTTCAAGCCGTCCGAGAACTTCTCTGCCCACTTGCAATCACACCAATCCGACGGAATTTCGAAATACCGATCCGGGAAATACTGCTCAAACGTCAAGCCTCGGTCGCGTGCCAGAGTGTTGCGCACGCGCCATATAAGATAGGCCGAATCCTTTTCAAGCGCTTCAAGCCGCATCTGCCCCCACCGCGCACACGCCGCGTCGATCCGCACACAAATGTCGTCCGCAAGGTCATCCTTCACCATCGCCTTTACCAGCTCATCGACTACGAGCGAATTGGGTGACCTTATAGAGAGTATGCAAGTCGGACTTTCGATCTTGTAGGAAAGACGCGCGAACATCTCGCCATAGCGCAGCAACTCCTCTACGGCCTCGGCCGAACACCCGTTCTCACGCAAGCGACGAGCACGCAAAGCCACCAATGCGCCATACATCCATGCCCTATCCTCGAATGACCAAAGAATGCTGTAGACCGGAGTCTCGTACGACTCTGGGATCATGAAACGCAGTTCGAGTCCGGCGGGATACTGCGCGCGCGGACGCGTAACGGCGACATCAAGCGCAGCGAAGAGCGCGGCGTTCGTCGTGAGAATCCGATCGACGAGCTCCCTCGCCTCCTGCTCGGTCAGGACAACGGAGTTCGTAGCATCCAGATTAAGCTTGTGGTTCCAGTCATCCTTTCTGTAGGAGTTGATCAAAGCACTGTCGCGGTTCGTAAGCGCCAAGCAGTTCGTAGCATCCATCAGAACCGGCACCATGTTCTCGGACGGTTCGATCGGCGGCGGCGCAGGCGGCAGCAGATCGCTCACATCTGGCGGATCAATGTCGCGCCCTGCGATATAAAAGAACGCGCTAAGCCCTGCCAGCGCCAAAACAAGCCCAAGGCAGCCGAACACGACCACCTTAAAAGCCACTCGCAGCACGCGCCGAACCATCGAAGCCATGGACATTTGATTTTCCCTTATTTTTCGCTTATGAAAGTATTATATCAAAAACTCTGACGCGGCAGTTACGCCGCGAAGCGTATAGAGTCAGTTAGAGGCGAATAGCGTCGCGAAGCGCAGAGGCCGGAGAGCCGACTGGCGCGCGAGAGCATGTTTGCGGGCCCGCGCGTGAAATATCCGCCGGGCGAAGCCCGCTTGCGAAGCAAGTCGCTAGAGCGGTGCGCGCGCGTCAAAATCATGTCGGTGGGGTGCCCGCAAACTGCGAGTTGGTATCCCCCGAGGCGAAGCCGAGCCGCGAAGCATATCCACCGACCGAAGGTCGCTGCCGAAGGCAGTCGCTAGAGTGGTGGCGCTATGCGGGGTGCGAGCAGGTCGGGCGTAGGCCTCGCCATCGGGCGGCATGGCGACGCAAAAACACCGCCTCACAACTCAACTTAGAATCCGGGGAGGTTGAGCTGCCCGGAGACGCATACTTTGCGGCCTTTGCTGAGCGTGCTGTCGGAAGTGTCGTAGACTACGAACTTTATCCCCTCGAAGCGCTTCGAAAGCTCCGAGCGGATGTAGTCAGAA
>CACZAK010000365.1 GCA_902779075.1 uncultured bacterium | reverse complement strand
CGGCAGAACAAGACGCTGTCGCTTCTCGTGTCGCTCCCCAACGTGATCGTCACCTCGCATCAGGCGTTCCTGACGCACGAGGCGCTTGCCAACATCGCCGAGACGACGCTTGCCAATCTCGACGCCTACTTCACTGGCGCACCGCTCGAAAACGAAATCTGCTACCGCTGCCTCGGCACGGGCGGCGCGAAGGGCGGCAACTGTCCGCGTCGCGCCAACGGCCGTTGCCATTGAACTAGAAAGGAAATTGACGATGAACGCGATCATTGCATTGATACTGTCGGCTACTGGCTTCGCCGTGTTGTTTGCGGCGATATGGATTCTGCACCGTCCGCTTGACGTGCATTCGTGTCCGAAAGCAGGCGTGAGGTTTACGCATCGGGTTCTTGAGTGGATTCTGACGGCATGGGCATTTGTTCTTTTCTGGCAGGTGTACTGTCTGTTTTCAAGCACACAGACGGCAGACACGCCGTCCGATGCGCTTTCGGTAATTGCGCAGAGGACGTCTGTGCGGCGATACGACCAGACCCGCAATGTGTCGGACGAGGCCGTCGAGACGCTTCTCCGCGCCGCGATGTCCGCGCCGACAGCCCTCAACCTTCAGCCGTGGGAGTTCGTTGCGGTGCGCGACAAGAATACGCTTGCCGCACTGGCGGGAGCCAACCGCTTCGGAGCGATGATCGCGCAGGCCTCCGTTGCGATTGTCGTATGCGGCGATACGATTCAGGGGGTAAAGGGAACGCCGAACAAGTGGTGGATGCTCGACTGCTCCGCCGCTACGGAAAACATGCTTCTCGCCGCAACGGCGCAGGGGCTTGGCGCGGTTTGGACGGCGGTCTATCCGCACGAGGACCGTGTTGCCGCCGTCCGGCGCATTCTCGCCATTCCGGAACGGTACATGCCGCTCTGCGTTGTCCCGATCGGCTATCCCGCCGACCCTTCGGCAAAACCGAAGGACAAGTGGAAGCCCGAGAGGATACACAAGGAGAAATTCTGAAATGAAAAAAAGTCTCAAGCTGCGGGCGGTCGTTTCGCCGACGCCCGCCATCATCGCGGCGGCGCGCGCAGGCGAGCGGACTCTATTACTCTCCACCTGGCAAATTGCGCTTCCCGGTGATGCTGTCGAGTTCAATTCGGTAGATGCGTACGGCGGAGAGCCTCCAGCAGGTGTCAAGCGGAACATTGTCGAAGCCGCAATGTTCGCAAATCAGCCGCAGGCCCTCAAGTATTTCCTTGTCGTCCTCGACAACTTTACACTTTCCAAAACCGATAACGCTTTCGTAGCGTGTCGTGATTCCATGTGCCTCGACTTCATATCCGAGGAAGATGTCGCCTTCCACGCACACGCGCCCGTCAGCATCCAACAGGTCAACCTTCATGCCTTTGCGGGCACAATGAAAATAGACGACAGGCTTTTCGCCGCTTAAATCCAGGCCGAACGAAACGGGAACCACGTATGGACCGTCAGTCCCCGTTAAGCCGATTCGCACCGTGTCGCATCGCCGGAGAATGTCGAGGATGTCTTTTTTGTCTGTTACTTCACGATTCTTTCTTCTCATATTCTGCCTCCTGTCCCGTAAGAAAGACGCTGATATTATATCAAAGCGGCAATGAGGTAGGATGACTTATGCGATAGGAATAGACTATGCAGATGCGAAACTATTTCCGATTACCCTATCGGCTCCAGATTGTGGGATAATATTCGCCGTTGACACCACAAGAAAGGAGCAACTACAATGAGCAAAGTACTAGATGAAGTTCTCGCGGCAAACGCCGCCTACCAGAAGGATTTTGGGGAGAAAGGAAAACTGCCGATTCCACCCGGGCGGCATTTCGCCATCGTCACGTGCATGGACGCGCGGCTTGACCCGGCCAAGTTCGCCGGTCTCGCGGAGGGAGATGCGCATGTGATACGTAACGCCGGCGGACGGGTGAACGACGAGACGATCCGGTCCCTCATCATTTCCCACAAGCTGCTTGGCACGCAGGAATGGTTCGTGATACACCACAGCGACTGCGGCATGCTGACGTTCACGAACCCCGTGATCCATTCGTTACTGGACGAAAGCCTGGACACCGCGTCGCTCGGTCCAGATGGATGGTACAACGAGACGAAGAACGGCGGTGCCGACTCCCGCCACATCGACTTCCAGCCCATCTCCGACCTCGCCGAAAGCGTGGTGGAGGACGTGCGCAAGATTCGTGAGAATCCGCTCGTGCCGAAGTACATCCCGATCTACGGCTACATCTACGACGTGAAGACAGGTGCGCTTGTTGAAGTCCCGGCCGCGACCGAGGTCGGCAAGGCCCGGTAAAACCGAAACCGCTTTGCGTGGCCTCCCATCCTTCGGTTTCCGGCTGTGAAGGGGAACGGGAAGCCGGAGGATGGATTTAGGAAGAGAAGGCTGCCATGTCGGAACCGAACGCCAGACGCACAACTCATCTCACGCGCGACGCCGCGTGGGAGCTCTTGACGCGTTACAACAAGGACGCGTTCCATCTCCATCATGCCGAGACGGTGGAGAAGACAATGCGATATTTTGCGCGCGAGCTCGGATACGCCGAAGATGAAGACTACTGGGGCATCGTGGGGATGTTGCACGACATCGACTTCGAGCAATGGCCGCAGCAGCACTGCGTCAAGAGCCAGACCCTGCTGAAAGAGCTTGGGGTCGAGGACTCCATCAACCGGGCCGTCGCCTCGCACGGCTACGCCATCGTAAACGACATCGCTCCCGAACACGAGATGGAGAAGATCCTCTATGCCGTGGACGAATTGACGGGGCTTCTCGGTGCCGTCGTGCTGATGTATCCCTCGAAAAGCGCGAAGGACCTGAACCTGAAGAGCGTGAAGAAGAAGTTCAAGGACAAGAAATTCGCCGCCGGCTGCTCGCGCGACGTGATACGGCGCGGGGCTGAAGGCCATCCACGCCGGACTGCGCGGCAACGTTGTCACGCTCTTTCCCGACCGTGGCGACCGCTACATCAGTAAGGGCCTTTTTCCGGTGGGAGAATGACAGACGAACAAACAGAGCGTTACTATCGACAAATCTTGCTGAAGGAGATCGGCCTCGACGGACAGCGGAGACTGATGGCCGCGAAGGTTCTTGTCGTCGGTGCCGGCGGGCTCGGCTCTCCGGCTGCACTCTATCTCGCCGCCGCGGGCGTCGGACGGCTTGGAATCGTGGATTTCGACGTAGTGGACCGCACCAATCTCCAGCGGCAGATACTTCACACGACGGGCGACATCGGCAGACCAAAGGTGCAGAGCGCCGTGGAGAGGGTAACCGCCCTCAACCCAGACGTAGAGGTCGTGGCGATCCATTCCGTCGTGCACGCCGACAACGTGCGTGAGTTGATCCGCCCCTGGGACTTCATCATCGACGGCACCGACAACGCCGCAGCCAAATATCTCATAAACGACGCCTGCGTCCTTGAGGGAAAACCGTATAGCCATGCAGGAGTCCTGCAATTCCGGGGGCAAACCACGACCTACGTACCTAACCATGCGCCATGTCTCAGGTGCATCTTCCCGTATTCGTCCGAGCATTCTGCGCCATCGTGCGACACGGCAGGCGTGATCGGAGGCGTTTGTGGCGTTATCGGAACACTCCAGGCCATGGAAGCGGTCAAGTACATCGTCGGCGCTGGTGAACTCCTCGCGGGATGCCTCCTTGTCTATGACGCGCTAAAGTCCAGATTTCACGAAGTTCGCCTTCCACCTCCAGGCGGAAGCTGTCCTGTCTGCGGCAAGAATCCGTCCATCACCCAGCCGATCGATCTAGACAACTGCTCACGACGTCTCCTTTTTCGACAGACACACCTCTGACATTCAACAGCAAGGAGCTCTTCGTCGGATGCCATCACGCATTCTGTTGAAATAACCGTTACCTATTGCATTGACATGGAATTTCCAATCATGAACTACGATTTTGACACGATCATTGCCCGGCGCGGGACAGACTGCGAGAAGTGGGATTTGCCCGCCGAGGACGGCGTTTTGCCGCTCTGGGTTGCGGACATGGACTTCCGCGCCGCACCCGCCATCGTCGATGCCCTGTGCCGTCGCGTGGAGGAGGGCGTGTTCGGCTATGCCCTGCCATCGGGCTCGTGGCACGAAAGTCTTGTCCGCTGGCTCAATGTTCGCCATCGCTGGCAGGTTTCGTCGGACACGGTTATAGATGCGATCGGCGTTGTCCCTGCGCTGGCCTCCGTCATTCGTGCCTTTGCTCGCCAGGCGACAAGGTAATCGTCCAGACGCCTGCCTACAACTGTTTTTTCGCGACCATCCGCAATCAGGGTTGCGATGTGCTTGAAAATCCTCTCCGCCGTGTACCTGTTCGCGAAGACAACGAGGGTGATTTCACCTACGAAATGGACTTTGAAGACCTGGAACGCAAAGTCGCCGATC
>CACZAK010000364.1 GCA_902779075.1 uncultured bacterium | reverse complement strand
AAAAGTTGTTTAACAAGTTCTGCCTTTCGCGTCGCAAAGTGCTATAATACCAGCAACAGCGGGAACGTGTGGATTTGTGTGGATTTGGGGCCGGGTATGTCCCAGACGTTTTCCAGCGTTTCTTTACCGGTGAAACATGGACACGGAGATGTTAAATGTGCATTGACAGACATAGTAGAATCGCTTTGGCGCTGGTAGCTTCGGCACTGGCGGTTTATCCGTTCGCATCTGCGTCTTCCGCGACGCTGACTAAGGACAACGCCGAGGTCGTCGTCGCGGCGAATGCCGCGCCGGTCGTGAAATTTGCCGCGGAGGAAATGACCAACTTCCTCGCCCGTGTTTTGGGCGCGCCGATCCCGCTGGTGAATTCCCCAACTGCGTCCCGCGCGTCTATCTTCCTCGGCGACAGCGAATGGTCTCGTGCGGCGGGTGTGGACGTTTCTTCGCTTGTGCGCGACGCATTCGTCATCAAGGCGGACGGAGACCGCGTATATATCGCGGGACGGGACGACCCGAAGACAGATCCGTGGTATGTCCTCGATCACGGAAACTGGAGTCCGGTCCTCTTCGACCGTGCTACGCTCTTCGGCGTCTACGAGTTCCTTGAGCGTTTTGCGGACGTCCGCTTCTATTTTCCCGGCGAGCTCGGCACGATCGTGCCGCGGAAGACTGCGATCGAGGTCTCGGGCGAATGCACCGTGAAGCCTGATTTCACCTCTCGCTTCCTCCAGATGTGGGACGGCGAGTACTTCGAGCCGGATCCTAAGAACCGGGCGAAGACGCTCGACTACTATCGTCTCAGGTTCGAGACGTTCCGCGTCCCCGCCTGCCACGGATCGCGCTCCTTCATGCTCCAGCGCCGTTTCGGGAAGACGCATCCCGAATACTTCTGCCTCCTCCCCAACGGCCAGCGCGACGTATTCGAGGAGCAGGTGTTCGACAGCGTCCAGCCCGGCCAGCTCTGCTGGACCAGCGGCGTCGTCGAGGAGATGTACAAGGACGCCGTCAGCTACCTTAAGGGCGAGGACGCGTCCGTCCGCGGCATTCCTGCCGCGTGGGCGAAGGACGGGCGCTTCGGCTGGAACGGCAACTGCGCCTACGGGAAGTACGTCGACATAATGCCGCAGGACGGCATGGTCCCCTGCGGATGCGAGCGGTGCCGGAAGATCATCGACGCCTGCCGCGCCAAGGGGAAGACCGAGGAGACAGACCTCATCTGGGGCGTCGTCTCTAACTTCGCCGCGCGCCTCACGGCCGATGGCCTGAAGGGGTCGGTATCGATGATGGCCTACAACGGATACAAGGACGTTCCCGACTTCGCCCTGCCGTCGAACATCGAGGTGATGACCGCGATCTACGGACAGTGGCACAAGCAAGGCACGAAGAACCGCGCCGACGCCGTCGCAATCGCGAAGACGTGGGCGGAGAAGCTGGGGCATCCGATCCGCATGTGGAACTATCCCTGCAAGCTCCTCGGCCTCGACGTGAAGGCGAAGGACGTGCCGCAGAACTGTCCGCGCGCCTGGGCGAACTTCTACAAGGAGATGGCGCCGTACGTGAACGGCGCGTTCGCCGAGTCCGAGACGGACCGCTGGTTCTTCAACTACCTGAACTACTATGTCTTCTCGAAGGTCTGCTGGGACAACGACGTGGACGTGGACGCGCTCCTCGACGAGCACTACCATCTCATGTTCGGCGCGGGCGCGAAGGACATGGCCGAGGTCTACGAGACGCTCGAGACATGCTGGATGGACGGCGTCGTCGGCAAGACGGTAGAGACGCCGATGGGTCCGGTGGTGAAGCGGCCCTCCGACGCGCAGATGTGGGAGGAGGTCTATTCGCCCGCGAAGATCGCGCGGATGGAGGCGTGCGTGAAGGCTGCGCTCTCCAAGGTCGCGTCTGGCTCACTTGAGGCGCGGCGCATCGCGCTCGTCGACCGCGAGTTCCTGGGCGGACTCCGCCGCCGCCAGACCGACTACGCGAAGTTTGCGGCGGGGCTCAAGGCCCTTCGGCTCGAGCTTGCCGTCGGCGAGGAGAAGTCCCTCTCGCTCGTGCCGTATTCCACGAGGCTGAAGAAACAACTCGCTGCCGGAAAGAAGACGGTGCGTACGGACGTAAGGGTTCGCCGCGAGACGGACGCGCTCGTCGTCACATTCGACTGCGAGGAGCCGCTCATGTCCAACGTCGCCGCGCAGGTCCACGAGCCGGACTATCCGCAGCTCTGGCAGGAGAACGTCGTCGAGGTCGTGATCGATCCAATCGGCGACTTCACGTCCTACGCCCAGATCTTCGTCAATTCCGAGGGATGCATCACCGATCAGATGTGGTCGCGCATCTACCTGCCGACGGAAGGGCTCAAATGGAACTCTGGCACGACGGTGCAAGTCACGAAGGGCGAAAAGTCCTGGACGGCTGTGCTGACGATTCCGCTCAAGGCCTTTCCAAACCTCCCTAAGGATTTCGCGATCGAATTCGCCCGTGAGCGCAACGTGACCGGCACGGCCGATACGTTGCCGCTCTATCACTGGAGTCCCTACGCCTACGGTTTCAGCGATCTTGAAAATCTCGGCCGCATCGTGTTCAAATGACAATGACATCCTCTCTATTGCTTGCCGCACTTCTGACCCCGACTGGCTTAGTGCCGATTACGGACTTCGGCGCGAAGCCGGACGGGTCGAAGTGCACGGTCGCGTTCGCCCGGGCAATCGCCGCCTGTGCGGATGCCGGCGGCGGACGCGTCGTCGTGCCGCCCGGCAGGTGGCTGACGGGCGCAATCCATCTGAAGAGCAATGTCGAACTGCATCTGGAGAACGGCGCCGAAGTCGTATTCTCGCAGGATGTCGAGGACTATCTCCCCGCCGTGCAGACGTCCTACGAGGGAACGGAGTGCTGGAACTATTCGCCGCTCATCTACGCGTTCGGCTGCACGAATGTGGCGATCACGGGCTCCGGCACAGCCGTCCTTCGCGCGTTCGAGGGCGAGCATGCCGATTCGATTTGGGGGCAGTGGACGCGCGAGAGCGCTCTCAGGCGGGAGTCTGCCCGCAAACTCGAGGAGTGGGCGGCGAAGGGTGTCCCCGTCGAGCGCCGCCGCAT
>CACZAK010000363.1 GCA_902779075.1 uncultured bacterium | reverse complement strand
CTGGTCCTCAGGCGAAAAATCACACTCGTAGCGCACATATTCGAGGGCGTTGGTCAAAGTATCGCCATTGACGCGCAAATCGGCCTGAATGCCCATTACGGCCATGTCCGCGTCAAGCTGAGAGATATGATATTCCTTCTTGAGGAACTTGGCAAGCTTCGCGGCCTCCGGCGTATCTTCGTCGCACATTGGATCTTCATAGCAGAAGAATACATCCTCGTCTGGCATCTTGAGATCCACGTCATGAAAGTCTTCGATGGTTTCTGCTATACGCCCGTCGATCATTCTCTTCGCCACTTCCGGCGGCGGCTCTTCGCCCGGCGGATGGTCAACAGATGCCAAATCATTATACACGATGCGCCGGACGCCGCTCTTGTCGTCAAGCCAGACCGAGAACCACGTATCGTCCAGTTCTTTCGTCAACAGCACGTCGGAGATTGTCAAAAGCTCCTGTTCATCCATTTGATCCGAAACCGGAGAGCCGTGTCCTGCGGCGTAATGGTTGTAGATTGCCGTCATTTCCGACAAGGTCAAAACGCCATAGAGATTAGCCGCCGAATTCATGCACCTGAATGCGAACTCTTCACGTTCGGAAAGTCCGTTATCGTCTATGACTTCCGGCTTCTCCGCGCCCTCGTCATCAATCCACTCGCCCTCCGGCCCGACGATTTTGTTAAATGGGTTTTTCATGATGCACTATCAATTTTCAAGCGCTTACACAACACGCGTCCAGCAGCCTGCTTAACATCTTCTGCGCCGTAATCTTTTCTACCAAGATTATCAATTTCAGCAACAATCTCATCTAATAGCAAGTCAACGATTCCTGAAACATAGCAATCAGCAATTGCAAATTGCAACGATGCCACAAGATTATCGCGCAAAGACTGCATGTTCAATTGACTTCTTGTCAAAATGGCCAAGTGCCTCAACCTTTTCAAGTGTTCGCGAAATGATTGCCTCCGCTTTACCCATCTGCGCAAGAAACCATTTCTCAAGTCTGGGATTTTCAAATCTAAACTGCATGTTCTGACTTCTTTGATTCATCACGCAGCCTCCATTAAATCTCTTTTCTCCACCTCAAATCCTCCCCATGATCGACGGAATGTTTGCCGCGTCAAGAACGGAAATCGCAAAGCACTTCTTGCCGATGTAGTTCAACGACGCGCCCACATGCAGCAGCAACGACTGGTCGATTATTATGAACCTGTCGTGGAATGCCGGCGATGTCTTGACCGTCAGGGAATTTGCGAACTGCGCGTTGAATTTCGAGACATCCAGCGTCGTCAGCCGCGCCCGAGGCCCCTTCACAACGGTCACGGACACTCCCGTGCGTTTTTTTCCCAATATCTGAAGGACGACATTATCGGCATACGCATCAATTACAACGATGTCGCGCCTTGCCTTCCGGATGAACTCCACTATCTTGTCGTAAGCGTCATATTCATGCCCATCATAGAATATCCTTTCTGGAGGGAATTCTCTGCACTTGATCCGGCCGAGTACTGCATTCAGCTTCTCGTCCATCACAGCCTGCTTTACCTCAACGGCGCCAAGCCGCTGCAAAATTCCCATGTTTGCAATCGCAAAACGTCGAATGGCAACAAACACCCGCATTATTCGGATGTTAATTTCAATCGCAGTTTGAGAACGAAGGACGCCACTGAGCATTGCGATTCCATTTTCCGTAAATGCAAATGGTCGTTTCCTGACGCCACCCCAACTTGAAGTCACAAATTGTGACTTCAAGTTTGCGACGGCATCCTGCGCCTCCCGCCACTCTGCATCCGTTACCTGAAACATGAAATCTGGCGGAAATCGCTCAATATTTCGTTTAACTGCCTGGTTTAATACCTTTGTCTCCACGCCATACAGCATTGCCAAGTCGCTGTCAAGCATCACCTGAACACCACGAAGCGACAAAATCCTGGACTTGATAAAATCATCACCGCGAACACCTATGCCACCATTTGACGCATCATTTCCCAAGACAGATGCCGCCACATGAAGTTCCTGCATAGGACCGAACGTCGTCGCCGACCTCCACTTTCTGAAGTAGGGCTTGAGGCAGTCGAAGACGTAGGGCATCGACTTTCCGCCAGTAACAGGATAGGGCTTGGAGTAGAACGACTCGTCGATCTTGACGACGGGACAGCGCGAGGAACTCACGAACACCTCGGCGGACTTGCGGCCGAGAAGTTTCGCGGGCGTGGATTCCTCAAGGAGTTCGTAGAGGGCATACATCTCGCCATGCGGTTTCGCGGAAAGCGAATACCCGTTTTTCTTCAACCACGCGCCATCAACGACATCCTTGAATTTCGCCTTGGAGGCGAAGTTCGGATGCCCCTCTGCAAAAAGGACGATGGCGGAAATGTTTTGGTGAAACGGCAGAGCGGCGGGCGGCGTGCGCGGCGCGCCCGCCCTACCGTCTTTGCGATCCTTGCGTTCTTTGCGGCTGACAAAAAATGGCAACGGCAGATTGTAGAGCCTTCGCTCACGAATCCATGATTCGTTCTCCGGACGGTACGTGCCGACAAGAACGATATTCGACTTTGTCTCCGCCTTTTTCATGTTTCTTGATTGCCTAATGCTCTACACGATCTACACGTTCTGCACGGCTTAAACCATTTCCACCAATCATGCCAGTTGGTTCATTCAGAAGCCAATGTCTCTGCCGCATGACGCAGACGAGCCAAAGTCTTCTCCTTTCCAAGGAGCTGGAGCATCTCGAAAAGCCCGATGCCCTCGCCGCGGCCAGAGACCGCGACGCGGATAGGATGCACCCACGGGCCCATCCCGTTGCCCTGCGAAAGCTCCTTGACGACGGCCTCAAGCGCGGGCGCAGTCCAGTCCTCGACCTTGGAGAAGCGCTCCACGAGGTCGAGGAGCGTTGCCTTGACGCCCGGCTTTTTGAGGCGCTTTTCCACCGCCTTTTCGTCAAACGGAAAATCGTCGGAGACAAAGCACTTGATCGCCGCAGGAATGTCCTTCAGGAACTTAGTCCGCACCTGTATCTGCGCTGCGAGATAATCCCACCAGGCCTTTTGTTCGGCGGCGGAGCGAAGGTCCGAGCGAAGGGATACGGCGTATTCGCCGAGGGCCCCTGAGGAGGAGCCTTCGGACGCCGCCGAACGAACCATCATATCCCTA
>CACZAK010000362.1 GCA_902779075.1 uncultured bacterium | reverse complement strand
GGCGCGGGCATCGGCACCCCCAACGGCGACAACCTCAGGTCTGGCTCCATCACCATCGCCGGCGGAACCGTCGAGGCGCACAGCAGCGCGACCGACGACGAGGGGTACTCCGCCGCCGCCATCGGCGCCGGACGAGGCGGAATGACCGGGCCGATCCGCATCACGGGCGGCCGGGTCTACGCCTACGGCGGGACGAAATACGGCTATGCGGCCGCCGGCATCGGCGGCTCCCTAGCCATGGCTCACGACGGCGCCGACGGAGGCATCGAAATCTCCGGCGGCACCGTCTATGCCTGCGGCGGCTACCAGGATGAAAGCGTCTTCGCGGCCGACATCGGGGACGGCCTGACCTACTCCACGACCTACGGCATCAACAACGGCGTCGTCATCACGGGCGGAAACGTCGTGCTCGCGCATTTCGACTCGGAGAAGGCTCGCTTCACGCAGAGTCGGTGCGTCGTGACGAATATGGCCCGCAACGCCGCCGACCGCATCCTGCACGCCGTCGTCGTCTCGGTCGGATCGCCCGACGCCGCAGCCGATATCTCCGGGCTGAACGGCTACGGCACGCGGGACCTCTATGCCGACGCAAACGGCGACGTCTACCTCTGGCTGCCGGACGGCGACTACAGCTTCACCGTGAACGGCCGCGGCTGCACCGCCACCGTAGACGGCGCGGACACTGTTGCCGTTGTCGACCCAGTCGCCCTGGATTCTCTCCACATCGAGAGCATCGAGCTTGTTCCCGGCGCCGTGGTGCTCGTCGTCTCGGCCGAGCCGGACGGATGGATCACGGACATGACTGCGCAGTTGCTGCGCGTCCGCGTGTCTGAGGAACTTCCGCTGCCTGGCGGCGACGCGGTGCTTCTGCCGCGGACGGACATCGGTGTCTTGGTCAACGACGACGGCACCGCGATGGTGGTAGTCCCGCGCGCGGCGAATGTGCCGCGGAAGTTCTACCGCGTCGAGGCAGCCGATTCCGTGCGATTCTGACATGGAGCCATTGACCGATGACACGGCATTTGCTATACTTTACTTAATCTGAATTAAGTAAACGGAGATTAAGTAAATGAATTTCTTTGGGCGCGAAAAAGAGATCGGAATACTTCGGCGGGAGCGGAGCCTCTCGATAGAGAATTCCCGGTTTACCGTTCTGACTGGGCGGCGGCGCGTCGGGAAGACGGAACTTGTCGACAGGGCGCTGAACGATGGAAGTGGCGATTACGTCTATCTTCTCCTGACGCGGCAGACGGAACGCAACCTGGCGGCGTCGCTTCAGGAAGAGGCGGTACGCGCGCTTGGAGGGCGGTTGAAGATATACGGGACATGCGAGAAGCTCAAGGATCTTCTGCGGGAGATCATTCGCCTTGCGGAGGAGCGTCCGCTGACTCTTGTGATTGACGAGTTTCAGGAGATGGACAGGATCAATCCGGGATTTTACGGCGAGTTTCAGGGGCTTTGGGACGAGCTCAACAGGAAAGTCAAGTTGAACCTCGTTGTGAGCGGCAGCGTCAACCGCCTGATGAACAAGATATTCTTCAGCTACGGCGAGCCGCTTTACGGACGTAACACGGCGCATCTCAGCCTCAGGCCTTTCCCAGCATCGCTTCTCAAGGAGATACTGTCAGCCCATTCCCGCAGGTTCTCAAAGGACGACGTTCTTTCCCTTTGGACGATGACGGGGGGCGTCGCGCGGTACGTGTCGCTGTTCATGGACGCCCATGCCTTCAACAGGAAGAAGATGATCGACCTCTTCTTTTCCGAGGCTTCTCCTTTCTTGGAGGAGGGGCGCTCGATTCTCATGCAGGAGTTTGGCAACGATTCCGCCACGTATTTCACGATTCTTACATCCATCGCTTCCGGCCACACGAAGTTTGCGGAAATAAAGAACGACCTCGGTTCTGATGTAGGCGCGTATCTCTCAAACCTGGAGCGGAACTACGGCCTTATACGCAAGGTCAATCCTGTTTTCGCACCGCCAGCGAGCAAGAACGCCGTATTCCGAATCGAAGACCCGTTCCTCAGGTTCTGGTTTAGGTATGTATTCAGGTGTGCGCCTTATGTCGAAAGGGGGATGTTCGAACGGCTTCGGGCGCTTGTGTCCGAGGATTTCGACGTTTTCTCTGGACGTTCCCTTGAGCGGTACTTCGAGTGGAAGTTCACAGAAGAGGAGCGATACACGTGTATGGGCGGATGGTGGGACCGAAAGGGAGAGAACGAAATCGACCTTGTCTGCGAGGATGAGACGGCCGGGGCTATTGACTTCTACGAGATAAAGCGCCGGAAATCCGCGATAGACCTTGCGGCTCTGGAGGCGAAGACATCGCGTTTCTTCGAGAAGCACCCGGAGAAACTCCGTCTCAAGCGGCGGATTCTCGGACTTTCCATCGACGACATGTAACTTTGGGAAAGCTGATGATTCGCGCTCTCGCGTAAATTTCTGTCCGCCCAGTGCGACCTGGTAACACGGAACGGCTGAGGTAGCCCCTTATTGCCAGGGTGATTCAGTTTGATGGCAAATCAACTACCATCCGCAAGCCCAACTACGCCGTTTAGGTTTATTGCAGATTATGGGGTGTCCGCAGCACATCCGCACCACGCGTAGCCGCCCCTTCGGGCTGCCTTCGGCAGGGGGATATGCGCCATCTTGGTAGGGGCGCATCTCCGAGGCGCCCGCATTCCCGCGGCATATGTGTCGCGCCGTCAGATGTATAGCGGTGGCGCGTCCGCGGAGGGGATGTTTCGGCTTAGGGCTCGCTAGCTTTGCCGCGGATACGCGGCAAAGCTCCGGCGAAAAAGCCGGTGACGACATCGATTTCGCGGTCTTTCACATTTTGCCAGTGCCGTCAAGCCTCTCGGCAAAATGACGACGCGTCGAAATCGGGTCGCTTCTGTCTTTTTCGCCGTCGCGTCGCATTGCGCCGAAACACCCCCTCCGCTCCCCCGCGGCAAATTCGTCGCGATTTCGTCCGCACCATAATCTCATTTCGCCGTGCTTGATTTTCGCGCGGCTGATTTTTTGCTATAATATTCACATCCCGCGAGGCGCAAGCCGCGACGCGGGGTCATAGTCCGGAAAACGGAAAGGATAGTGGGTGAGTTGAGAGTGGGTGAGTGAGGGAGTCGGCAAATTAACTCCTCCACTCCACCAATCCTCCACTC
>CACZAK010000361.1 GCA_902779075.1 uncultured bacterium | reverse complement strand
GAATCGCCTCGCCCGAAGGACCGACAGGGTCGACCTGCTTCAAGCCGCCATAACGCGAGCCCATGCCCGCCGCCAACACTACCAATGTGGGTTTCATAATTGCATATTATAGCATAAATGCGGCGCAGGGCAGACCGCCCAGTTGCATTTCTGAGTGTTTTGACCCCTAGTGCTTGGCTTCGCGGCGTTGCAGCGGCATGCCATTGACTGCTATGTACTGGTTTACCTTCCTGTGTGCCACCTTGGCCGCGCTGTCATCTTATTCTTTCCCGACATGCCTGAACCGCCTGAGCACGGGAATCACAGACTCTCCAACCTTCAGGATCGTCTGGTTTTGCCACAGACATGTTGAGCGAACGACGTCCGACATTTTGTCTGGGACCTCTGCCGACTCCAAATCTGCAAGATATGCCGACAGAAATGCGTCACGTTCTAACCCATGAAGCAACAACACAGCCAAGGGCAACGCATCAAGACGTGCCGATAATTTCTCCATAATCAAATCGCCAGCACGAACAGCCGATGGCGGGCAAAGCACCATCTTCATGATATCGCCCCATAGCCCTTCCTTGCACGCCGGATAATATCGCTTGTTACATGACTGGTACATCATACTAATAGTCAATGCCGACAAGAACAGGACGCCAGCACCGAGCAAAACCGTCCGACCAATGCCATACAAGATCGTAGTCAATGGGAGAACGGCAAAAGTTATGAAAAAAACCAGCGAACAAAACAGGCGCATATTGCGACTGGCCGCCAACACCGTTCGTATACGTTTTTTCACTCTACGAAGATCTAACCGTTCCCTCCAGAATTCGCAAATGGCACGGCCTCGCGCATTTTCATCAAACCCTTTGATCTTGTTCAGTAGCACTACAAGCCTATGGGCCGTCTCAATGTCTCCTATGTTGCAAAACGTCTTCCCATTCACAATCAATGCAGAATCCTTCCGGGAGAATTTCATGTTCGGGCCAATTGGCACTATCCGACCGGACTGCCGTGGACGCCCCGAATTACCAATTGTCTGTACATTGTATGCGACAATATTTGTTGGCGAAACGGAAACAGGCAACAATTTTGACATGCACAGGAACCCAAGCGGAGGGAAGGGGTTTAAAAGAAACACCCTTCCCGACGAATTGCCCCAACGATAATCAGCAACAACGGCCTTCCAGGTCCTGCCAAACCCAGAAACAAACAGGACCATTCGCCGATTAACCCAGATTATGCATCCACTTAAGTAGACCAGCGAAAGAATGAGCAATAATTGTTCGCCATCACTCATTGATCTTTGCTACCCCCGCCAAAGAGCTTCTTCAAGAATCCGCCGATCGCGAGGACAACAACAACAATTCCCTTCCAAAGCCACTTGAACGCTCCGGTCTTAACGGCTACAGCGCCCGCGCCACCAAGGATCAACGCAGACAATCCGATTTCCGCCATACGATCACCTTTGCGATATTCAGTATAGCGACTGCCCGCATTATAACTGAAACCTTGCAAGGCAGACTTGAATTTAGGAAGGACTTCCGACAATTCTTCGGGATTACATACAAGCGTCACGCGCATGACGCCTCCTCGTCCCAGGATTCGCGTATTGTAGTTAACGCAAATCCCTTCCGTTGACGAGAGTTTAATCGCCCATTCGAGGTTATGCGAGATTTCGTCGTAATGCGGTGTACGCGCCCACCCAACTACTGTCAGTTCTGACCAACCACGTCGACGGCGCTCGACGTTGCCTTGTTCGGTCCCTTTCTTGAGAGACGCAAGAATCGCATCGCTATCAAGTGATCCTTTTTCATCGTCACTTACATAGCCAATATCATCATATGAATACGATGCCCACCACTTCTCTGATACAATGACGCCAACATCGGACGAAGAAGCCGGATTATGATTCAACTCCAAGAACTTTCGGGCGTCAGCAGCCTCAAGAAATGCACAGTCGCTACCAACTTTCTGACTCGCCACATATCCAACTTTAGCAGTTGTTGGCCCCTTCTTCCAATCCAAAGCAGCCAACGCATCAACACCATCCTCTTCCGACTGAGCAAACAATGGGCTCATCCCCAAGATTAGGCACACACACACTCCAAACGTTTTCTGGCAAGACTTCATCTCGACCCTCCTTTTTATGCGCCTTGCCTTTTGCAAAGGCCCGTCGCGTCAAGGCGCGAAAAGAAAACGTGGCGTGCCTTTCACCCTCACTCCTCAAGAAAGGCATAGCCACACGCTCACGAGGGGCGGCATGTCACCCTTGGGATGCCGTTATTATACCAAAAAACCGCCCCAAGTGGAGCGGCGAGATTTTGGAGCGCCGCCAAGATGATGGCGACGCTCTTTGTCAGCGCGGGGCTTAGAGCAAGTTGCGCTGGATCTTGCCGGAGATGGTCTTCGGCAGCTCGTCGCGGAAGACGACGATGCGCGGGTACTTGTAGGGAGCGGTGTGCTCCTTCACGTACCGCTGCACTTCTTCCTTCAGCGTATCGGTGCCATGCACTCCCTTGACGAGCACGATGGACGCCTTCACGACCTGCCCGCGCACGGGATCCGGCGCGGCGGAAACGCCGCACTCGAGGACGAACGGAAGCTCCATTATGACGTTCTCGATCTCCGCAGGGCCGATGCGGTAGCCAGACGACTTTATGACGTCGTCTGCACGACCAACGTAGTGGTAGTATCCGTTCTCGTCCTTCCACGCGAGGTCGCCCGTGTGGTAGAAGCCGTGACGCCACACCTCGTCCGTCTTCTCCTCGTCCTTGTAGTAGCCAAGAAAGATGCCGGGGTGCGGGTTCTTGCGGTCAGTGCGAATGACGATCTCGCCATTCTCGCCTGCGGGCACAGGGTTGCCGTCTGTGTCCACGAGGTCCACGCCATAGTCGGGAACGGGCTTGCCCATCGAGCCCGGCTCCAGCTCGTCGCCAAGGAGGTTCGCGAGCGAAAGCGTCGTCTCGGTCTGGCCGAAGCCCTCGGCTATCTGGAGCCCCGTCGCGCGCTCGAACTGCGTCCACACCTCAGGGTTCAGCGCCTCGCCCGCCGTAGTTGCGTGGCGGACGGACGTGAAGTCGTACTTCGAGATATCCTGCTTTATGAGCATGCGGTAGATGGTGGGCGGCGCGCAGAACGTCGTGATGTTGTACTTCTCGAACATCGGCAGCACCTTCTCGGCGTCGAAGCGCTCGAA
>CACZAK010000360.1 GCA_902779075.1 uncultured bacterium | reverse complement strand
CGTGGTTTTTCAATTCTGCTGCATCTTTCATGGAGTCTCCTTCACGGTTGTGATGGCGCAATTATATCAAAAATCCATCGAAGGTGATATGCAGAAGACAGAAAAAGCGCGGGCGAGTTAGCCCGCGCATCTCTCTCAAAGTTGTTTTTACCAGTTGTTCTGGTTGTTTCCAATCTCAAAGCGCATGGGTGAAAAACGCAGATGCGCCCAAATGCTGTGTTGACACCGCCGAGCCTTCTGATGATTGGAAACAACTATTTAAAACAACTTGCCTTTGGCGCACGGGCTAACTCGCCCGTGCCCATTTGCCGATCCTCAAACTGTCACAATTCTGAATGTTCAAGGTGCGCCCGCAGGATAATGTTGTTATTGAAAGTTGTTATGGTTGTTTCCAATCTACACGAGCCTTCTGGTGATTGGCGCACGGGCTAACTCGCTCGCGCCCATTTGCCGATCCTCGAACTGCCACGATTCTGAATGTTCAAGGTACGCCCGCAGGAAAATGTTGTTCTTGAAAGTTGTTTTGGTTGTTTCCAAATTCCAATGCGCATGGGTGAAAAACGCGGATGCGTCCAACAAGGTTGGAGAGGATACGCCATTGAGGAAGCAACTATGATATACTATTCATTTCCAACCCGAATGATTTCACCTGATGCACAGGAAAGGCAGATGTCCATGACAACACGAACGCTGTTCGGAACGATTCTCGCGGCGGTCCTGCTCGGAGGAGCGGCGATCTCGCCGCTTCACGCAGTCGGCGGCAAACAGTCCACCGCCGGCGGCGGCACAGCGCCGCTGACAGGCAAAGCCCTGATCCGCGCCCGCGCCGACGCATCGCTGCGCGGTCTCGTGCGCCAGGTCGAGACCCGGGACCGCAATCTCGGCAGCCAACACCTCTTCACGTGCATCTACAACCTTCTGCGCGCGGGAAGGGGCCTTGACAAGATCGACATGCTGCTTGACGTCGCCGCCGAACTCCAGGACCGAAATCCGGAGTCCCGCTCGTACGGCAACTTCCGCTGGTACGTCCGCGACGGATTCGTGATGGACTACAACGCCGTCGACTTCTGCATGCAGGCGGGTTCGCTCATCGCCCGCGACTACCGCGACAGGCTCACGCCCGGGCAGCGCGCGAAGTTCGACAAGCTGTGCGAGTTCGCGATCAAGGGCAGCCTCAGCCATCACGTGCGCAGCTCCTACACGAACATCGCGCTTATGAACGCGGTCAACCTCGTGCTGCTGGGCGAGGCGTACGGGCGCAGGGACGCCTTCGACGCGGGCGTGCAGCGTCTCGACGATTTCATGCTGAACACGGCGCTGTGTGGCATCTGCGAGTATTCCAGCCCCACCTACACGGCTGTCGACCTGAGCTGCCTGCACCGTCTTCACCAGTTCGCGCGCGATCCCGGCGTAATCGACCGCGCCGAACGCCTGCTGCGCCTTTTCTGGAGCGACGTCGCGGCGTCTTCGTTCGCGGGATCGGGACGACTCGCCGGCGCGCACAGCCGTGACTACGACTATCTCTTCGGCCTCGGAGGCATGGCGGCCTACCTTCGCGCCGTCGGCCTTGCGGCTCCGCTTGCGGACCATGCCGAAATGCCGCCGCTGCCGCTGGAGCTCTCCTCGTGGCGTCCGGACGCCGCCATCCGCGAACTCGCCGCGCGCACGCCGCGCACGATCGTCTCCAAGTGGGGCGAGGAGCCGGACAAGGTGCGCGTGCAGTGGACGGGGCGCAACGTCACGCTCGGTACATCCGGCGCGAACTACTGGAACATGGACATCCCTCTCGCGGTGGACTTCGCCTCCGCGAAGCGCATCCCGCGCGTCTATTTCATCGCGGACGGCCGGCGCGACCCCTACGGGCGCAAGAAGATCCCCGAAGGGAACGGCTGCCACCAGAAGACGCTGCACCTGCGTCCTTTCTGGGGCGGCGCGCAGCGAGGACGCGACGCCCTCGGGCTCGTCATGTACCGTCCCGGCGACATCCCGCCGGATACGCCCACGCTCGAGTCGCACATCGTGTTCCCCTGCGACGTGGACGAGGTGTTCGTCAACGACGAGCGCGTGCCCGTCGTTGGCGACGCGGCCCCGTTCGCCCGCGACCTCAGGCCCGGCGACGCGGTGTTCGTGCGCCTTGGCGCGGGCGCATGCGCCGTGCGCGTGCCGTGGGCGCGCGACATGCGAGGCGGAAGCGCCCGCGTCGCACTCGTGCGCGACGGCGCGGCCGGCGTGCGCGCGTTCCGCCTGACCGTGGCGCACCACGACGAATGGGGGCTTCAGGTCTCCGGCGCCCCTGCGCCCGGCGCGGCGTTCTGGGTGCGCGTGATGGACGACGCGGACGACCCTGCGGCGTTCGCGGCGTTCCGCAGGGAGTTCCGCGCTGCGGCCTCCAATGTGAAGGCGGAGTCCTCCCGTGCGGAAATCGCGGTGGCCGGGATCGAAGGGCGCCTCTTCCTTGCGGCCGCCGAACCGTACTTCACGCTGGAAAATGTCGAACCCCGTCAGCCGGACGCCGTGCTCGCGGTCGATGGACGCGACATCGGACTGGAAATCCTCGGCGACGTACCGGGACTCGCCGAGTACCGTGCCGAGCTTGAACGCATGAAGCGCGAGATGAAGGCGAACCGCGTCTGCGTGCAGAAACGGCGTCCCGTCCGCTGGGAAGCGGAGAAGGGCGCGGTGAAGTCCAAGATGGAAGTCGGCAAGGACCGCGCGGCCGGCGGCGGGGCGTATGTGTGGACGCCCGGCGAGCCGGGCGGCCGCGGAAGCGGATCCGGAAGCGTGTCGTGGCAGCTCGAGGTGAAGGACGCGGGCACGTACCGGCTTTGGGGGCGTGTCTCTGCGCCTACGCTCGCGGACGACTCGTTCATCGTCTCGGCGAACACGGGCTCGTCCGCAAAGTCCGGCACGCGCGGCCGGGTCGTGCTGCCGCGCACCGACTGGCACCTTGGGCAGGCGCTTACGTGGACGTGGCGCGAATTTCCCGTCGATATCACGTTGCCGAAGGGCACCGTGACGCTGACCCTCCACACGCGCGAGGACGGCGCGAAGGTGGATGCGCTGCTGCTGACTGCCGAAGCGTTCTTCCAGCCAAAGGACTAACCGCCGAAATGGGCGCATCTCCGTTTTTCACCGTCCCTCCTTTGTAATGGAAACAACCAAAACAACTTTCAAAAACAACTTAGTCCTACGGGCACACCTTGAACATTC
>CACZAK010000359.1 GCA_902779075.1 uncultured bacterium | reverse complement strand
ACTACCTCGTGCCGAGCCGCATCCACCGCGGCATGTTCTACGCCCTCCCGCAGGCGCCGCAGATGTTCAAGCAGCTCCTCATGGTGAGCGGCTTCGACAGGTACTTCCAGATCGCCCCGTGCTTCCGCGACGAGGCCGCGCGCGCGGACCGCTCGCCGGGCGAGTTCTACCAGCTCGACATCGAGATGTCCTACGCCACGCAGGACGAGATCTTCGCCGTCGTGGAGGACGTCGTGGGCAAGACCTTCGCGAAGTTCTCCACCTGGCAGTGCAACCCCGCCCCGTGGCCGCGCATCAAGTACCGCGACGCGATGATGGTGTACGGCTCCGACAAGCCGGACCTCCGCAACCCGCTCAAGTGGTTCGACATGAGCGACTTCTTCCGCCGCGCCAACTTCAAGGCGTTCGCCGCATGCGTGGAGAACGGCGGCCTCGTCAAGGGCCTGCTCGTCAAGGGCATCGTGGGCGTGGAGGCCCGCACGTGGTTCGACAAGCGCGAGCACTTCGTGAAGGAGAACGGCGGCAAGGGACTCGGCTACATCTCCTGGACGAAGGAAGGCGAGCTGAAGGGCCCGATCGCGAAGTTCCTCTCGCCCGAGCAGCTCGAGGAAATGAAGGCGCTCGCCAAGATGGAGCCCGGCGACTGCCTGTTCTTCATGGCGGCCGACGTGGACGAATGCCACCGCCTCTCCGGCCTCGTGCGCACGAACATCGCCGAGAACCTCACGAACAACATCTGCGAGAAGAACTGCTACAAGTTCTGCTGGATCGTGGACTTCCCGTTCTTCGAGAAGGATCCCGAGACCGGCAAGATCATCTTCTCGCACAACCCCTTCTCGATGCCGCAGGGCGGACTCGAGGCGCTCAACACGAAGCCGCCGCTCGAGATCGAGGCCTACCAGTACGACGTCGTGTGCAACGGCATCGAGCTCTCCTCGGGCGCGATCCGCAACCACCGCATCGACATCATGGAGAAGGCGTTCGAGATCGCGGGCTACCCGAAGGAAGTCGTCCAGCAGAAGTTCGGTTGCCTCTACAACGCGTTCCAGTTCGGCGCGCCCCCGCACGGCGGTATCGCGCCCGGCGTGGACCGCATGGTGATGCTCCTCACCGACACGCCCAACATCCGCGAGGTCATCGCCTTCCCGATGAACCAGAAGGCCCAGGACCTGATGATGAACGCGCCGAACTACGTCACCGAGCAGCAGCTGCGCGAACTCCACATCAAGATCCGCGGCACGAACGAGGGTGACGTCAAGCCCGTCAAGTAAAGACGCATGACGCCCCCTTCGTCAAAATACGGACCGCTCCACGCCCTCGCGGCGGGGGCGGTTCTCGTTTACACCGTCCTCGCCAACGGCTTCGCGGCGTTCTGGCACCAGTTCCTGCACGGGATGGACCTCAAGCTGACCGAGGCAAACAACCTTCCCCTTCTCTGCACCAACACGCTCCTCTTCGGCGGCCTCTTCCTCATCCTCTGTGTTTCTACATTGTTTGGCAGGGCCCGCTCGCCGAGCGGGCCGCCGGATTCCCCCGCCGGTAGGGCGGTCGCCCCGCGACCGCCGCCGGTAGGGTCACGCGTCCCGCGTGACCTCATCCACCTCACCCTCCTCTCCGCCCTCCCCATCTGCCTCATCGCGCTCGGCCTCAACTGGGCGAGCGGCGAACTGTTCTCCCGCCTCACCAACATCGACCTCGCCGACCAGGACCTTGTCAAGTTCATCACGTCCAACGACCTTTCCCTGCGCAGCAAGGCGATCCTCTTCGTTTTCATTCTCATCGAGGCACCCGTCGTCGAAGAGTTGCTCTTCCGCGGCGTGCTCTTCGGCGGTCTGACCAAAATCATGCCCGTCTGGCCCGCGATGGTTCTTTCCGGCCTCGTCTTCGCGGTCATCCACGTCAACGCCGCCACGCTCATTCCGCTCTGGTTCCTCGGCATCGCCTTCGCGTGGCTCTACGCCCGCACCGGCACCCTCCTCGCGCCGATGGCCGTCCACTTCACCTTCAACGCCATCAATCTGGCCTTATGTCCGTTCGTTTAGAAAAATTCGGTTGTGCCATGAAAACAAAAACCATCCCTGTCATTGTTGCCGCCCTTGCGTCGTGTGCCGCGTGTTCGCTCTTCGCCGAAGACGTGATCGCCGACGAAGTTACGGAATTGATACCGACAGAGCACAAGTTGTTCTCGTTCAACGCATTCGCCGACATCGAAACCGCCTACATCTGCCGCGGCCACGTCTGGGACACCCGACCGTATTCCGCCCAGTATGCGGCGGCAGAAGCCGACCTTGAGAAGTTCGGCATCCTTGAAGCTTCGGTCTGGACGCAGTCAGCGATGTCGGGGGATGGGACTTCTGCTAAAATGAGCCGCTATGCCTACGCGGAAGCCGACTATCTCCTGCGCTACTACTACGACATTGACATCGCGAAAGGTTGGCGGCTGCGGAACGGCGTCGGACGCCAATGGGTGACGAATCCCGGCTACGTCGGCGGACGCACGCTCTGCGACTGGCAGGCGCTGCAGGTTCTAAACACTCCGTGGGTCACGCCGTACTGGCGCTTGCGCGTCATCCGCAAACCCATCGACGAGACGTTCTGGTGCATCGGCGTGAAACGCACGTTCGAGATCATCGACAAGCTGACGTTCACCATCGACTTCTTCGGCGACCTTGGCGACCGTCGGCATTACCAGAACCTCTATGGGCCGAAAGCCGGAGGCCGCGACTATCGTGGCGGACTCAAGGACCTCACGCTTGTCGGGCGGTTGGACTACGCCGTTGTGGAACATGTTAACATCTTTGCGTTCGTCGGGCAGTTCTGTCTCGTCTCGGACGATGCCCGCGACGCGGTGAAGGGAATGCACGTGCCGGAGGCGAAGCGAGACCTCACCTTTGGCGGCGTGGGCGTCGCCGTCGAATTCTAAACCGCAGCGTCTCGGTCGCGGATAAAAGTCGCGTTAGTCACATTTTGCTGCCGTCTCAACCGCACCTCGGGTTCGGTCAATTCCCCTTGAGGGGGGATTCTGGCCCATCGGCCATGAATTGCTCAAATGCAAGGTATTCAGTTTTTGCCTCGCCATTGAGAACCTTCTCGTATTTATTCGTCTCGCCCGTATAGGACATCAAGCGAAGTACGATATTTGAAACGCCCGGTCTGTCATACTGAGCGGCAAGCATGTATGTAAGACGCCTCGTCCGATGCCCCCTCATATACCACTCCAAGTCA